>NZ_CP039637.1:882500-912147 GCF_004923295.1 Azospirillum sp. TSH100
TCCTGCATGGCGATGTCGATGATCATGCCGGCGATCACGCCATTCTTCGACTCGTCCAGCGAATAGGCGGCCTGGAGATAAGCCGGCAGGGTGGCGTGCTCCAGTTCGACGGCGAGCTGGAGGTTGGCGCGCACCTCGTCCAGCGTCCGCGGCGTCTTTGCCTGGACGACGAGCGAGGGGCCGCGCTTGGGCAGGTCGGTTGCCTTGGCGCCGGCGGCCGGGACCGAGCGGGTCGCCGCGATGGGCTCGCCTTGGGGGGCGGTCGTCATGTGGGATCTCTCCACCAATCAGATGGTTGGGGCGTGGCTCGGCCGGTTATTTCTTCAGGTAGGTGGCGGGGTGCGGCACGGCGCCCTCCGCCACCGGCGCCTGGGCGGCGGGCGGCGGCATCGTCCCCGTCGCTGGTGCGGCCTGTGCGGTGGCGGCCTGAGCGGTGGCGGGCTGTGACGGCACCGCGCCGCGCACCGGGTTGACCGCCCATTTCAGCACGGCGGCCTTCTTGTTCGGCGACAGGTCGCGCACCGCCGGCATGTAGTTCGGGTTCTCTTCCGGCAGCGACATGGCGGTTTGCAGCGCATAGAGATGTTTGCGCACGCTGTCATAGTCGCCCATGTTCAGCACCGGCAGCATCACCGGATAGAGAGCGGCATACTGCGCCAGGATCGGCTGGATGTCGGCCTCCCAGGTCGGCTCTTCGGGGATCTCGTAGCCGCTCCACACCAGAAAGCTGATGAAGTCCCACGGATTGCTGTAGGCCTCGGTGCCGGCCCCGCTCAGCGTCGGGCGCACGCCATAGACCTGCCCGTCGATGTCGTCCATCCCACGCGGGTGGCCCGGATCGCTGGCGGCGAACCGGACGGTGGCCTTGCCGGCGGTGTCGGTCTTCACCGAAGGCGGGAATCCCAGCGCGCCGGCCGGGATGCCGACCGGCGGATCGTCCTTGTCGCCGCCGAGCGAGCTGTTGTCGAAGGCCAGCGCGACCTCAGCGTCAGCCAGCGGCTTGCCGAAAGCGGTCGCCCAGACGGTGGTTTCGGCGCTGTCGCCCGGGGCCATGCGGTAGACGAACTGGTCGGCACGCAGGGCCTTTCCGTCCGCCGGCTCCTGCCCCAGCAGCCGGTCGGCGCCGGCCTTGCGCACGGCCAGCGGGCTGGTGCCGACAGCCGCCAGCTGCGCCTCGGTCAGGGCGATGTCGACGATGCCGGCGGTCCGCCGGTACCAGCCATTGTCCGGGGTGATGGCCTCGCCCAGCGGCTGGAAGGCCCCGGCCGGATCGAGATAGCCGACCTCCAGCGTCTCGCCGACGATGTCGCCGCGCCATTCCTTGAACGGGATGGAATTGCCGAGATCGATGGTCAGCGCCTTGCGCCCCTCGTTCACCACGGCGGTGGCGTAATAGAACAGGGTCGGCGCCGACTGGCTCTGCGTCTCGCTGGGTTGCAACTTGCGGCCCAGCGTGAAGAAGCGTGGCTCGTCCTTGCTGGCGACGCCGATGCTGCCGGTGATCAGGCCCATCGTGAAGTCGGGCGGCGGCGGATAGCGCGTGCCATCGTCGCCGATCCAGTACCCGGCGTTGTAACCCACCACGTTGAACTTGATCGACAGCAGCCCGTCCTTGCCCGCCGCGGCCTGAAGGTCCTGAAGGAAAGGCGAACCGGCGACGTCGCCCCAGGCAAGATCGGTCAGCACCGATTGCCAGGCGGCGCCATAGAGGCAGGCGGGATGCAGCTTGTGCTGCGGCAGGGAGCCCGGCGTCAGGCTGCGCTTCCACAGATCGGTGAAGGACGCGACGGCGAAGTTGCTGCGCAGTGCCGCCTTCCCGTCACCGCCGACCAGCCGGACGACGAGGCCCCAGATGGCCGAAACCATCTGCTGCTCGCTGTCCAGATCGACCATCTTGGCCGGCGGCTGGTCATCGGCGTCGGCCAGCGCCATCGACAGCACCGGATCACCGGTCACGGCACTGCCATCGCCCCGCACGGCACCAGTCACCAAGCAGTCGGTCAGACGCCAGACCCCGGTGCCGTAGGGATTCCAATAGCCAATGGCCCAGTTCGCGTAATCCGCGGCCGTGTAGTTGGTCCGGTCGAAGTTTGCCGGGAAATTATTGACGGTCGAAACGTCCGCAATGAATTTTCCAGTGAAATTCAGCCGCGGCCCAGTCAAATATGACATTGAGCTTCCCCCGCTTATTTAAAATACAGGATGAAAACTGAACTCAGGAATACATGGCACTGACGGCGCACCGGGAACTCTGGATCGGCGATACGCCCCCATTACAGAAAGTCAAACGCATAAGGTTCGCCTTTCGCCACGGCGCTGCCCCGCGAAGGCGACTGCGCGCCTGTCTATTGCCACCATTCCCATAGCACCAAAATGGTTTAATTGCCAGATGATTTACACGTTTCCGGATTGATGCGCGGACAATTCAAGCGCTGAAAGTAGAATATCTTTTCAGATATCCATCATTTTTTGCCATCGAGAACGTCATCCCGGACTGTGGCCCGGACTGTGGCCCGGACTGTGGCCTGCCGTCGCCTGCCGGCAGTAGATATCCAGCCACCAACCTTTGACGCGTATCCAGCTCTGCAACCTTCTCGATTGACAGGACAAGACCGCCAGTCCCGCAACCCCGCACGGGACGGATCACCCCTGCCGCCTTCGCCAGGCGGGATGGATGGAGCTTTTGCATCCGCTTCGCTGGTGCTGCTGGTGAACAGGCTGCCGGAATGGCGATCGTCGACGCCGGTGATCCGGATCGTCTTGCATCACCGGCCGCGGGGACGGTCACGAACGAAGTTATGGGCCGTGCCGCGTCAGTGCGCTTCCAAATCGGCGAGCCCGGACTCCGGGAACAGGGCGTCGATGAAGCCGAATTTCGCCATGTCCGCGATACGCTGGGGAAAGAGAAAACCCTCCAGATGATCGAATTCGTGCTGGAAAACCCTGGCGTGAAAGCCCTTCGCCTCACGGACCATCGGCGTGCCGTCTTCCAGGGTCCCGCCATAGCGGATGTGGGTGCAGCGCGGAACCATGCCGCGCATGCCCGGAACCGACAGGCAGCCTTCCCAGGATTCCTCCGTCTCCTCGGTGAGCTTCTCGAACCAGGGATTGATCAGCGTGGTGACGGGCACCGGCGGCACGTCCGGATAGCGCGGGTTGGAGTCGAACCCGAAGATGATCACCCGCAGGTCGACACCAATCTGCGGCGCGGCCAGTCCCGCGCCGTTGGTGGCATGCATGGTTTCAAACATCTCGGCGATCAGCGCTTTCACTGCCGGGTCATGGATGTCCTCAACCGGCCTTGCCACCCTTAGAAGCCGCGGATCACCCATCTTCAGGATTTCACGCATGATGTGTCAGCCCCTCCGATCCGCTCAATCAGGCATGGAGACCGGCCGAAGTGCAAGCGCCGCCTGTGACGGAACGCGACCCGTCAGGCGCACCCGCGGCGCAGGGTGTCCGACGGCCGCTCGCCGAAGCGATCGGCGTAATCCTGGGCGAAGCGGCTCAGATGGGTGAACCCGGCATTCAGCGCGACGGCCGTCACGCTGGCGCCATCGCCTCCTCCGCTGCGCAGTTGCGCATGGACATCGTCCAAACGCAGGTTGCGCAGATAGCGCAGCGGACTGACTCCCTCGAAACGCTTGAAGGCATCGTGCAACGTGCGCTCCGGGACGCCGGCCGCCTGGGCGATATCGGCCAGCGTGATCGCGGCGGCGGAATTTTCCCGCAGATAGGCGATGGCCCGATGAACCGAAACCGGCCGCGGCCCCTGCCGCCGGTCGTCCGGCTCCGCGCAATCCTGACCAGCCAGCAGAAGCCGGAGGAAGAGCTGCTCATATTCGGCGGCCACGAGGGGATCGTCCCGGATCAGCCGGACGGTGGCCGGATCGCCGATCACCCCGCGCAGCGCCACCAGCAGCGGCGTCAGCCGGGGACTGTGCAGATCCAGCCTTGCCGCCAGCCGCACCGGACGCGGCCCGTTGAAAGCCGCCAGCCGGCTGCGCGCAATCTTGAGCACCAGCTGCTCGCAATCGGGCGAGAACTGCCCAGCGATTGGGCTTCCCGGCGAACAGAGCACGCCGTTGAAACGGTCCACGGTGAAGGTGTCGCGCTCGATGCGGATTTCGGCGCCGCCGCTGACGCAGAGGATGGCGAGATAGTAATCGTCCAGCGGCGGGACGGCGATCGACGCCTGACCGAACTTGATCGTGCCGATCCCCATGCCCTTCATCGCCATGAAATCCATGTGCGACGGCTGGCCCCCCTTCGGCCGGCCGCAGGCCATCAGGCTGTGCGGCTGCATCACCTTGGAAATCCGTTCGCGGGCGTCATCCAGATCCGACGTCTCGAAGATGCGGCACAGCCGAAGCGCCGACGCGTTGAGGGGCGGCAAAGCGGCAGGCATGTCGGCGGCAATCATGTCCATGGCGACGCATCCTCCTGGCTGTGGACGACCCTCGTAACGATACGACTCCTAAGCAAATCCCGTACCGGATACCGGCTTCCGAAACGGGGACGCCCCCGCCGGGACGGGCGGGGGTCGTTCCTCGTCAGGACGAACCGGAATTCCGGGCACCGGAATCCCGTATGCCGGGACTGCTCAGGCCGAAACGCGCGCGCGCTCGACCACGTCGGCGGGCAGGCCGTCGCGGGCCTCGACCAGACGGAAATCGAAGCTGATCTCGGCGAAGGGACGGGTGACGCCACGGGATTCCATCGCCGCCGGATCGTCGATGCGGCGGATGTCGGGAACCAGACCGGCGCGGGTGGCGAAGGCGAAATCGTCGTCGATCAGCGGATCGCCCTTGATGTTGATCTGCGTCGTCAGCTTGCGGTAGCCGGGGGCGCTGACGAAGAAGTGGATGTGGGCGGGGCGGGCGCCGTGACGGCCCAGCAGGTCCAGCAGTTGCAGCGTGCTGCTGCCCGGCGGGCAGGCATAGCCCGACGGCATGATCGACTGGAAGGAATAGCGCCCGTCGGCGCCGGTCCGGATGGTGCCGCGATTGTTGAACGGTGTCTGCGCGCTGTCGAAGATCGAATAATTGCCCCTGGAGTTGGCGTGCCAGACCTCGACCACCGCGTTGGGGATCGGCTTGCCCAAGGCGTCGCGCACGACACCCGACATGAAGAGCGGCTCCGCCTCGTCGTCCAGCCCGTCATCGATGCGGGCGCTGCCCTGATGGACCGGAGCGCCGGCCACATAGAGCGGACCTTCGATGGTGCGCGGGGTGCCGGTCCCGTTCAGACCGGCGGCGGTCTCGCGCTCCTCGACCAGCAGGTCGATGAAATGCTCGAAGCCCAGGCCGGGGGCCAGCAGCCCGGCCTCGTTGTTCCTGCCCAGCTCGGTCAGATAGTTGCAGGCGGTCCAGAATTCGTCCGGGGTGACGTCGAAGTCGTTCATGGTGACGAACAGGTCGCGGACGACGCGATCGACGATCGCCTTGACCCGCGGGTTGGGCGTCTTGCCGGGCGTGACCTGGGTGAAGCGCGCCAACAGCGCGTCGATGTCCTTGGCCTGCATGGAAGTCTCCCTTTGAATTTGTTCGTTGGTTGCGGTCAGGAGGCTGGGTAGCCGCCTGGAGGAAACGGACCGTCAGGCGTCGCCGTCGCGAACCGACGACGGGTGGCGGCACAGCGGCGTGACCGCGATCTCCATGAAGGGGAACAGCGGCAGCCCGGTCAGGATGTCGTGCAGTTCGGCATTGTCGGCGACGTCGAAAACGCTGACGTTGGCGTAGGCCCCGGCGACGCGCCACAGATGGCGCCATTTGCCGCCGCGCTGCAGATCGGCGGCGATGGCCTTCTCGCGCGCCTTCAGGTCGGCCGCGGCATCGGGCGGCATGTCGGCCGGCAGGCGCACGGTCATCGTCACATGGAACAGCATGGGATCACTCTCCGGCTTGGGAAATGGCGGCTCGGGAAATGGCACCCTGGGAAATGGCGGCCTGAGGCATGGCGGACACGGCATGGAGGCTGCGCGGACGGTCGCGGCGCAGGGCGTCCAGCCGGTCGGGGTCGATGTCGACGCCGATGCCCGGCCCGTCGGGCACGACCAGGGCGAACTCCTCGTAGCGCAGCGGCGTGGCGAGGAAATCGTCGGTGAACAGCAGGGGGCCGAACAGCTCGGTTCCCCAGTCCAGCCGGGGCAGCGTGGCGAACAGCTGGGCCGCCGCCGCCGTCCCCACCCCGGTTTCGATCATGGTGCCGCCATAGATCCCGATCCCGGCCGCCTCGGCGATGGCCGCGACCTTCGCCGCCGGACCGACGCCGCCTGATTGGGCGAGCTTGACCGAGAAAACGTCGGCCCCGCCGGCGGCGGCGACCCGGAAGGCGTCCTCGGCACCGCGCAGGATCTCGTCGGCCATCACGGCGATGGGAAAATCCTGGGTCAGGCGGGCGAGTGCCGGCAGATGCTGGCGGCCGACCGGCTGTTCGACCAGATCGGCCCCGGCGTCGGCCAGCGCCGCCAGTCCGCGCCGGGCGTCGGTGACGCTCCAGGCCTGGTTGACGTCGACCCGGATGCTGGCACGGTCGCCCAGCGCGCGCTTGATCGCGGCGATGTGGGCGATGTCGTCGGCCAGTGGACGCTTGCCGATCTTCAGCTTGAAGATGTTGTGGCGGCGGGCGTCGAGCAGCCGCTCGGCCTCGGCGATGTCCAGATCGGATTGCCCGCTCGCCAGCGTCCAGGCGCAGGGCAGCCGGTCGCGCACCCGCCCGCCGAACAATTGGGCCAGCGATACGCCCAGCCGCCGGGCCGCCCCGTCCTGAAGCGCCGTTTCGACCGCGCATTTGGCCGTGTTGTTGCCCTGGACGAAGGGGCCGATCCGCGCCATCGCCGCCCCGACCCGGTCGGCATCCTGGCCGATCAGCAACGGCGCCATGTAGGTGTCGATGGCCAGCGCCATGCCTTCGACCGACTCCTCGCCATAGCTCAGGCCGCCGATGGTCGCCCCTTCACCCCAGCCGACGACGCCGTCGGACGCGGTGATGCGGACGATCACGACCGATTGCGTCCGCATCGTCGCCATCGCCAGGACGTGCTGGCGGATGGTCGGCAGATCCAGAATGAAGGTTTCGATCCGCTCGATTTTCGTCACGCGACCATCCTCAAATCAGGGCTTCTGTACGGCTTATGAATTTTTGTCGCTGATTATTCTTTGGAATGACGGTCAGCGTCCAAAACCGATTGAGTCCTGTTTCCATACCCAGCAGGTATGGGCTCGCTGGCGGAAGGATGCGCCCTTGTTGCCATCATCCCCGCTGTCGGGCATCAAGACGGGCATTGCGGGCGGGGTGACGGCTCCGTTCCGACCGGTGACGGGAGTTCGGTGATATGGAACTGCGGCACCTGCGCTATTTCCAGATGGTCGCGGCCGAGCGCAGCTTCACCCGCGCGGCGGAGCGGCTGCACATCGCGCAACCCCCGCTCAGCCGGCAAATCCGCCAGCTCGAAGAGGAGCTGGGGGCGGAACTGCTGGTGCGGGGATCGCGTCCGCTCGAACTGACCGAGGCCGGGCGCCTGCTCTACGAGCATGCCGTCCAGGTGCTCGACCGCGTCGACGACATCCATTGGAGCCTGCGGGCGCTGGGCGGATCGCGCCGCACCGTCTATCCGATCGGGCTGGTCGGCTCGATCCTCTACGGCTCGCTTCCGCGCGTGCTGAGACGGTTCCGGGCGTCGCGCCCCGACCTCGACGTCCGGCTGATCGAAATGACGACACTGGAACAGCTGCCGGCGCTGCGCGACCACCGCATCGCCATCGGCTTCGGCCGGCTGTCCTTCCAGGAGCCCGGCATCGTCCAGCGGGTTCTGCATGACGAACCGCTGGTGGTGGCGGTTTCCGGCGACTCCCCGCTGGCCGCCGGGACCGGCCCTGTCCCGTTGGCAGCATTGGTCGGCGAGACCCTGCTGGTCTATCCCCGCAAACCCCGGCCGAGCTATGCCGATCAGGTGCTTGCCCTGTTCCGCGACCGCGGCCTGTTGCCCAACGCGGTTGTGGAGGCGGGGGAGCTCCAGACCGCGCTGGGGCTGGTCGCCTGCGGTGTCGGGCTGTGTCTGGTGCCGGACTCCGCCTCCGGGTCGCGCGGCGACCTGATCTACCGGCCGATCGCCGAACCGGGAATCACCTCGCCGATCATCGTCAGCACGCGGGCCGGTGACGACAATGAGGCGACCACCGCCCTTCTCGCCATGGTCACGGAGTGAAACCAAGTGCCGCGTCCGCGATGCGACAGCTCAGCATCGCAGCGACCTGGTCAAATCCGAAGCAATCTCTGCGTTTTATTTTGGCACCGCACATAATGCCAAAAAGAATGTGGATTTTGATCTTCCGATTGTTGCGTTTTTTGGATAGCGGCGGACCACGCATGCGCTGAGCGGATAGAGCGGCCGGCCGGTCATCTGCCAAGCTTTTCCGGTGTGGAGGGTCGGTTGACCCCATGCTCAAAGGAAAAGCCCGATGACTGGACCAAGTGCCGAAAGCCGGCTTGCCGTATTCCCGAATCCCGACGGGTCGCGTGTGCCCTACACGGTGTTCAGTTCCGAAGAGATCTACGCACGGGAACAGGAGCGCATCTATCGCGGCCCGACCTGGAACTTCCTTGGCCTGGAAGCGGAAATCCCCAATCCTGGCGATTACAAAAGCACTTTCGTTGGCGACACCCCGGTGGTGATGACGCGGACCGAGGACGGCACGCTGGCCGCCTGGGTCAACCGCTGCGCCCACCGCGGCGCCATGGTCTGCCGCAAGGCGCGCGGCAACGCGCTGTCGCACAGCTGCGTCTATCACCAGTGGAGCTTCGGCGCCGCCGGCAATCTCCAGGGCGTTCCCTTCCGGCGCGGCCAGAAGGGCGCCACCGGAATGCCGAAGGATTTCGACCCGGCGAGGCACAACCTGCACCAGCTGCGGGTCGAGAGCTATCGCGGGCTGGTCTTCGCCACCTTCAGCGACACGGTCGGCCCGCTGGCCGACTACATCGGCCCCGAGATGCGGCCCTTCGTCGACCGTATCTTCGCCAAGCCGGTGGTCTATCTCGGCTGCACCCGGCAATATTCGGACAGCAATTGGAAGCTGTACTTCGAGAATGTCAAGGATCCCTACCACGCCAGCCTGCTGCACCTCTTCCACACCACCTTCAACATCTTCCGCGTCGGCATGAAGGCGCGCTGCATCCCCGACGCCACCCACGGGCTGCACAGCATCATCTATGTGTCGAAGAGCGAGGAGGACGTGAACTCGGCCGACTACAAGGCCCAGAAGATCCGCTCCTACGACGAGGGCTTCCATCTGGAGGATGACTCGCTGCTGGCGCTGGAGCCGGAATTCGACGAGATCACCACCAACCACATCCAGCCGATCTTCCCGCAGCTGGTGATCCAGCAGATCCACAACACGCTGGTCGCCCGCCAGCTGCTGCCCAAGGGGCCGGACCATTTCGAGCTGGTCTTCCACTTCTTCGGCTATGAGGACGACACGCCGGAGCTGCGGGCGCTGCGCATCAAGCAGGCCAATCTGGTCGGCCCGGCCGGCTACATCTCGATGGAGGACACCGAGGCGACCGAACTGGTGCAGCGCGGCACGGTGCGCGACGGCGACAAGACCTCGGTCATCGAGATGGCCCGCTCCGCCCCGGACGAGCAGAACACCCTGATCACCGAGACCCTGATCCGCCGCTTCTGGGTCGGCTATCAGAACCTGATGGGCTTCGAGACGCCCAGCGTCGCGGCGGAGTGACCGGCATGAACGACCTGATGACCCGCGACCTGTTGATCCGCCTGGAGTTGAGTGCGCTCCAGGACCGCTATGTCTCCATCATCGACAATGACCGGATGGAGGAATGGCCGACACTGTTCACCGAGGATTGCCTGTACCAGATCATCTCGAAGGAGAACGAGGATCTGGGGCTGCCGGCGCCGATCATGCATTGCGACAACGCCCGCATGCTGCGCGACCGCGTGGTGGCGATGCGCAACGCCAACATCTTCGAACAGCCGATCTACCGCCATTGCCTGTCCGGCCTGGAATGGACGAGCGACGGCGCCGACGGCTATCTCTGCCAGACCAGCTATGTGGTCATCAACACCTCGGCGGCCGGGGAATCGACGGTGTTTCAGGCCGGGCGCTACCTCGACCATGTCGTGCGCACCGCCGAAGGGCTGCGCTTCAAGGCCAAGCGCTGCATCTACGACACCAGCCGGGTGCAGACCCTGCTGGCCTACCCGATCTGACCACGGAGAGGGAAACCGACCATGACCGAATGGCACGACGCCGCCGCCACCGACGCCCTCAGCGACGACGAGGTGCTGGGACTCAGCATCGCCGGCGTGCCGGTCGCCCTGTTCCGGCAGGAGGGGGACTTCTTCGCCCTGCACGACCTCTGTTCCCACGGGGCGGCCCGGCTGTCCGACGGCTTCGTCGAGAATGGCTGCGTCGAATGCCCGCTGCACCAGGGGCTCATCGACATCCGCAGCGGCGCCCCGTGCTCCGCCCCGATCACCGAGCCGGTGCGCAGCTATCCCGTGCGGGTGGTCGGCGACCGGGTCGAGATCGCCCTGGACCGCTGAGGAGGGAGGCCCCCGTGACCGCAATACCCCAAGGGGGGGCGACCTATGTGGTGGTCGGCGGCGGTCAGGCCGCCGCCTGGATCGCCCGCACCCTGCGGACAGAGGGTTTCACCGGCCGGCTGGTGCTGATCGGCGAGGAACCGCACTGGCCCTATGAACGGCCGGCCCTGTCGAAGGCGTTCCTCCAGGGAACCGGCAGCGTCGAGGCGATCACCCTGCTGAACCCGACGCTCGCCGAGGAGGCCCGCGTGGAGTGCTGGCTCGGCCAGCGCGTGACGGCGGTGGACCGGGCGGCGCGGATCGTCACCACCGCCGACGGCCGCAGCGTCGCCTACGACACGCTGTTCCTGGCGACCGGCGGGCGGGCGCGGCGGCTGCCCGGCCTGGACTCGCTGCCGTCCGACCGCGTCCACACCCTGCGCACGCTGACGGAGTCCGAACGCCTGCGCGGCGCTCTGGCAGGGGCGAGGCATCTGCTGGTGCTCGGCGGCGGCTGGATCGGGCTGGAGGTCGCGGCGACCGCCCGCGCCCTCGGGGTCGCGGTGACGGTGGTGGAGGCGGCACCCCGGCTGTGCGCCCGCACCATGCCGCCGGTGGTGTCCGACTGGCTGCATACCCTGCATGAGAGCCACGGCGTCCGCATGGTCACCGGTGTCGGTGTCGCCGGCGTCACCGGTACGGCCGGCGGCATCGCCGTCACCCTCGCCGACGGCGGCAGGCTGGAGGCCGATCATCTCCTGCTCGGCATCGGCATCGAGCCGGAGGTCGGGCTGGCCGCCGCCATGGGGCTGGCTCTGGACGACGGCATCGTCGTCGATGCCCAGGGACGGACCTCCGATCCCGGCATCTTCGCCGCCGGCGACGTCGCCCGCCATCCCAACGCCTTCGCCGGAACGTCTCTGCGGCTGGAGTCCTGGGCCAACGCCCAGAATCAGGCGATCGTCGCCGCCAGGGCTGCCCTGGGGGGAACCGGCGTCTATGCCGAGATTCCCTGGTTCTGGTCCGATCAGTATGGCGTGAACGTGCAGATGCTGGGACTGCCCGGCCTCGGCACCCATGCGGTGGCGCGCGGCACGCCGGAGGCCGGCAGCGGCTGCTGGCTGATGCTGGACGGGTCCGGGGTTGCCGTCGGCGCGGTGGCGGTCAACGCCGCCCGCGACCTGCGCGTGCTGCGCAAGCTGCTGGAGGACGGCCGCGCCCCGCTGCCCGGCGCCTGGACGGACACGACGACGCCGGTCCAGCGGCTGCCCAGCCGTCCGAACGTCGGCCTGGACTGACGCCCATCTCCGGCCCCGGACTGAAATGCCCGCCACCCGACGCAGACAACCGGCGCACCGCAGAGACACGGATGCCAAAAGCCGGATTGCGAGGGTATGCTCAAAAAACGTCAAGAACAGGGAAAATCACAATGAACCGTCGCAGCTTCCTCACCACGACCGCCGCAACCGCAACCCTGGCCGCCACCGGCGGCTTCGCCTTCGCGCCCTCCGTCGCGCGGGCGCAGAGTCAGGCGGTAAAGGTCGCCTTCGTCGGCACCCTGTCCGGTCCGGGGGCGGCGCTCGGCACCCATCTGCGCGATGGCTGGCTGGCCGGGGTGGCGCGCCTGAACAACCAGCTGGGCGGCCGGGCGGTCGAGACGCTGGTGATCGACGACGAGCTGAAGCCGGACGTGGCGGTGTCCAAGGTCCGTGCCGCGCTGGAGCGCGACAAGGTCGATTTCGTGGTCGGCGTCGTCTTCAGCAACATGCTGCAGGCCATCGTCCGCCCGGTGACGGAGAGCAACACCTTCCTGATCACCGCCAACGCCGGCCCCTCCACCCTGGCCGGCAAGGGATGCAGCCCCTTCCTGTTCAGCAGCGCCTATCAGAACGACCAGCCGCACGCGACGATGGGGCAGGCGGCGCAGGATCTGGGCTACAAGCGCGTCTTCATCCTGGTGCCGAACTATCAGGCCGGCAAGGACGCGGTGGCCGGCTTCCGCAGCCGCTACAAGGGCGAGGTGGTGGACGAGGTCTATGTCCCGCTGAGCCAGCTAGACTTCTCGACCGAGGTCACCAAGATCGCCGCCGCCAAGCCCGACGCCATCTTCACCTTCATGCCGGGCGCGCTGGGCGTCAATCTGGTGCGGCAGTACCGGCAGGCCGGTCTCGCCAACATCCCCTTCCTGTCCACCTTCACTGTCGACGAATCGACCCTGCCGGCGCAGGGCGAGGCGGCGCTCGACTTCTACACCGCCGCCACATGGGCGCCCAACTTCGACAACCCGCACAGCCGCCGCTTCGTGCAGGAGTTCGAGGCCGCCTACGGCTATGTCCCGTCGAACTTCGCCGCCCACGCCTATGACGCCGCCCACATGCTGGACGCGGCGATCCGCCGGACAGGTGGCGACGTCGCCAACAAGGCGGCGCTGCGCACGGCGCTGGAGGCGGGCGATTTCCCGTCGGTGCGCGGGTCGCTGCGGCTGGGACCCAACCATTTCCCGATCCAGGATTTCTGGCTGTGCAAGGTCGCCAAGCGCGCCGACGGCAAGTTCCAGACGGAAACCGTGCGCAAGGTGCTGAGCGCCGACTCCGACAGCTACGCCGCCTCCTGCAAGATGGGGTGACGGGCGGGACCGGCTGACGGGGGAATTTAGCGATGTCCATGCTTCTGGTGCAGGCTCTGAACGGCCTGCAATTCGGGGTGCTGTTGTTTCTGGTGGCGGCCGGGCTCAGTCTGGTGTTCGGCGTCATGGACCTGATCAATCTGGCCCATGGCGTCCAATACATGCTGGGCGCCTATGTCGCCGCCACGCTGGGCGTGTGGACCGGCAACTTCTGGCTGGGGGCGCTGCTGGCCCTGCCGGTGGCGCTGCTGGTCGGGTTGGCGCTGGAATGGCTGGTGTTCCGTCATCTCTACCGACGCGACCATCTGAGCCAGGTGCTCGCCACCTTCGGTGTGATCCTGACGGTGGACGAGGCGACGCGGGCATTGTGGGGCAGCGCCCCGCAGACCGTGCTGGAGCCCACCGGACTGGCCGGCGGCCCGCTGGGCGGGGTGGAGATCGTCGCCGGGCTGATCTATCCGACCTACCGGCTGGTCATCATCGGCATTGGCATCGTCGTTCCCCTGCTGCTGTGGTTCCTGGTGGAGCGGACGCGCGCCGGCATGCTGGTGCGGGCGGGGGCGACCCACCCCGCCATGGTGTCGGCGCTGGGGGTGGACATCCGCCGCCTGTTCACCGTCGTCTTCGCCTTCGGCGCCATGCTGGCGGGCTTCGCCGGGGCGCTGGCCAGCCCGATCTTCCCGGTGGCTCCCGGCATGGGCGACACCGTGCTGATCCTGTGCTTCGTGGTCATCGTCATCGGCGGCGTCGGCTCCATCCGGGGCGCCTTCATCGCGGCATTGCTGGTCGGGCTGCTCGACAGCGTGGGGCGGGCGATGCTGCCCGACCTGCTGCGCCTGCTGCTCGACCCGTCGTCGGCGCGGCAGACCGGGGCGGCGCTCGCCTCCATGCTGGTCTACATCGTGATGGCCGCCATCCTGTTCTTCCGCCCGGCCGGGCTCTTTCCCGGAGGACGCGCGGCATGACGGCAGCCTTTCGCAAACATGCGCTCGCGCTGGTCACGCTGCTGGCGCTGGCGTCCGCCCCCTTCCTCGGCTTCGGCGACGGCTTCGCGCTCGGCCTGCTGGCCCGCGCGATGATCCTGGGCATGGCGGCGGTCAGCCTGTCGCTGCTGGTCGGCGGCGCCGGGCTGGTCAGCCTGGGCCACGCCGCGACGATGGGGATCGGCGCCTATACGGTGGTCGCCTTCGACGCCGCCGGAATCAGCGAGGGGCTGATCGTCTTTCCCGCCGCCATCGCCGCGGCAGCCGCCTATTCGCTCGTGACCGGAGCGGTGTCGCTGCGCACCAGCGGCGTGCATTTCATCATGATCACGCTGGCCTTCGGCCAGATGGCCTTCTTCACCACCTCCTCCTTCTCCAGCCTGGGCGGCGACGACGGCTACACGCTCTACGCCCGCACCGAATGGTTGGGCACCCACCTCATGGACAGCCGGCTGACCTTCCATTTCCTGTGCCTGGGCCTGCTGGCACTGATGTGGGTCGGCGGCAACCTGCTGCTGGGCAGCCGGTTCGGCCGGGTGCTGCGGGCGGCGCGGGAGAATCCGCAGCGGGCGCTGGCGGTCGGCTTCCAGCCCTACCCCTACCGTCTGGTCGCCTATGTGATGGCCGGGGCGGTCGGCGGGCTGGCCGGCGCCCTGCTCGCCAACGCGACGGAGTTCGTGTCGCCCGCCCTGCTGTCCTGGACGCGGTCGGGAGAGCTGCTGTTCATGGTCATCCTCGGCGGCGTCGGCCAGCTCGGCGGCGCGATCCTGGGGGCGCTCGCCATCGTGCTGCTGGAGGAATCGCTGTCGCACCTGCTGGTTTACTGGCGGCTGGTGTTCGGGCCGCTGCTGGTGCTGTCGGTGCTGTTCCTGCCGGACGGGCTGATCGGCGCCCCGCTGCGCCTGCGCGCCGCAGTCCGCTTCGCCACCCCCAAGCGGAGGAACGCCGATGCATGATCCGTTGCTGGAACTGCGCGGCCTGAGCAAGAATTTCGGCGCGCTGACCGTGACCTCCGACGTGTCGCTGACCGTCCTGCCGGGGGAGATCCATGCGGTCATCGGCCCGAACGGGGCGGGCAAGACCACGCTGATCCACCAGATCAGCGGCACGCTCCGCCCGGACCGCGGCACCATCCGCTTCGCCGGCCAGGACGTGACCGCCCTGCCCTTCGAGCGCCGCGCCCGGCTGGGGCTGGCCCGCAGTTTCCAGATCACCAGCATCGTGCCGGGCTTCACCGCGCTGGAGAATGTGGCACTGGCGGTGCAGGCGCGCAGCGGCTCCTCCTTCCGCTTCCTGCGCCCGGTGGCGGGCGAGGCGGCGCTGAACGACGAAGCGCGCACCGCACTCGACATTGTCGGGCTGGGACGGGTGGCCGAGCGCGGCGCCGCCGCCCTGTCGCATGGCGAGAAGCGCCAGCTCGAACTCGCCATCGCCATCGCGATGAACCCCCGCCTGCTGCTGCTCGACGAGCCGTTGGCCGGGGCCGGGCCGGAGGAGACGGAACGGCTGATCGGCATCCTGCGCGAGCTGCGCAGCCGCTACGGCATCCTGCTGGTCGAGCATGACATGCAGGCGGTGTTCGCCCTGGCCGACCGCATCTCCGTCCTGGTCTATGGCCGGATCATCGTCACCGGCACGGTGGACGAGATCCGCGGCCACCCGGAAGTCCGCACCGCCTATCTTGGAGAGGACGCGTTGGCGTGATGCTGAAGATCGACAATCTCACGACGGGTTACGGCCAGAGCCAGGTGCTGTTCGACGTGTCGCTCTCGATCGAGGCCGGGCAGGTGCTGGCGCTGATGGGGCGCAACGGCATGGGCAAGACCACGACCATCTCCGCGATCATGGGGCTGATCCCGCGCTGGGGCGGCGGCGTCAGCTTCGACGGCCGCGGCATCGGCCGCATGCCGCCGCACCGGGTGGCCCGGCTGGGGGTGGGGCTGGTGCCGGAAGGCCGCCAGATCTTCCCGACCCTGTCGGTGGAGGAGAACCTCGTCGCGACCGCCGCCACCCGTGGCGGCGGAACCGCACGCTGGACGCTGGAGGCGGTGTGGCAGCTGTTCCCCCGCCTGCGCGAACGCCGCCGCAACCTGGGCAACCGCCTGTCGGGCGGCGAACAGCAGATGCTGGCGATCGGCCGGGCGCTGATGACCAACCCGCGCCTGCTGATCCTCGACGAGGCCACCGAAGGCCTGGCCCCGGTCATCCGCGCCGAGATCTGGGCGGTGCTGGAGACGCTGAAGCGC
This sequence comes from Azospirillum sp. TSH100, assembly GCF_004923295.1. Lineage (NCBI taxonomy): Bacteria > Pseudomonadati > Pseudomonadota > Alphaproteobacteria > Rhodospirillales > Azospirillaceae > Azospirillum > Azospirillum sp. TSH100. The sequence goes on from NZ_CP039637.1 coordinate 898,902, forward strand.
GAGGGCCAGTCGATCCTTCTGGTCGACAAGAACCTGTCGGCGGTGCTGCGCCTCGCCGATGCCTGCGCGGTGATCGAGAAGGGCCGCACGGTGTGGAGCGGCACCAGCGCCGAACTGGGCCGGGCGGCCGACATCCAGGAAAGCTACCTGCACATCTGAGGCGCCCCGGGCGGAAAGCGGGCGCAACCTTGGGCGCCCCGATCGCCGGAACGCCCTCAGGACGTGCTGTTCGATTTGATCTCGTTGAACAGGGTGAGCCCGCCGCAGGCGTACAGGGTCTGGCCGGTGATGTAGCTGGCGTCGTCGGAGGCGAGAAAGGCGAAGACCGGCGCCATCTGCTCCGGCGTGGCGACGTAGCGCATCGGGATCATCCCCTCGATGACCTTCCGGCGGACCGGATCATCCTTCCAGGCCGCGTTGATGTCGGTCGCGACGGCGCCGGGGCCGACCGAATTCACGCGGATGCCCTTGTCGGCGAACTCCAGCGCCAGCGTCCTCGTCATGTTGTCGAGCCCGCCCTTGCTGATCGAGTAGGACAGATAGCCGGGCTTGGGGATGAGCTGATGGACACTGGAGTTGTTGACGATCACCCCGCCGCCGGGACGGCCGAGGAAATGCGCGATCGCGGCGCGCGCGCAGTAGGCCGCCCCCAGCAGATTGACGGCGAGCACGCGCTCCATCGTCCCGTCCGTGAAGGACTCGCTCGGCTCCTCGCTCTGGATGCCTGCGTTGTTGACCAGGATGTCGAGCCGGCCGAACGCCGCCACGACCTCGTCGACCATGGCGTCGACGGCGGCCGAGGAGGCGACGTCGGCATAGACCAGCCGGTGCCGGCGGCCGGGAAAGCCGGCGGCGGCGCCCGCCGCCGCGACCGCCGCCAGCGCCTCGTCGGCCTGGGGCCCCGGCGCGATGGCGTTGATCGCCACCGTCGCCCCTTCCTGGGCGAAGCGTTCGGCGACGGCGCGGCCGATGCCCCGCGACGCGCCGGTGACGAGGGCGAATTTGTCGACAAGCCGTTTCGTCGTCATGGTCTTCGTCCTTTCCGCTCAGGAACGCCTGTCTTCAGCCACCCGTCGGGCGGATGACGCCTTTGCGCAGAATGATATTGCCATACAGCCTCGCCTCTCCCGAAGCGACGACGCCGAAGGCGGAGCGCACCCGGTCGTAGAATGGCTTTCCCACCAGTGGCGTCAGGCGGACCTGTGGCGCATGGGCGGTCACCGCATCCTGCAACTCCACCATCACCGGCTCGATCCGGTCGACATCGTTCTGGGCGGCGGGACGGAAGGCCGTCTCCTCGACGAAATCGTCGAGCGGCATCACCGACAGGATGGCGCGGACGATCCGCGGCGCGTCGATCCCATCCATGCGCACCAGACGGCGGGCGTCGGCGACCGCCGGGTAGTTGGCGTCCACGACGGCGATCTCATCGCCATGGCCCATGGCGCGCAGCATGGCCAGCAGCTCGGGGCCGAGCAAGGGATCGATACCAATCAGCATGGCTGTTTCCTCCGGATTTTTTGGGAGCGGACCAGGATCCGCGAACGGGCGGTGGATCGAAACTTTCTTGCGCATCCCGCCCTTCTGACCGCACCCCATGAATATCATCGGGATACTGACGATACAACATAACTTAATTCACTGTGATTAATTTATTGACGGACGGATGATCGCCGTCTAGCATGATCGAGGCTGGCAACGATGGACCCGGAATGCCGCGCATGCAGGGGTGTGTGCGGCGACGGCGACGTGGGGCCTGCCGCAATCGCTTGCCGTCTTTGCATGTCCGAACCCGCTCGCCGCTGCGGTCGCCACTGTGCGAGCAGCCCGCTCATGGCTTCGGGCATGACGAATGATCAGGCCAAGCAACAACAAGACTTTTTGTTGGGGGAAACGTTGATGGTGAGATCCGCTCTGCTGCTTGGAGCAGCCACCCTTTCTCTCGCCTTGGTCATGGGGGCCGGTTCGGCCTCGGCCCAGTCGAAGTTCGACATCACGCTTGGCGGCGACGCCTATTTCGAGGGCGGCTACGTCAACCAGGACCGTGACAGCGGCCTGCGCAACACCGAGTTCCGCAACCGCCTGCGCCTGCTGGTGACGCCGAAGGCCAAGGCCGACAACGGGCTGGAATACGGCGCCCGCATCCGCCTGCTGGCGGAGAACGGCACGGGCAACGTCCGCACCGTCACCAATGACCGCGCCTTCATGTTCGTCAACGGCAGCTTCGGCACTGTGCATCTGGGTGTCGAGAACGGCCCCAGCGACGACAGTGGCGTGATCGCCCCGTCCGACTGGGGCACCGGCGGCGTCGACGGCTCCTTCCCGTCCTGGCTCGGCAACAGCGCCGCCAACGCGCCGGTCACCATCGGCAACATCCGCGCGCTGATCTCCGGCAACAGCGCCACCCGCGCCACCTACTGGACCCCGGAATTCGCCGGCTTCAAGTTCGGCGCCTCCTACCAGCCCTCCTCGGACAGCAGCAACACCGACATCAACCGCTCCAAGCTGGCGCTGGCCTCGGCCAACCGCACCGGCGCCTACCGCGACGTCTATGAAGTCGGCGGCACCTACACCAACACGCTGGGCGGCGTGGCGGTCAACGGCAGCCTGTTCTATCTCGGCGGCCAGGCCAAGAACTCCACCACCACCCCGGCGGCGAGCTTCGACGATCTGTCCTCGACCCATGCCGGCCTGACGCTGGCCTATGCCGGCTTCAAGATCGGAGGCAGCTATGCCTGGTCGGGCGACAGCGGCTATGCCAAGTCCAGCGCCACCATCGTCAGCCGCGAGAAGCAGGACGTCTGGACCGCCGGCGCCCAGTACACCTTCGGCGCCACCACGCTCGGTGTCGGCTACCTGAACGCCAAGGATGCCGGCGACCTCACCGTCCGCGGCCGCAGCAAGTTCGAGCTGTTCACCGTCGGCGCCAAGTATGTCGTCGCACCCGGCTTCAGCGTCGCGCCCGAATACAACCACTTCAAGCTCAGCTCCGACGTCGCCGCAAACAGCGACAAGGGCGACATCTTCATCATCCGCACCGATCTCGCATTCTAAGGGCTTCGGACTTCCAGAAGAGGCCAACCGACGTCCTGGCCCTTCATCCGCTTCGCACCGCCATGGAACTCTCTCCTCTCCCTCCATGGCGGTGCGTCCCGGCGCGCTCTCCCTCGGGTGCGTCGGCCCCGGTCTTCCTGGTGCCGGGGTCTCCTGGCGGTCGGATGGCGATCTGCTGTCCGACCGCTTTCTTTCTCAGGATGTGAGCAACGGCGCCCCCGGCATGAAAACAATAATATTGCTTACAATGCGAGCACATTTGATTTGATATTTTAATATGCCGTAAAATACGACAGAGAAAATCTTAATTCACCGTGATTAATTATTGACGCCCGATACAGTTGGGCATAGTGTGTTTTTCATGGTGGACAAGGGAGCAAGGACTGCTACGGCATCCGCCCCCTTCGCATCAGGAGTTTCCCCCGATGTCCCAAGCCCCGCGCGGCCAAGGCAGCAATTCGACCAACCTTCGCCAGTTCAACGAGCGCGTCATCCTGGCAGCGCTGCGGCGGATCGGCGAAGCGTCGAAGGCCGACCTGGCGCGGCTGGTCAACCTGACGGACAACACCGCCGGCTCGATCGTGCGCGATCTGGAAGCCCAGCAGTTGGTACGGGTCGGGGCCAAGCGCCAGGGCGGCCGCGGCCAGCCGGCGACCCTGCTGTCGCTGGACGCCGACGGCGCCTATGCCGCCGGCCTCAAGATCGGGCGGCGGTCGATGGACGCGGTGCTGGTCGATTTCTGCGGTTCCGTGCTGGCGCGCCAGTCGCGCCCGGCGCAGCTCGCCTCGCCGCAGAGCGTGCTGGACGCGGCGGAGGAGATGCTGGCGGCGCTGCTGGCCGACGTGCCGATGGACAGCCGCGACCGCATCGTCGGGCTCGGGGTCGCCGCCCCCTACAATATGGGAAGCTGGCGGCGCGAGCTGGGGATTTCCGCCGAAGCCTGCGAGGGCTGGAACGAATTCGACATCATCGGCGCGCTGGCTTCGCGCACCGGCATGGAGGTGTTCGGCGAGAATGACGGCACCGCCGCCGCGGTGGCGGAGCTGTTTCTCGGGCATGGCCGGCGGCGTGACGATTTCATCTATGTCTTCATCGGCGCGGCCACCGGCGGCGGCGTCGTGCTGGGCGGCGATTACCTGCGCGGCAGCCACGGCAACGGCGGCGATATCGGCCTGATGCCGGTCCCGCCCTCGACCCTGCCGACGGCGCCGCCGCCGACCCGGCGCTGGGACATCCTGCTGACCCGTGCGTCGATCAACGCGCTGGTGCGCCATCTGAAGGGCAGCGGTGTCGACTTCCCGGTCTATGACGGGCTGGAGGACGCCATCCTTCGCCATCCGCAGCTGGCCGACGAATGGCTGGAGGATTGCGCCGACGCCCTGACCGGCCCACTGTTGTCGGCGGCACGCACGCTCGACGTGACCACGGTGGTGCTCGACGGCGCGCTGCCGCCGGCGATGCTGGCGCGGCTGCGGGACCGGACCGACCAGCTGCTGGCGGACTCGGCGCCGGAATCCCGGACGTCGCCGGAACTGCTGCTGGGCAAGGTCGGGCGGGAAGCCGGGGCGATCGGCGCCGCGCTGCTGCCCCTTCATCTGAACTTCAGCCCGAAACGGGCGACACTGGTCAGTCAATAGCCCGGCCCAGGGCCGGAGAACGACAGACCGGCCGAAGGCCGGCAAGGGCCGCAAAGGCCATCAGTCCAGACGGTTAATCCAAGCGGCCGGTCCAACCGGCCGACAAAGGCGGCCCAACGCGGCCGGGAGGAAGCGATCATGGAAACCATGTTGACCGACGTGCTCGGGTCATCTCCGCCGGTTCTGGAGATGCGCGGCATTTCCAAGACCTTTCCCGGGGTGAAGGCGCTCGATTCCGTCAGCCTGACCGTCCGCCAGGGTGAAATCCTCGCGCTGATGGGGGAGAATGGCGCCGGCAAGAGCACGCTGATGAAGGTGCTGTCCGGCGCCTATGTGGCCGATCCCGGCGGCCAGATGCTGATGCACGGCCAGCCGGTGAGCGTGGCCTGCCCGGCCGACGCCAAGCGCCTGGGCATCGCCATCATCTATCAGGAACTCAGCCTCGCCCCCAACCTTACGGTCGCCGAGAACATCTTCATCGGCGAGGAACCGCGGCGCGGTCCCTTCGTCGACCGGGCGGCGATGCGCGCCGGCGCGCAGGAACTGCTCGACCGGCTGGGCGTCGGCTTCGGTGCCGACACCGAGGTCGGCACCCTGTCGATCGCCGAACAGCAGATGGTGGAGATCGCCCGCGCGCTCCGCGTACGCTCCAAGGTTCTGGTGATGGACGAGCCGACCACAGCCCTGTCCTCGCGCGAGACCGAAAAGCTGTTCGCCCTGATGCTGCGCCTGAAGCAGGACGGGCTCGGCATCGTCTACATCAGCCACCGCATGGCCGAAATCTACGAGCTGGCCGACCGCGTGTCGGTGCTGCGCGACGGCACCTATGTCGGCACCCTCGACCGCGCCGACATCAATCCCGAGGCGCTGGTGCGGATGATGGTCGGCCGCAAGCTCGACAGCTTCTACGCCAAGCAGCATTCGGCCGAGGCCGCCAAGGGACCGGTGGCGCTGACGGTCGAGGACCTGCGCGACCAGCGTGGCCGGGTGCGCGGCTGCGGCTTCACCCTGCGCTATGGCGAGGTGCTCGGCATCGCCGGGCTGGTCGGCGCCGGCCGCACCGAACTGGCGCGCCTGATCTACGGCGCCGATCCGCTGGCCGGCGGCGGCATCACGCTGGACGGCAAGCCGGTGACCATCCGCGGGCCCGGCGACGCGCTGCGGCTCGGCATCAGCTACCTGACCGAGGACCGCAAGCGCCAGGGCCTGTTCCTGGACATGTCGGTGCATGACAACATCAACATCGGCGTGGTCGACCGCGACGCCCGTCCCGGCGGCCTGCTCAACCGGTCGCGGGCAGCCGACCGCACCTCGGACGCGGTGTCGGCTCTCGGAATCCGCGTCGCCCATCCGCGCGTCAATGTCGGCAGCCTGTCGGGCGGCAACCAGCAGAAGACCCTGCTGTCACGCTGGCTGGAGATGAAGCCGCGCGTGCTGATCCTGGACGAGCCGACCCGCGGCGTCGACATCGGCGCCAAGAGCGAAATCTACCGGATCATCGACCGGCTTGCCCAGGCGGGCGTGGCGATCCTGGTGATTTCCAGCGAGCTGCCCGAGCTGATCGGCGTCGCCGACCGCATCCTGGTGATGCGCGAGGGCGAGATCGCGGGCGAGGTCGGCGGCGCGTCGGGCGTCGCGGTCACCCAGGAAAACATTGTCGCTTTGGCCACCGGCGCCGCGGTCGAGTCCGCGGCCGCCGCCTGATCCGATGGACCCCATCATGTCACCCATTCAAGCGGATTCCACTGCCAACGCCGGCCGCCGGGCCGGTCGGGCCGGCCTCGATTTCCGGTCGCTGTTCAAGACCTTCGGCATGCTGCCGGTGCTGATCCTGGTCTGCATCGCCTTTGAACTGGCGACCGGCCGCTTCCTGACCGCCCGCAACATCGCCATCGTCTCGCAGCAGGCCTCCATCAACATCGTGCTGGCCACCGGCATGACCTTCGTCATCCTGACCGGCGGCATCGATCTGGCGGTCGGCTCGGTGCTGGCGCTGTGCGCCGTCACCGCGGTGGCGACCTCGCTGACGCCGGCGGCCGATCTGGCGATCCCGGCGGCGCTGCTGGTCGGGCTGGCTCTGGGCCTCGCCAACGGATCGCTTGTCGCCTTCATGCGGCTGCCGCCCTTCATCGTCACGCTGGGCGGCCTGACCGCGGTGCGCGGCTTCGCCCGCCTGCTCGGCAACGACACGACGGTCTTCAATCCCCGCCTGCCCTTCTCCTGGATCGGTCAGGGCAGCATCCTCGGCATTCCCTGGCTGGTCGTCATCGCGCTTTCCGTGGTCGCGGTCAGCTGGGTGATCCTGCGGCGCACGGTCCTGGGCGTGCGGATCTACGCGGTGGGCGGCAATCCCGACGCGGCACGGCTGACCGGCATCAAGGTGTGGATGGTCATCCTGTTCGCCTACGGCGTCTCCGGCCTGCTTTCCGGGCTGGCCGGCGTGATGGCGGCGTCGCGCACCCTGTCGGCCAACGGCGCCCAGCTTGGGCTGGGCTACGAGCTGGACGCCATCGCCGCGGTGATCCTCGGCGGAACCTCCTTCGTAGGCGGCATCGGCTCGATCCTCGGCACGCTGGTCGGCGCCCTGCTGATCGCCGTGATGTCCAACGGCCTCGTGCTGACCGGGGTGCCCGAGGTCTGGCAGTTCATCATCAAGGGTGCGGTCATCATCGGCGCCGTGGCGCTCGATCGCTACCGCAACGCGAACAGCGCCCGGACCTGATCCGGGACGGCGTCGCGAAGCCCGCGTCATCAGGGTTCCGCCGCGGCGATCTCAGTGGCGATCTCCGCGGCGGCGCCCGAGAGGGGGGTCTCGTCCCCGGGCACGAGACGAAAAAACCAATGGAAACCATCAGCGAACCTCATCGGGAGGAAAACATGCGTCGGACTATTCTGGCTTCGGTCGCGGCCCTCGCCCTGGCGGGCGCCCTCGCCCTGCCGGCGAGCGCACCCGCCAGCGCAAAGGATCTGAAGTCGGTGGGCGTCACCGTCGGCAGCCTGGGCAATCCCTTCTTCGTCCAGATCGTCAAGGGCGTCGAGGCCAAGGCCAAGGAGCTGGGCGGCGACAAGGTCAACGTCACCGCCGTTTCGGCCGACTATGACCTCAACAAGCAGTATTCCCAGATCGAGAACTTCATCGCCTCCGGCGTCGACCTGATCGTGGTCAACGCCGCCGATCCGGCGGCGATCGAGCCGGCCGTCCGCATGGCCCAGGCCCAGGGCATCGTCGTCGCCGCCGTCGACGTCAAGGCGCAGGGCGCCGACGTCACCGTGACCACCGACAACGTGCAGGCCGGCGAGAAGGCCTGCCAGTACATCGTCGACAAGCTCGGCGGCAAGGGTGCCGTCGCCATCCAGAACGGCCCGCCCGTGTCGGCGGTGGTCGATCGCGTCAACGGCTGCAAGGCGGTGCTGGCCAAGGCCCCGGGCATCAAGCTGCTGTCCGACAACCAGAACGGCAAGGGCAGCCGCGAAGGCGGGCTGGAGGTCATGATCGGCCTGCTGACCGGCTTCGACAAGGTCGACGCCGTGTTCACCATCAACGATCCGCAGGCGATCGGCGCCGATCTGGCCGCCAAGCAGCTCGGCCGCAAGAACCTGTTCATCACCTCGGTCGACGGCGCACCGGACATCGAGGTGGCGCTGAAGGGCGACACCCTGGTCGAGGCGTCGTCGGCCCAGGACCCCTACTCCATGGCCAAGAAGGCGGTGGAGCTGGGCTATGAGGTGATGCAGGGCAAGAAGCCGGAAAAGGACACCTTCCTGATCCCGGCCGAACTGATCACCCGCAGCAATGTCGCCCAGTACAAGGGCTGGACGACCAAGTAACCGGGGTCCATCCTTATTCCGGCTCCTGCTCGGGCGGGAGCCGGAATGGGGATGCCGCAGACACCTGGAGTCCGCAGGCTTGCCCAGGCCGGGCTGAGGATCGGGCCCCACCGGGCATATCCGCGTCCCGGTCACAGGAAGCCTGCCCGTTCCGCCCTGCCTGTCCTGCGGTGTCACCTCGAACGCACAGCTGCGGAAGGGCATCATGGCTATGGCGGGACACAGAAGAGGTTTCGGCATCTCGGCCCGGATCGCCGGCGGGTTCGGCGTCGTGCTGCTGCTTTTGTCGGGCGTGACGGTCTACAATCTCCAGGCGCAGCAGCGGCTGGGAACCCAGTTCGCGGCCTTCCGCGCCGTCTCCGACAACGGCCTTCAGGTGACGGATCTGAAGACCGCCCTGGCCGATGTCGAACTGGCGATCCGCGATTACCTGCTCGTCAGCGACGAGGCTCACCGCAAGCTGGCGGAGGACCGCCACGGCGATTTCAAGGCCCGTCTCGCCGCCCTTGCGGATGCTCCCGACGCCGCGGCGGTCGGACTGGACCGCGACTTCCTCACCGCGGTCGCGACCGAGGAAGAGGGGTACTGGAGCGCGGTTCTCGCCCTGACCGGCGCCAACCAGCGCAAGGATTACCTGCTGAACACCGTCATCGCCCCGATGGGAGAGCGGATGCTGGCGCGGCTCAAGGGGCTCGCCGCCGATCCCGCGGCCTCTCCCGAGGCGCGCCGTCAGGCCGATGGTTTGACCGAGCAGGTCCGCGCCGCCGGAAACGGCGCGTTGCGCTACATCGCCACCGGCAAGGCGGAGGACCGCGACCGGGCCAAGGCGGGCTGGACCGCCTTCCGCGATGGGATCGCCGCCCTGGAACGCTCGGTCCAGGACCAGAAGCCGCTGACGATGCAGGTGACGATGGTCGGCTCCTTCGCCAAGGCGAGCGACGGCGCCTTCACAGAATTGTGGTCGCTGGAAGCCGAGACCGCCAACCGGCTGGCCGAGATCGGCCGACGCAGCGGCGATATCCGCAAGCTGGTCGACGGCGCGCGCACCACCGCCGCCGGGCGGGCGCAGCAGGCCGTCAACGGAACCGGCACCATGATCGAGGACTCGCGGGAGGCCAACATCATCCTGACCGGGCTGGGGCTGACGCTGGGCTTCGGGCTGGCCGTCCTGACCGGCATGGGCGTCTCTCGGCCGGTGCGGGCGCTGACCCAGGCCATGGACGGCATCGCCCAGGGCGACACCGGACGGACCATCCCCGGCCTGAACCGCCGCGACGAGATCGGGGCGATGGCCCGCACCGTCGAGGTCTTCCGCTCCTCGATGCGGGAACGCGACCGGCTCGGCGAGGAGCGCCAGCGCGAGGAGGAGGCACGGGCGAAGCGCTCCGCCCAGCTGGAACGCATGGTCGGCGAGTTCGAAGGGCTGGCCGGGCGGCTGCTCGACGGATTCGGCATCGCGTCAGGCCGGCTGAACGAGTCGGCGCAGAGCATGATCGGCATCGCCGACACCACCAATTCCCTGGCGGAGGAAACCACCCGCTCGGTGGCGGAGACCAGCGGCAACCTGCGCACCATCGCCGCCAACACCGACCAGCTGACCAGCGCCATCGCCGAGGTGGCCAATCAGGCAGGCCGGTCGTCGGAAATGACCAACAACGCGGTGGCCCAGGCCCGAAGCGCGGACGGGGCGATGGAAGGGCTCTCCCTGTCGGCCCAGCGCATCGGCGACGTGGTGGAGCTGATCTCCGCCATCGCCGGCCAGACCAATCTGCTGGCGCTCAACGCCACCATCGAGGCCGCCCGCGCCGGAGAGGCCGGCAAGGGCTTCGCCGTCGTCGCCGGCGAGGTGAAGGCGCTGGCCTCCCAGACCTCCCGCGCGACGGAGGAGATCACCGGACAGATCGCCCGCATCCAGCAGGAGACCCAGGGTGCGGTGCGGGTGATCCGGGAGATCGGTTCCACCATCGCCTCCATCAACGCGGTCTCGGCGGAGATCGCCGCCACGGTGGACCGCCAGAACGAGGTGGCCCAGACCATCGCCGAAAGCGTGCGTGCCGCCGCCCAGGAAAGCGACCGGGTCAACGCCAACGTCGCCGATGTCACCGGCGGTGCGGCGGAGGCACGGCGGGCGGCGGGCGACGTTCTGGCAGCCGCCGACGGGCTGGCCCGTCAGGCCGACCGGCTGCGCGGCGACATCCATGGCTTCCTGCGCGCCATCCAGGCCGCGTGAGCCGATTTTTTCTTCAAGGGATCAATGAGAGCGGATCAATGAGGGCGGATCAATGAGGGCGGATCAATGAGGACGCTGGCATGGCGGATGTAGTGAGCATCGGGGAGATGCTGATCGATTTCGTTCCGGACACCGCCGGAACCGGCCTTGCCGATGTCGTGCACTTCTCCAAGGTGGCTGGCGGCGCTCCGGCCAATGTGGCCGTCGGCGTCGTGCGCCAGGGCGGACAGGCCGGCTTTCTCGGGAAGGTGGGCGACGATCCGTTCGGCCGCTTCCTGGGCAAGGTCCTGTCGGACGCCGGGGTGGACACCGGCGGGCTGCTCTTCACCAAGCAGGCACAGACCGGCCTCGCCTTCGTCTCGCTGAGCAGCGAAGGCGACCGCGAATTCCTGTTCTACCGCTCCCCCAGCGCCGACATGCTGATGGCGCCGGAGGATGTGTCCGAGGAGCGGCTGGCGGCGGCGAAGATCCTGCATTTCGGCACGGTGGCGATGATCGCCGAGCCGTCGCGGTCGGCGATCCTGCATGCGGTGTCCCGCGCCCGCGCCCTGGGGCTGACCGTGTCCTGCGACCCCAACCTGCGCGAAGCGCTGTGGCCGGACCTCGACACCGCGAGGGAGGTCATCGGCCAGGCGCTGAATCTGGCCGACGTCATCAAGATCAGCGATTACGAGGCGAGCTTCCTGACCGGCGACGACGATCCGGTGGTCGCCATGCGCCGGCTCTGGCAGCCGAACTGGCGGCTGGTCGCGGTGACCTGCGGACCGGACGGCTGCACCGCCCTGACCGCGGACGACACCGTGACCGTGCCGGGCTATCCCGTCGAGGCGGTGGACACCACCGGGGCCGGTGACGCCTTCACCGCCACGATGCTGACCGGGCTCGCGCGGACGCCGGACGTGACGAAGGATCGCGGGGCGCTGACGGCTCTTCTGAAGCGTGCCAACGCCGCCGGGGCGATCATTTCCACCCGCCGCGGCGCCATCGCCTCGATGCCGACGGCCGACGACATCGACGGCTTCCTGGCCGCGCGGTCCTGACGGCCACGGGCGGGATCGCGCGCCGCGCGCGATCCCGCCATCTTCACCGCGGCGGCCGGCGAAACGCGAATGAATATTCGTTCATGAATTCGATTTAAGAGTCTGACACGGGACAGGACAAACCATGGTTCCGGACAGTCTTCAGTGTGGCAGACGACCACCACCATGACTCTTTTTTGAAGCACGCAGAAAGGCGCGTTCCCGCTCTTGACCTGATCGGCCAAGGGGAGTAGAGGGGCGCCATCGTCACCGCATGATCGATCCCTGTCCGCCCGCCCCGACGGATCGGCGGCCGGATCGAAAAGGCAAGAGATGGACAGCCCCAGTAGTCGATCTACTCACATACCCCTGACGACGTCGATCGCGGGCTGACCTGTTGCGTGGGTCCACCCGCGGTCCGGCGTCGTCGGGCCGATCAGAGGTGGACCATGGTGAAATTCCTCACCAGTCGGATTTCCCCGTACCGCCGCCCTGCCGGGCGCCGGTGCTTTTCCGTGACGGGCGACCTGCGCCCGCCAAGTCGCTGACCCCCATCCAACCCGCCTGAATTCCTACCGGCGCTTCCACGGCGCCGGACCCGTTTTGTCTGCCGGCCGGCCCCGTTCAGGGGCCGCGGGATGGTGTGTCATGGTCTGGATCAATACGAACATCTCGGTGAAGGCGGTCGATGCCGCACCGAACCGGTGGGACGTCGTCGCCCTGCCGCTGGTCATCGGCATGCTGGCGCTGCTCGCCATCGGCGGCCATCAGATGGCCCTGCCGCTGGGCAGCGTCGAAGAGGTGCCGATCACGCTGGATCCCTGGATGCTGCCGGAATACGCCCTGCGCTCGACCCTGCGCATGTTGGCGGCGATGGCGGCCTCACTGCTCTTCACCTTCACCTACGCCACGCTGGCGGCCAAGAGCCGGCGCGCCGGCATGCTGCTGATCCCGGTGCTCGACGTTCTGCAATCGGTGCCGGTGCTGGGCTACATCTCCTTCACCGTCATCTTCTTCCTGGGTCTGTTCCCCGGCAGCGTGCTGGGGGCGGAGTGCGCGGCGATCTTCGCCATCTTCACCAGCCAGGCCTGGAACATGGCCTTCAGCTTCTACCAGTCGCTGCGCACCGTGCCGAGCGACCTTGACGAGGCGGCGACCGGCTTCGGCTTCTCCGGCTGGCAGCGCTTCTGGACGCTCGAGGCGCCCTACGCGGCACCCGGTCTGGTGTGGAACATGATGATGTCGATGTCCGGCGGCTGGTTCTTCGTCGTCGCGTCGGAGGCGATCACCGTCGGCGACCAGACCATCACGCTGCCGGGTATCGGCTCCTACCTCGCCAAGGCGATCGACGGGCAGCGGCTGGATGCGGTCGGCTGGGCGGTGCTGGCGATGCTGCTGGTCATCCTGGCCTACGACCAGCTGCTGTTCCGTCCGCTGGTCGCCTGGGCCGACAAGTTCCGGGTCGAGCTGACCGGGGC
>NZ_CP039638.1:300000-583445 GCF_004923295.1 Azospirillum sp. TSH100
AACTGCGCCGCCAGCACCAGATAGATCACGATCAGCGCGAAGGCGAAGGTGACCATCAGCTGGCTGCCCTCCGTCACGAACTGCCGCGATTCCGACAGGTAGGCGTGGTTGAAGCCGGCCGGCAACTGGATGCGCGCCTGCTGCTCCAGGAAGTCGACGACCTGTCCCATGGAGACGCCCGGCATCGGCACGGCGGAGAAGGTGGCCGAGGGCAGCTGATTGTACTTGTTCAGCGCATTGGGCTCCACCGCCGTTTCCACCGACACCACGGTGGACAGTGGGATCTGGGCGCCCGATCCGGAGGTGACGTAGTAGTTGGTCAGCGACTCGGGCGTCAGACGCTCGGCCCGCGGCACCTGGGGAATGACCTCGTAGGAGCGGCCGTTCAGGTTGAAGCGGTTGACGTAGTTGCCGCCGACCAGCACCGCCAGCGTGTCGCCCACCGACTTCATCGACAGGCCGAGGTCGGCCGCCTTGGCGCGGTCGATCTTCAGCCGGACGACCGGGCTGTCATATTTCAGGTCGGTGTCGGTGACGATGAACATGCCGCTTTTGGTGGCGGCGTCCTTGATCCGCTCGATGGCGTCGAAAATGGTGCGGTAATCGCCGGGGCTGGAGATCACCATCTGTACCGGCAGGCCGCCGGTGGAGCCGGGCAGGGCCGGCGGCGACACCAGGAACACGTTGATGCCGGTCACCTTGCCCAGCTCGGCCTGGGCCAGCGGCTGGAGTTGCTTGGCCGACCGCGCTCGCTCGCCCCACGGCTTCAGGATCATGCCCGCGAAGCCCTGGTTCAGGGTCGGCACGCCGGTCAGGACGAAGCGCGTGTCGGTCTCCGGGAAGCTGGCGAAGGTGTCGTCGATCTGCTTCCCGAAACTGTCGATATAGTCGAGGTTGGCATACTGCGGCGCCTTGGAGATGCCGAACAGGATGCCCTGGTCCTCCTCCGGCGCCAGTTCCGCCATGGTGTTGGCGAACAGGTAGCCGACCGACAGCAGGATGCCGACGGCGAACAGCAGGGTCGCGGCACGATAGTCCAGCATGCCGTGCAGCCGCCGCTCGTACCATCCGGCCAGCCGCTCGAACTGGCGGTCGAGGAAGGCGGCGAAGCGGCCCGGCTTTCCCTCCTTCAGGATGATGGAGCACATCATCGGCGACAGCGTCAGCGCCACCACGCCCGATACGATCACCGATGCGGCGAGCGTGAAGGCGAATTCGCGGAACAGCGCGCCGGTCAGGCCGCCCAGCAGGCCGATGGGGGCGTAGACCGCCGCCAGGGTGATGGTCATCGAGATGACCGGTCCGATGATCTCGCGCGCGCCGATCAGCGAGGCGGCGACCGCCGATTTTCCATGCTCGATGTGCCGGTGGATGTTCTCCACCACCACGATGGCGTCGTCGACCACGAGGCCGATGGCGAGCACCATCGCCAGCAGCGTCAGCAGGTTCAGCGAGAAGCCCAAAGCCAGCATGAAGGTGGCGGCGCCGACGATGGACAGCGGGATGGTGACGATCGGGATCAGAACCGACCGGAAGGAGCCCAGGAACAGGAAAATGACGACGATGACGATGGCGACCGCCTCGACCAGCGTCTTCACCACCTCGTCGATGGATGCCTGGATGAAGCGGGTGCTGTCATAGACGATTTCCATCTTCATGCCGGGCGGCAGGTTGCGCCGCAGGTCCGGCTCCATCTTGCGGATGTCGGCGACGATGTTCAGCGGGTTGCCGGTGGGGGTGGCGTCGACGCCGATGAAGATCGCCTGCTGGCCGTTCATCGCCACGCTGGCATCGAAGCTCTTGGAGCTGAGTTCGACCGTGGCGATGTCGCGCATGCGCACCAGCGCCCCGTCCTTCGCCTTCACCACCATGTCGCGGAACTGGTCGACGTCGGTCAGGCCGGTGTTGGCGGTGACGTTGGAGACGACGAAGACGCCCTTCGCCTGACCGGGGGCCGACTGGTAGTTGTTGGCGGCGATGGCCGCCGACACGTCGGCCGGCGAGATGTTGCGCGCCGCCATCTTGGCAGGGTCGAGCCACAGCCGCATGGCGAAGGTCTGGCCGCCCAGGATCTTGGCCTGCGCCACACCCTCCACCGTTGACAGCACCGGCTGCACCACGCGGGTCAGATAGTCGGAGATCGCCGCACCCGACAGGTCGGGGCTGGAGAAGCCCATATAGAGGATCGAGGTCGTCTCGCCGGTCGATTTCAGGATGATCGGGTCGTTGGCCTCCTTCGGAAGCTGGTATTTGACCTGATTGACCTTCGCCATCACGTCGGTCATCGCGACGTTGGGGTCGAAGTTCAGCCTGACATAGGCGGTGACGACGCTCTGTCCCTGGGTGGAGGAGGAGGTGAGATAGTCGAGCCCCTCCGCCGTCGCCACCGCCTGTTCGATCGGCGTGGCGATGAAGCCCTGCATCAGCTCCGGCGAGGCGCCGGGATAGCTGGTGGTCACGGTGATGACCGTGTTCTGCAATTGCGGATACTGCCGGATCGGCAGTTCCAGCAGGGCGCGGGCGCCGACCAGCAGGAGCAGCAGGCTGACCACGAGCGACAGGACGGGCCGGCGGATGAAGATGTCGGTGAAACTGCCCATGGCGTCGGCCTCAGTTCTGCGGCAGGGTCTGCGGCGGGGTCAGCGGGTTGCCCTCCGCCGGGACCACGGCCGCACCGTTGGCGAGCTTAAGCTGGCCGGACACCACGACGCGGTCGCCGGGGTTAAGGCCGCTGCGGATTTCCACCCGGTTGGCGAGACGGTCGCCGACCTTCACCGCCTTGCGCTCCACCACCATCTGCTCCTTGCCGTCCTGCCCCTTGTGCTGGGTCGCGACGAAGACGGAGTCGCCGTAGACGGTGTAGTCGACCGCGGTTTCCGGAACGGTCAGCGTGTTGGGCTGCGGCGGCAGGACGACGCGGACATTGGCGAACATGCCCGGCCGCAGCTGGCGTTCGCGGTTGTCCATGGTCGCCTGGACCTTCACGGCGCGGGTGTCGGCGCTGACCTGCGGTTCGATGGTGGTGATCTTCGCCTCGAAATCGCGGCCGGGCAGGGCGTCGACGTTGATCAGCACGCCCTGGCCGACCGACAGCTTCGGCAGCGCCTGCTCCGGCAGGGTGAAGTTGATGTAGAGCTGCGACAGGTCGGTCAGCGTCACGATGGTGGCGCCGGGATTGACGTAGTCGCCGACATTGACCTGACGGATGCCGAGATCGCCGTCGAACGGCGCCTTGATCAGCTTCTGGCCGATCAGCGCGCTGGTGCGCTTCATGTTCGCGTTGATCTCGTCGAGCTGCGCCTGATACTGGTCGACGTTGCTCTGCGGCGTCGCCTGGCTGCGGCGCAAGTCGCGGTAGCGCTCCAGGTTCAGCTCCGCCAGCCGCGCCTGGGCCCGCTGGGCCAGCAGGTCGGCCTGTTCGGTGGCGTCGTTCAGCTGCACCAGCGGGTCGCCGGCCTTGACGCGGGTGCCCGATTCGAAGGGGATGCGGTCGACGCGGCCGGCAACCTCGGGGGCCACCGTCACCTGACGCGCCGCCTGGAGCGTGCCGATCGCCGACAGGTATTTCGGGATGGTCTGCACCGACGCCTCGGCCAGCGCCACCGGGGTGGGCGGCGGCTTGTTGTTGGCGAAGAAGTCGGCGATCGCCTTGGCGCGGAAAGTGTTGAAACCGTAAAGCGCCGCACCCAGCAGCCCCAGAATCACGAGCGTGATGATGATGCGCAGGGTCAGCCGTCCGCGCGTCACCGGCTTGCGGGGCGGCGGGGCGGCGGGCGGGGGAGGCGTCCCGTGGCCCGGCTCGGACGCCGGGTGGCCGAATGACGTCTCGGTCTTTGGCGATTGGTCCAGGGTCACGATCGGCTACTCCGGTCTCTCGGGTGTGGGTTCGTCATTGTCGGGTCCGCCATCTGAAGTCGGCTCAGGCGGCACCGGTGGTGGCGGTACGAAGGGAAAGCGCCCGCCGCGTTCATGCGCGGCGATGGTGGTGTCGCTCAGGCCGAGCCCTCGCAGGATGAACCAGATGGTCTGGCGCGCAAGGTCGGGACGGCCGCAAGGGTAGGGAACGATGGCTCCGCCGGACAGGCAGACGGTCGCCATCATCTCGCACAGATGCTCGGCAAGCCAGAATCCGTTTTCCGCATCGACCGGTCCCGCCACCAGATCGCCGGCGGCGGTCGCGGCCTCGATGGAGGAGGCGACGCAGGGCAGGAAGCGGTTGCGGATGCCCTCGAACACCTGCCGCATGAACTCGCCGTCCTCCAGCAGGCTGATGATCGACAGGCGATGGCGGGCACGTTCATTCTGATCGGTCGGCAGTTCGATCACGAAATAGTGCACCAGCCCCTGGATGATCTGCACCAGCGTGTCGGTGCCCGGCGGCAGTGCCACCAGCCGTTCATATTCCGGGTCGCCATCGATGCAGCTGAGGAAGATCGCTTCGTACAGCGAGGCTTTCGACGGGAAATGCTTGAAGATCAGCGCTTCCGACACGCCGGCGGCCTGGGCGATCTCCCGGGTGGTGGTCGCGGCGAAGCCCTTGCGTGCGAACAGCGGCAAGGCGGCGTCGAGGATCGCCCGCTTGCGGGCGTGGCTGTCGAGGCGGGGGGCCATCGGGGATGCTGGATCAGTCGCTTGTGATAAGTGAGTGCTTACTCACCTTGCTGGCGGAGGTATAGCTTGGGTGCGTCATTCTGTCCATGGGTTTGGCGGGGCCGGCGCGGGTCTCCTGTCCGGCCCCTGACAGGACGCGGAACCAGCCCGCCATCTTTCGTCATTTTTTGAAGCTGTTGGGATGGACGAGTGGTTTTCCGCACCCGCACACTCGCCTTACAGTCAAGCCATCGATCTCGACCGGAAGGAGCGTGCGCGCGATGGAGCCCATCCTGTGGGAATGGATCAACGCCCTGGCGCGGTGGCTGCACGTCATCACCGCCATCGCCTGGATCGGATCGTCCTTCTACTTCATCCATCTCGACGCCTCGCTGCGCAAGCGGACGGGGGCGCCGGCCGGGACGGCGGGCGACGCCTGGCAGATCCATGGCGGCGGCTTCTACCACATGACCAAATACATGGTCGCGCCGCAGCAGCTGCCGGAGGAGCTGACCTGGTTCAAGTGGGAATCCTACGCGACCTGGCTCAGCGGCTTCTTCCTGATGTGCGTGCTGTATTACCGCGGTGCCGACCTGTTCCTGATCGACCAGGACGTGCTGGCGCTCAGCCCCTGGCAGGCGGTGGCGATCAGCGCCGGCGCGCTGGTGGCGGGCTGGGTCGCCTATGACCTGATGTGCAAGTCGCCGCTGGGCCGCAACGACGGGACGCTCGCCATCGCCGGCTTCGTCATGCTGGTGGCGACCGCCTGGGGCATGACGAAGATCTTCAGCGGGCGGGGCGCCATGCTGCAGGTCGGTGCCCTGATGGCGACGATGATGGCCTGCAACGTCTTCATGCTGATCATCCCCAACCAGCGCAAGACCGTGGCCGCGCTGCTGCGTGGCGAGACGCCGGACCCGTCGCTGGGCAAGAAGGCGAAGCAGCGCTCGCTGCACAACAACTATCTGACCCTGCCGGTCGTCTTCCTGATGCTGTCCAACCATTATCCGCTGGTCAGCTCCACCCGCTACAACTGGGTGATGGTGGCTCTGGTTCTGGTGGTCGGTACGGCGATCCGCCATTTCTTCAACAGCCGCCATGCCGGCAAGCCGACGCCCTGGTGGACCTGGGGGGTGGCCGCCGCCGGCATGCTGGCCTGCATCTGGCTCAGCACTTTCGGTCCGGCCAATGCCGCCACGGCTCCGGTCAAGGTCGGCTTCAATCAGGTGGAGGAGATCGTCGCCACCCGGTGCAGCATGTGCCACGCCGCCCAGCCGGTGTGGGAGGGCATCGCCACCCCGCCGCGCGGCGTCGTGCTGGAGGGCGACGGCATCCGCCGCCATGCCGACCAGATCCGGCTGCAAGCCGGCTACAGCAGCGCCATGCCTCCCGCCAACATCACCGGAATCACCCCGCAGGAACGCGCGGTGTTGGCGGCGTGGTCCGGGGACATTAAGTAACCCTCCCTCACAGTGCTCCATCGAACCGGAACCCTATGCCCGACCAGACCGCCGCCTCTTCAGCCTTCGCCCCCGTTTCTGCCGCCATCCGTGGGCGCCTGCTCAGCTTCCGTCGCGCGCCCGCCGGGCCGGGGGATCTCGACTGCCTGACCTATCATGAGGATGGGCTGCTGCTGGTCGGGACCGACGGGCGGATACTGGAGGTCGGCGACTGGGCGACCCTGCGCGGCCGGCTGCCGGAAGGGGTGGCGGTCGACGACCACAGCGGCAGGCTGGTGCTGCCCGGCTTCATCGACACCCACATCCATTTCCCGCAGACCCAGGTCATCGCCTCCTACGGCGCCCAGCTGCTCGACTGGCTGGAGAAATACACCTTCATCGAGGAGCAGCGTTTCGCCAACCCGGCCCATGCCGCCGCCAACGCCGCCTTCTTCATGGACGAGCTGCTGCGCAACGGCACGACGACGGCGGTGGTCTATGGCTCGGTTCACCCGCAGTCGGTCGACGCCCTGTTCGC
Source organism: Azospirillum sp. TSH100 (assembly GCF_004923295.1). Lineage (NCBI taxonomy): Bacteria > Pseudomonadati > Pseudomonadota > Alphaproteobacteria > Rhodospirillales > Azospirillaceae > Azospirillum > Azospirillum sp. TSH100. Next base: position 306,568 of record NZ_CP039638.1, read on the forward strand.
CGAGGCCGAGGCGCGCGGCGCCGGGTTGATCGCCGGCAAGGTGATGATGGACCGCCATGCCCCCGCCGCCCTGACCGACACGGCCGACAGCAGCTATCGCGACAGCAAGGCGCTGATCGGCCGCTGGCACGGGACGGGGCGGCAGCGCTACGCCGTGACGCCACGCTTCGCCATCACCTCGACCGAGGCGCAGCTGGAGGCGGCGGGCGCACTGCTGCGCGAGCATCCCGGCGTCCACATGCAGACCCACCTGTCGGAGAACACCGACGAGATCGCCGAGGTGCGCCGCCTGTTCCCCGGCGCCCGCGACTACACCGACGTCTATGACCGTTTCGGGCTGCTGGGGCCGACCTCGCTGTTCGGCCACTGCATCCATCTGTCGGAGGCGGAGATGGGCCGGCTGTCGGACAGCGGGTCGGTCGCCGTCTTCTGCCCGACCAGCAACCTGTTCATCGGCAGTGGCCTGTTCGACCTCGACGCCCTGTCGAAGCCGGAGCGGCCGGTGCGCACCGCCATCGCCACCGATGTCGGCGGCGGCACCAGCTATTCCATGCTGCGCACCGCGGCGGAGGCCTACAAGGTGTTGCAGCTGCGGCGCCAGAACCTGCCCGCGCTCGCAGCCTTGCATTGGATGACCCGCGGAAACGCCGAGGCGCTGGGCATGGCCGGCGAGATCGGCAGCCTGGAACCCGGCCGCTGGGCCGACCTCGTCGTGCTCGACCCCGCCGCCACCCCGGCTATGCGACATCGCATGAAGGCGGTGGACGGCGACCTGGAGGAAGAGCTGTTCATCCAGGTGACGCTGGGTGACGACCGCTCGGTGGCCGCCACCTATCTGCGCGGCCGCAATTCGCACCTGCGGCAAACAGGAGCTTGACCCAAACCCCTAGTCCCTGTAGGAGTTCCGCCGTCATTGGGGAGTAGCCACCCGCCGGCAGCGATCCGGTGGGGTTCGCGTCAACAGACTTGGATGGTTCCGGCCTCCGGCCGTTACCGCCATGGCGCGCACGGCGACCGGAGGGTCGACTCGGCGAGACCAGTGGATCGGGCATCTCCGCGGCCAGCCGGAGTCCGTCCGGTTCCACTGTGTTGTCTGGCCCGGGAATAGCCAATGATCGCCACGTCCCTCGCGCTTGCTTTCAGCCTTTCGATGGACAGCTTCGCCGCCGCACTCGGCCGCGGTGCCTGTTCGCGCCGTGCCGGTCTGCCGGAAGCGATGCGTGTCGGCGCCGCCTTCGGCGTCTGCCAGTTCGCCATGCCGCTGGTCGGTTGGGGCGTTGGCATCGCCTTCGCCAGCCTCGTGGAATCGGTCGATCACTGGATCGCCTTCGGCCTGCTGCTGGCCGTCGGCGGAGCCATGCTGCGCAACGCCATCATGGACGGAGACGATGAGGGCGAGGAGGATTGCGGCCCGATGCGCAGCGTGCGTGCCGAATGGCTGGCCCTGCTGACCACCGCCGTCGCCACCAGCATCGACGCCGCCGCCGTCGGCGCCGGTCTGGCGCTGGTCGATGTCGACATGGTGACGACCTCGGCGCTGATCGGCGTGGTGACCTTCGCGGTGGCCTTCGGCGGCGTGCTGATCGGACGTGCCGCCGGCGCGCATCTGGGGCGCTGGGCCGAGATGGCCGGCGGCGTGGTGCTGATCGGGCTGGGCGCGAAGATCCTGCTGGAGCACACGCTGGGGTAAGAGGGCGCCGAGGCTCCCGTCCTCACCCCGCCAGCGTCATCCCCATTTCCCAGAAATCCGCCTCCAGCCGGCAGGCCTGCCGGAAGATCGTGACCAAGCGGGGGAAACGCGCCTCCGTCATCCCGTCGACCGCCAGACGGTCCAAATTCTCCCGCGCCGCCCGCGCCACCTCCTGATAGGCGTCGCCGGCATATTCGGCGATCCAGACCCGGTAGGGATTGGAGTCGTCCAGTGCCCCCGGCAGCGCGGCCAGCCGGCGGCCGATCTCGGCATAGCCGATGACGCAGGGGCTGAGCGCGACATGCAGGTCCAGCAGGTCGCCGCGCAAGCCCGTCTCCAGCACATAGCGGGTGTAGGCCATCGTCGCCTTGGATTCCGCCGCCTGTTCCAGTTCGGCGGCGGACAGGCCCCAGCCGGCGCACAGGCCGACATGCAGGTCCATCTCCACGTCGAGGATCGCCTTCAGCCCGGCCAGCGAGGCCCGCATCTCGCGCAGGTCGCGGCCCTTGTAGATGGCGAGCGCATAGGCACGGGCGAAATGGATCAGGAACAGGTAATCCTGCACCAGATAATGCCGGAAACACTCCTGCGGCAGCGTCCCGTCGCCCATCCCGCGCACGAAGCCGTGGTCGACATAGGCCGACCAGTCCGGCCGCGCCCCGGCGACGAGCCGGTCGAACAGGTCGGGGGTGCTGGTGGCCAGGGGCATGGGCGCGGTCATGTCGGCTGTCTCCGATTTGGCTGACGAAGCGGGGCGCACACTCTACCCGCTATTCCCCCGTTTGCAGCAGCGCGCCGCGCACCCGCGCCTGATGGAAGGCGTGGAGGAACACGGCGATGCCGGCCGCCATGTAAAGCATGTTCAGCCCGACCGCCCAGGCGAGATGGTCCCAGCGCAGGGTGCCGTCGAACACCAGCGCCCGCATGCCCTCGAACACATGCGCCGAGGGAAGGGCGAGTGCCACCGGCTGGAGCCAGGCCGGCAGCACCGAGACCGGGTAATAGACCGCGCTGACCGGGGCCAGCATGAAGACGACGATCCAGGCCAGCCCCTCCGCCCCCATGCCATAGCGCAGGATCAGCGCCACGATCAGCAGCCCGAGCGACCAGCCCAGCACGATCAGGTTGGCGAAGAAGGCGGCGAGCGGCAGGCCCAGCGCGAAGACCGAATAGCCGAAGAAGGGAATCGCCAAGGCCGCCGCCGGCAGAACGCCGATCAGGGTGCGCAGCAGGCTCATCGTCATCAGCGCCGTCACCCATTCGCCGGGGCGCAAGGGGCTGACGAACAGATGGCCGAGGTTGCGTGACCACATCTCTTCCAAGAAGGAGATGGAGACGCCGAGCTGGCCGCGGAACAGCACGTCCCACAGCAGCACCGCGCTGACCAGCACGCCGGCCCCCTGCGCCACCCAGCCGCTGCCGCCGCCGCTGGTCGAGGCCATGAACTGGTTGATGTAGCCCCACAGGATCATCTGCATGGTCGGCCAATAGGCCAGCTCCAGGATGCGTGGCCAGGACCCGCGCAGCAGATACCAGTAGCGCAGCACCATGGCGCCGACCCGGCGCAGCGAGAAGCCGTTGCGCGGAATGGCGCGGGGGATCTGGGCGTCACTCGGCGGCATCGGCGGCCTCCCCGGTCGGGATGCGGTCGTCCGACGCGCGGGCGATGTCGAGGAACACCTCCTCCAGCGTCTGGCGGCCATAGCGAGCAAGCAAGGCCGACGGCGCGCCGCGGTCGACGATCCGCCCCTGGCGCATCACCAGCACGCCGTCGCACAGCCGCTCCACCTCCAGCATGTTGTGGGAGGCCAGCAGGATGGTGGCGCCGGTGCGCAGGCGGTACCGCTCAAGATATGTCCGGATCCAGTCGGCGGTGTCGGGGTCGAGCGACGCCGTCGGCTCGTCCAGCAGCAAAAGCTCGGGCTCGTTGAGCAAAGCTTTCGCAAGGGCAACGCGGGTTTTCTGCCCTGCCGACAGCCCGCCGGAGGGGCGATCCAGAAAACGCGACAGGTCAAGATGCTCCGCCAATTCTTGGACGCGCTTTTTGACGCATGTCAAACCGTAGAGGTGGGCATAGACGGTAAGGTTCTCCCGCACCGTCAGCCGATGGGGCAGCTCGACGTAGGGGGAGGAGAAGTTCATGCGCGGAAGCACGGCATGCCGATGGCGCGCCATGTCGACGCCCAGGATCTCCACCGTCCCGGCCGTCGGCAGCAACAGCCCGAGCAGCATCGAGATGGTCGTCGTCTTGCCCGCGCCGTTGCCGCCGAGAAGGCCGGTGACGCTGCCGCGCTGCACGGTGAAGGTGATCGCGTCGACCGCCGTAACGTCCCGGCCGTCCGGGGTCGGGAAGCGCTTGGTCAGCCCGTCGGCCCGGATGGCGGGGGCGATGGCGGGGACGATTGGCTGCTGCTGTGGGATGGGTCGCTCGGTCATGGGCACAGAATATGGCGGCAGCCGCCGCAACCGCCAGGGGCATGCGGCCCAGGGACAAGCATCGGGACAAGGATCATGGTGACGATGGCCAGCGCGCTGACCGTACCGGTCCCGCCCTCTCCGGCGCCGCTCCATTGGGCGCAACCGGACGGCCGCATCACGTTGCGCACGCTGATCCTGATCCGCTGGGTCGCCGTGCTGGGGCAGCTGGCCGCAGTGGCCTTCGTCAATCTGGGGCTCGGTTTCCCGCTGCCGCTCGGGCCGGTGATTGCCGCGATCAGCGCGTCGGCCCTGCTGAACGTGGTGGCGATGGCCCAGCGAGGCGGCCGGCTGCGGCTGGCCGATCGCGACGCGGCGCTGTATCTCAGCTACGACATGCTGCAGCTGACGCTGCTGCTCTATCTGACCGGTGGACTGAGCAACCCCTTCGCCATCCTGCTGCTGGCGCCGATGACCGTGGGGGCGGCCATCCTGTCGCGCTACAGCACGGTGCTGCTGACCGGGCTGAACCTGATCTGCCTGACCGCACTCGCCCTCTGGCACTTCCCGCTGCCGTGGGAGGAGCCGGTGCGTTCGATGGCGCCGCTCTACGCCTTCGGCGTCTGGCTGTCGCTGACGGTGTCGTCGGTCTTCATTGCCGGCTATGTCTTCCGCGTCGCTGCCGAGGCGCGGCGCTTCGCCGACGCGCTCGCCGCCTCGCAGGTGGCGCTCGCCCGCGAACAGCGGCTGGGGGCGCTGGGCGCGCTCGCCGCCGCCGCCGCGCACGAGCTGGGCTCGCCGCTCGGCACCATCGCCGTGGTGGCGAAGGAACTGGCGCGCGACCTGCCGCCCGACAGCCCCTATGGCGAGGATGTCGAGCTTCTGCAAAGCCAGGTGATGCGCTGCCGCGAGATTCTGGCCGATCTGGCGCGCAAGCCGGAGGCCGATGGCGGCGACCCGTTCGAGCGGCTGCCGCTGACCACGCTGATCGAGGCCGCCGCCGCCCCGCATCGCCTGGGCCACATCAACTTCGCCGTGGAGCCGCACCCGGTCGGCGAGGCGGAGGAGCCCTTCCTGCGCCGCAGCCCGGAAATCATCCACGGCATCGGCAACTTCATCCAGAACGCCCACCAGTTCGCCCGTCACAAGGTGACGGTCGCCGCCGCCTGGGACGGACGCGGCGTCACCATCACGGTGATGGACGACGGCCCGGGTTTCCCGCCGCATCTGCTGGGCCGCATCGGCGAGCCGTACCTGTCGGTGCGCGGCGAGCGCTCCGGCCCCAAGGGGCAGACGGGCGGCGGCCATATGGGGCTGGGCATCTTCATCGCGCAGACGCTGCTGGAAAAGACCGGCGCGACGGTGCGCTACAGCAACAATCCGCCGGACAGCAGCACTCCGCCCGCTGACCAGACCGCCGGCGGCCATCCCACCCAGGGCGGAACGGGCGCGCGGATTTCCGTGCGCTGGAAGACCATCAACGCCAAGAAATGAGGTTTCACGGTGGACACCCTCAAAACAACCGATGACATGCTGTCGGGCGATGCCGTCAAACTGACCTTCACTGGCGACGTCACCCGCAGCCTCCTGATCGTCGACGACGACGCCCCCTTCCGCACGCGGCTGGCCCGCGCCATGGAAAAGCGCGGCTTCAACGTCGTCGCGGTCGACAGCATCCAGCTCGGCATCGAGGTGGCGCAGGAATCCGCCCCCGCCTTCGCGGTGGTCGACCTGCGGCTGGGCGACGGCAACGGACTGGACGTGGTGTCGGCCCTGCGCGACGCCCGCCCCGACGCCCGCATCGTCATGCTGACCGGTTACGGCAACATCGCCACCGCCGTCGCCGCGGTGAAGGCCGGTGCCGTCGATTACCTGCCGAAGCCGGCCGACGCCGACGCGGTGGAATCGGCCCTGCTTGCCGATGGCCGGCCGCTGCCGCAGCCGCCGGAAAACCCGATGTCGGCCGACCGCGTGCGCTGGGAACACATCCAGCGCGTCTTCGAACAGTGCGATCGCAACGTTTCCGAGACCGCGCGCCGTCTGAAGATGCACCGCCGCACCCTCCAGCGCATCCTGAACAAGCACGCCCCGCGCGCCTGAACCGGAGAGTCATCGGGAAACGCGAACGGCCCGCCCCGAACAGGGAGCGGGCCGTTCGGATGTTCGGCCGGCGCGCCGCTCAGGCGGTGTGGTCTTCCGTGCGGCAGGTCTTGATGCCGAGCAGCGTATAGGCCGGGCAGAACCCGACGAAGGCCGTCAGCAGCGGCACCAGCCCGACCAGTCCCCACAGACTCTTCGGCCCGACGACGGTCAGCGAGATCAGGATCAGCCCGACGATGGCGCGCAGCGCGCGATCCACCGGACCCAAATTGCGGCAATTCATGGCGGCACCCGTTCTTGTATGAGCGATGCCCTTCGCTTTACGCCCCAGCCATTGCCGCGTCTGTGATTGAGTCACGTTGGAAGTTGTCGCCGTGAGACTTGCCGCGGGGGAACTTGCCGCTGTCCCTAATTCGACCACGGCCCATGCGCCGGCATAACGGACCCGTCTTCAAGAAATTCGATCATTCGCCGTTCGATCCGCAGCAGCACCTCGCGGGCGGGCAGATTGTGGCATTCACGGCTGTGATCGCGGATCTGTCTGATCGCGCTGACGGTGGCGGATTCCTGACGGCACGGCATGGTGTGACCTCCGTCCAAAAGGCATAGAGGTAATATACCCTTTTTCTTATCCTCTACAGCATAAAAATTCGCACACTGAACAATTTGTCACAGGCCCGAATCCTGTGCCCGGCTGTCCAGCGTCAGCAGGGCGGCGGGGTCGAGCACCTGGATGCGGCCACGGGACAGGGCGACGAAGCCGCGGCGCTCGAACTCCTTCAATTGGCGGCTCACCACCTCGCGCGCGGTGCCCAGTTCCACCGCCAGCGCCTGATGGGTGATGTCCAGCCCGCCGGCGGTGTCGCGGCGGTCGGCGAGGAAGCGGGCGAGGCGCAGGTCGATGCGGCCGAAGGCGACCTCCTCGATCAGCATCATCATGCCGGTCAGCCGATTGCCGAAGGACGTGAAGACGAAGTCGCGGAAAGCAGCGGAGCGCGCCACCAGATCGTGGAAGGGGCCGGCGGCCAGCGCCACCGCGTCGATGTCGGTCTCCGCAACCGCTTCGGCGCTGTAGGGATTGTCGGTCAGCAGGCAGGCAGTGGTGACGATGCAGGTCTCGCCACGGCCGACCCGGTACAGCACGATTTCGCGGCCGGTCTCCGATGCCATCTGCACCCGGACCGCACCGTCTAAAATCATCAGGAAAGTGTGACAACGGTCGCCGGCGCGGAACAGGACGGTTCCGCGCGGAACGTTCACCCGCCGCCCGGCGTTGCCGAGATGGACCGCCATGTCCGGTTCCAGCTTCGCCAGTGTCGGGAAAATCGCGGGAATGTCCGCAGCCCAGCCGGTGCGATCGAACGTCATGGACCCTGTCCTTCCGAGTAACCCCCATTATCTCCCGCCCTGCGTCGACGGTCCATACCGCACTGCAACAGGGTCAGGAAGGCTACCCACTGCGCGCCCATTGCTCGCCGCATGCACTGGATGGCCGATGCAACGGCTGGACTAACACTGCGTTTCAGCCAATCGGACGAACCGCCGAGCCTGCCCGCCGGACAGCATCAGCTGCCCGGAACGGAGGGTCGGGCAAACGGATGGTCCTATGGCCGCGCTTTCTGGTCGTTACGCGAGGAGGACCCTTTGGCCACCCAGGAACTTCAGGAACACCCCCGACGCAACACCCCTGAGTCCCGGCGGGGCCCCGGGTCCGTGTCGCCCGGCATCTCCTATGACCTGTCGGCCAGCGCCGCCAGCGCCGTGCGTCGGACCACCGGGCTGTTGCGCCGGCACAAGCTGCTGATCGGTACGGCGATCGTGGTCGGCACCGGGTTGGCGGCCCTGGTCGCCTTCCGGATGACGCCGCTCTATACCGCCGAAACGCTGATCATGGTCGAGCACCGCAAGAACACCGTCCTCAATTTCGAGGGCGTGGTGTCCGACATGACTCCCGACATCAGCGCGCTGCAAAGCGAGGTGGCGATCCTGAAGTCGCCGGCCTTCGCCGAAAAGGTGGTGGCGAAACTCAAGCTGATGAACGATCCGGAATTCAACGCCTCGCTTCGTCCGCTGCCCCCCGGCTGGGTGTCGGCGCTGAACCCGCGCAACTGGATTCCCGACAGCTGGAAGCAGTCGAGCAGTGTCCCGCTGTCGCCGGAGGAGGTCGAGCGCAACCACCTGACCTCGGTGGTCAATGCGGTGCTCGACAACACGTCGGTCCGGCCGCAGGGCCGCTCCTACGTCATCGCCGTCAGCTTCGACAGCGAGGACCCGCGTAAGTCGGCCCTGATCGCCAACACCATGGCCGACCTCTATCTGGTCGATCAACTCGACGAGAAGTTCAAGGCGTCCAAACGCGCCACCCAATGGCTGGAGGAGCGGCTGACAGACCTGCGCAAGGAAGCGCAGACCACCGGCGACGCGGTCGAGAAGTACCGGACCCAGCATGGCCTGACCACCTCGTCCAACAACGAGAGCACGGTGGTCGGCCAGCAGCTGAGCCAGCTGAACGCCGACTATATCCTGGCCCGCACCAAGCGGCAGGAGGCGGAGGCCAAGCTGCGCGACGTCACCGCCATGGCCAATTCGCCGCGCGGCGCCTCGGCGGTCGGCGACGTGATGGGCTCGCCGCTGATCCAGGCCCTGCGCGAACGCGAGGTCGATCTCCAGCGCCAGATCGCCGACGCCACCAACCGCTACGGCGCCAAGCACCCGATGCTCCAGGCGCTGCAGAGCCAGCTGCGCGACCTGCAAGGCCAGATCAAGACCGACGTCGGCAAGATCGTCTCCAACCTCAGCAACGAGGTGGAACTGGCCAAGGGCCGCGAGCAAGCGCTCAAGGCCAGCCTGGACCAGGCCGAGGCCAAGCAGAACGAGCAGCAGCAGGCGACCGTCGGCCTGCGCACGCTGGAGCGCGACGCCGGCACCGCCCAGTCGATGTACGAGGCGCTGCTCACCCGCTCCCAGCAGATCGCGGCGCAGACCGACATGCGCCAGCCCGACGCCCGCATCGTGTCGGAGGCGTCGATCCCGCTCGACCCGTCGCAGCCCAACCGCAAGCTGATCCTGCTGCTGGCCCTGGTGGCGTCGGGCACGCTGGGGGTGCTGCTGGCCATGCTGCGCGAACGGGCCGACAGCGGCTTCCGCAGCCCGCACCAGTTCGAGATGGCGACCGGCGTCCGCAGCCTGGGCATCGTGCCGCGCATCCCGCGCTTCGGCGGCTCGCCAGCGGCTTATGTGGTCGACAAGCCGATCTCCGCCTTTTCGGAATCGATGCAGAACCTGCGCACCTCGCTGCTGCTCGCCAATCCTGACGGGCGGCACCGGGTGATCCTGTTCAGCTCGTCGGTTCCCGGCGAGGGCAAAAGCTCGGTCGCCGCGGCATTCGCCCGCACCTGCGCCAACGCCGGACAGCGGACGATCCTGGTCGATTGCGACCTGCGGCGGAAAAGCCTGCACGAGATGCTGGGCATGTCCAACAACCGGGGCCTGTCGGAGGTGCTGGCCGGCACCGCGACGCTGGAGGAGGTGATCCAGGTCGATCCGCGCACCGGCCTGCACGTCATCCCCGCCGGCCATGGCCGCACGCTGCCGCAGGACACGCTGGGCTCGTCGGGCATGCACCAGCTGCTGTCGCGCCTGTCGGTCAACTATGACCGCATCGTGCTGGATTCGCCGCCGGTGCTGGCGGTGTCGGAAGGCAAGCTGCTGGCGGCGCTTGCCGACCAGACCGTCTTCATCGTCCGCTGGGGCATGACCAAGCGGGGCACCGCGATGGCCGGCCTGAAGGAGGTGATCGAGGCAGGCGGCGAAGTGGTGGGGGTCCTGTTCAGTCAGGTCGATACCCGGCGCCACGCCCAGTACGAGTTCCCGGACAGTGGGCGCTATCACGGCTACCGCCGCTACTACGCGAACTGAGGACAAGCTCCCCTCCCGCCCTCGGCCGGCCGAAGGCCGGTCCGATTGGCCGGACCGACTGCGGGAGGGGCTTTTGCGCCGTCCGTCACGATGTTTTCAACCACCGAAGAGCCCATGAATGTCGGCTGGACACCGCATCTTCCGGAACATCCGTGCCCTTGCCGCCGCGAAAGTGGCGACGATGGCGAGCGGGCTGGTGACCGCAGCCTGGACCGCGCGGGTTCTGGGACCGGACAGTTTCGGCGTGCTGGGCTTCGGCACCTCGCTGATGGCCTATGCGGCGCTGTTCGTGAACATGGGCCTGTCCACCTACGCCATCCGTGAAATCGCCCGCGATCGCGATCAGGCGGCCGAACTGTCGGAGCATGTGCTGACCCTGCGCACAGTCCTCGCCCTGGTGGTGGGGGCCCTCTATGCCGCCTTCATCCTCTCCTTGGATAAGCCGATGGAGGTGAAGGCGGTTCTTCTGGTGCAGGCGGTCCAGCTTCTTGGGAACGCCCTGGTGCTCGACTTTGTTTACCAGGCGACCGAGAAGATGGGGGTGATCGCCACGCGCGAGATCGGCACCTCGATCGGCTCGATGCTTCTTGTCTTCCTGCTGGTGCGTGGGCCTGAGGACGCCATCACCGCGGCCGCCATCACCGGCGGCTCCATCACCGTCAACGCGCTGGTGATGATCGGCCGCTTCCGCCGCGATTTCGGCCACCTGCGCCCGCGGGTCGACCTGAAGGTGTGGCGCGAGATCCTGACGGCGGCGACGCCGATGGCGGTCGGCGTCTTCGCCTGGGCGATCTTCACCCATCTGGACGTGGTGATGCTGGGCTTCCTGGCCCCGCACACCGAGGTCGGCTGGTACAGCGCGGCGGTGAAGATCCAGACGCTGGCAAATCTGGTCGGCAACATCGTGATGAACGCCTTCCTGCCGCAGCTGGCCGCCGCCTATGGCGAGCTTGGGCCGATGCGCGACCGGATGCGGGCCTATGCCGGCGTCATGCTGGCGGTCGGCGGGCTGGTCGTCGCAGGGGGCTTCGCCCTGGCGCCGTCGATCCTCGGCACGCTGTTCGGCGACGCCTATGCCCCGGCGACGCTGGCGCTGCGCCTGCTGATGCTGGCCTCGGCGGTGGTCTACGCCAACATGATCCTCGGCAACCCGCTGCTCGTCTGGCATCGGCAGACCGGCTACATGGTCGCCATGCTGTCGGGCGGCGCGCTGAACGCCCTGCTGAACATCTGGTGGATCCCGCGCTATGGCATCGAGGGCGCCGCGATGGCGACCTTCACCGCCGAACTGGCGGCCACCGTCGCCATCGCCTGGATCCACCGGCAGGTGATCGGGGAACTGTATGCCGGGATCGCCGCGCGGGCTTTGCTGTGCGCCGGCGCGTCCATCGCCGCGGCGCTTGCGCTCGACCGGTTCGCCGCCCCGTTGTTCGACCGGTTGCCGGCACTGGTGCATTTCGTTGCCGGCAGCGTGGTGATGGTCGCGGTCTATGCGGTGGTCGCCGTGCTGACCGGATTGGTCCATTTGAAAAGATTGCGCCGGCTGACCAGCGCCACGGCCTGAGAGGGACGGGTCGTGGCTGGACGGATGGTTCAACCCTCACTTCTGCAAGGCCGGGTCGAGGGATACCGGCAGCCTGAACAGAATGTGCCTATTGCACCACTTTCGAACGTCTCTGTTGGTGCCTCCAAGCATTCATTTAGCCGCGACGGGGGTTAGTACCATTAATACGGCGGAGAACAGCAATCATAGTCTTTTCATCCGACGGTGATTTCTGAAACACTTCGCGCTGCACAACGCCGGGTACGAGGTACTTCATCGTCACGGCGAAGTCACAATAAGAAAACAATTTCGAATTTCGAGGTTTCTCCGTCTGCATGCTTGGAAACAGGGCATGGCACGCGGGGCGTCTCCAAACTTTCGGCAGCCCGCCACCGGTGGCGGGGCCTCAGCAAACGGCAGGAGCGACGATGCTTCCCAAGACTTTTTCCGATCGTAACGTCTGCGTCCTCGGGCTCGGCTATGTCGGCCTGACGCTGGCGGTGGCGATGGCGGACGCCGGCTTCCAGGTGCATGGGGTCGAGGTGCGGCAGGACGTGCTCGACAAGCTCGGCCAGGGCAACCCGCACTTCCACGAGCCGGGCCTGACGGAGAAGCTGCGCCATGTCATCGCGCGCGGCCGGCTGACCTTCAGCCGCAATCAGGAGGATTGCGGCAAGGCCAGCGTCTTCATCATCACGGTCGGCACGCCGCTCAGCAAGGACGGCCGGGTCCGCACCGACATGATCGAGGCCGCCACCCGTCAGGTCGCCGCCAGCCTGCATGACGGCGATCTGGTCATCCTGCGCTCCACCGTGAAGCTGGGCACCACCCGCAACATCGTGGCGCCGATCCTGCGCGGCACCGGCAAGCAGTTCGACATCGCCTTCTGCCCCGAACGCACGCTGGAAGGACAGGCGCTGCTGGAGCTGAACCAGCTGCCGCAGATCATCGGGGCGGAGAGCCTGGATGTCGCCACCCGCGCCGCCCAGATCTTCGGCTTCCTGACGCCGACCACCGTCAAGGTCTCCACCCTGGAGACGGCGGAGCTGATCAAGCTGGTCGACAACACCTACCGCGACGTCACCTTCGCCTTCTCCAACGAGATCGCGAAGCTGTGCAACGCCATGGAGATCTCGGCGGTCGAGGTGGCGCGCGCCGGCAAGCTGGGCTATCCGCGCACCAACCTGCCGCTTCCCGGCCCGGTCGGCGGTCCCTGCCTGGAGAAGGACCCCCACATCCTGATCGAGGCGGCGCGCGAGGTCGGGGTCGACATGGCGATCACCGCCGCCGGCCGTCTGGTCAACGAAAGCCAGCCGGTCGAGGTCGCCGACTTCCTCGGCAAGCTCGCCCATTCGATGCAGGGCTTCCCTCAGGCGCCGACCATCAGCCTGATGGGCCTCGCCTTCAAGGGCCGTCCGGCGACCGACGACCTGCGCGGCACCATGGCCAAGCCGGTGCTTGAGGAGCTGCGCCAGCGCTTCCCCACCGCCCGCCTGCGCGGCTTCGACGCGGTGGTGCGCCCCGACGACATCCGCAGCTTCGGGCTGGAACCGGCGGCCAACATGGCCGAGGCGGTGTCCGGCGCCAATCTGGCGGTGATCCTGAACAACCACCCGGTCTTCACCTCCATGCCGCTGCCGGATCTGGCCCAGCGGATGGACCGTCCGGGCGTGATCTACGACTTCTGGAACAACTTCAACAGCCGCGATGTCGACCTGCCGGACGGCACCGCCTACGTGGCGCTCGGCAGCCATGGCGCCGCCCGCTACGCGCATGTGGCCTGACGAAATCCGCGCCTGAAGGGGTTTGGCCAAGCGGTTTGGGAAGAGGAATTTGACCGACATGAAACACTATCTCGTCACCGGCGGCAGCGGCTTCATCGGCGCCGCCCTGGTCCACCGTCTGGTCCGTGACGGCCACCGCGTCCGCGTGCTGGACGACAATTCGCGCGGGCATACCGGGCGGCTGGCCGGCGTGCTTGACGACGTGGAGTTCGTCCAGGGCGACATCCGCGACGCGGACGCCGTGCGCGGGGCGGTGCGCGGCGTCGACGGCGTGCTGCATCTGGCCGCCGTCAACGGCACCAAGCACTTCTACGAGAAGCCGGAGGTGGTGCTGGACGTTGGCGTGCGCGGCATGCTGAACGTGCTGGACGCCTGCCGCGCCGACGGCGTCGGCGATCTGGTCGTCGCCTCCTCCTCCGAAGCCTACCAGACCCCGCCGATGGTGCCGACGCCGGAGGATGTGCCGCTGGTGGTGCCGGACGTGCTGAACGCCCGCTACAGCTATGGCGGCTCCAAGCTGATCTCCGAGCTGCTGGCGGTGAACTGGGGTCGCAGCGGCTTCGACCGCGTGGCGATCTTCCGTCCGCACAATGTCTACGGCCCGGACATGGGCTGGGAGCATGTGGTGCCGGAATTCTCCCGCCGCGCGGTGGAGGCGATCGCCGGTCACCCGAGCGGGGCGGTGCCCTTCAGGATCCAGGGCGACGGCCGCCAGACCCGCGCCTTCGTCCACATCGACGACGCCATCGACGGCATCGTGACGGTGATCGGCAAGGGCGCGCATCTCGGCATCTACCATGTCGGCAACCCGGAGGAGGTCACCATCGCCGACCTCGCCCGCCAGACCGTCGCCTGCCTCGGCCGTGAGGCCCAGGTGCTGCCCGGCCCGGCTGCTCCCGGCGGCACCGACCGTCGCAGCCCCGACATCGCCAAGCTGACCGCGCTCGGATTCACCCCGCGCATCCCGCTCTCCGCCGGCCTGCCCGGTGTGGTGGAGTGGTACGCCGAGCGTGCACGGGCCGATCTGGGGCGCATGGGGCAGGCGGCGGAATAGGGGGGCGTGACCCGCAGTCACGGTCCCAGCCGTCATCTCCGCGAAGGCGGGGATGACGGCCGATAAGGCATTCGTTCGCTTGCAAGATCTTAAGGAGACGGCCCGCATGGACCGCAACAGCCGCATCTTCGTCGCCGGCCACCGGGGACTCGTCGGATCCGCCATTCTGCGGCAGTTGACCGAGGCCGGGCACACCGACCTCGTGATCCGCGACCGGTCGCAGCTCGACCTGACCGATCAGGCGGCGGTGCGCGCCTTCTTCGACCGCGAGGGCATCGAACAGGTGATCCTGGCCGCGGCGAAGGTGGGCGGCATCCTCGCCAATGACCGGTTCGGCGGCGATTTCATCCGCGACAACCTGCTGATCCAGAACAACGTCATCGACGCCGCCTGGCGCGCCGGCGTGAAGAAGCTGCTGTTCCTCGGCTCCTCCTGCCTCTATCCGAAGCATGCGGAACAGCCGATCAAGGAGGAGGCGCTGCTGTCCGGCCCGATGGAGCCGAGCAACAAGCCCTACGCCGTCGCCAAGATCGCCGGCATCACCATGTGCCAGGCCTACCGGCGCCAGTACGGTTTCAACGCCATCTGCGCCATGCCGTCCAACCTCTATGGCCCCGGCGACCATTTCGAGCCTGAGACCTCGCATGCTCTGCCGGGCATGATCCGTCGCTTCCATGACGCCAAGATGGCGGGCGACCCGACGGTCACCCTGTGGGGTACCGGCACGCCGCGGCGCGAGTTCCTCTATGTCGATGACATGGCCGATGCCTGCATCCATCTGATGGACCATTACGACAGCGAGGAGATCATCAATGTCGGCCCCGGCGACGACATCGCCATATCCTCCCTCGCCGCCGCGATCCGCGACACCGTCGGTTACACCGGCACGCTGACCCACGATCTGAGCAAGCCCGACGGCCACCCGCGCAAGCTGATGGACGTGTCCCGCCTGTTCGCCACCGGCTGGCGCCCGAAGGTGTCGCTGGAGGAGGGGCTCCGCTGCACCTACGACTGGTTCCTGGAGAATGCGGCACCCGAGCGCCGTCAGGCGTCCAGGCAGGCAGCGGAGTAACGCCCGATGCCGGACGATTCCATCCATCTGCGGCCGCCGGTCTTCGACCGGCCGGCTTCCAAGGCTTCAGCGGGCGCGCCGTCCCTGGCGGACGTGCCCGTGCCGGAAGAACTGCTGCTCGTGGCGCAGAGCTATTGGCCGGAACCGGCCGGCAGCGCCCCGATGATGACCGACCTCGCCACTGCCTTCGCGGCGGCCGGGGCGGAGACGACGGTGCTGACCGCGCGTCCCAACTATCCCGGCAACACGGTCTATGACGGCTATGCCGACGGGTCGCAGGACAGCAGGACGGTGGACGGGGTGCTGATCGAGCGTCTGCACACCATCCCGCCGGCCGGCGGCGGCATGAAGGCCCGGCTGATCCACGAGGGCGTGCTGCATGCCGGCTTCGCCGCGGCCCGCGCCCGCGGCCGGGTCGGACGGCATGCCGCGGTGCTGTCGCTCTGCCCGTCGATCCTGTCGGTGGCCATCGCCAACCGCTTCAAGGCGCCGGGCGGCCGCCACATCGCCATCGTCCACGACATCCAGTCCGGCCTTGCCGGCGCTCTGGGCATGGGCGGCAAGGCGGCGGTCAAGGCGATCCGCGCCATGGAACGCGCCGCGCTGAACAGCGCCGACGCCATCGTCGTCCTGTCGGAGCCGATGCGCGGCGTGCTGGAGGAACTGGGCGTCACCCGGCCGATCCATGTGATCCCGCCCCATGTCGACGCCGACGCCGTCTATCCGCTGCCGCGTCCCGACCAGCCGCCGACCGCGCTCTACAGCGGTGCCTTCGCCCGCAAGCAGGGGCTGGAGCAGGTGCTGGACATGGCCGGTCATCTGGCGGAGCTGATGCCGCAGGCCCGCATCAGGCTGCGCGGGCAGGGCGGCCTGGAGGAGGAGCTGAAGTCGCGCGCCCGCGCCATGGGGCTGGGCAACGTGATCTTCCAGCCGCTGGCGCCGAAGGACCAGCTGAACGAGGCGATGGCGGAGGGCGACGTCCATCTCGTGCCGCAGCGGCCCGAGGGGGCGGCCTTCGCCATGCCCGGCAAGGCGGTGACCATCCTCGCCGCCGGCCGGCCCTTCGTCAGCACCTGCCTGCCGGGATCGGCGCTCGCCACGCTGGAGGCGCAGGTCGGCGCCTTCCTGTGCACCCCGCCGGAGGAGCCGCGCGCAATGGCGGAAGCGGTGGCGGCGCTGCTGTCGGACCCTGCCCGCGCCACCGCCATGGGCCGCCGTGGCCGCGCCTGGGTGGAGGCGAACGCCACCCGCGCCGTGGCGCTCGACCGCTACGCCCGCCTTCTGTTGGGAGAGGCAGCATGAAGAAGCCCGCGCTGGTCTTCAGTTGGGAGATGTTCGGCCCCTACCACATGGACCGGCTGGAAGCGGTCGGCCGGCGGCTGGGCCATGTCTATGACGTGATCGGGCTGGAGGTCGGGTCGAAATCGCACACCTACGCCTGGGATTCGACCGGGACCGGGCAGAATTTCCGCAAGATCACCCTGTTCCCCGGCCAGTCGAAGGCCGACCTGTCGACGGCCACGGTCTACCGCGCCCTGCTGCGCGAATGCCGGCGTGCCGACGCGCGCTATGTCTTCCTCTGCCATTACGAGGATCCGGATGTCTTCGCGCTCGCCCTGACCATGCGGCTGATGGGGCGCAAGGTCATCAACATGAACGCGTCGAAGTATGACGACAAGCCGCGCGTGCTGTGGCGTGAGATGGTCAAGAGCGTCTTCTACTCCCCCTATCAGGCCGGGATCGGCGGAAGTCACCGCACGGTGGATTACTTCCGCCTGTTGGGCCTCCCGAAGGACAGACTCTATATCGGGTATGACACGCTGTCGCTGGACCGCATCCGCCGACTGTCCGGGATGGAGCCGGCCCCTGGTGGAGTACCCTTCGCCGACCGCCACTTCACCATCATCGCGCGTTTCGTCCCGAAGAAGAACTTGTTCCGGGCGGTCGAAGCCTACGACATTTACCGGCGGCTGGCCGGTCCGGCCGCCCGACCGCTGCACCTCTGCGGGTCCGGTCCGCTGGAGGCGGAACTGCGGGCCGAGGTGACGCGGCGCGGGCTGGACGGGGCGATCGTCTTCCGCGGTTTCCTGCAGGAGAAGGGGATCGCCGAGACTCTCGGATCGACGCTCTGCCTGCTTCTGCCGTCGCTGGAGGAGCAGTTCGGGCTGGTGGTGAACGAGGCGCTCGCCATGGGTGTTCCGACCATCCTGTCCGACCAGTGCGGGGCGCGCGACGTGCTGATCCGCAGCGGGCTGAACGGCCACATCGTGGAGCCGGACAACCCCGAGGGGCTGGCGCGCTACATGCTGTCGGTGGCGGGGGACGAGGATGAATGGCGCCGTCTGAGCCTGAACGGGCGGCCCTTCCAGGCGTTGGCCGACGCCAGCTTCTTCGCCCTGTCGGTGGAGAAGGCCGTGGTGGCGCTGGGCGGCCCGAAGGCGGAGCGCAGCGCGGACACCGACTATGCGTCCGATTATTCCGCCGACCCGGAGGGTGGCCAGCATGGCCGGTCGACCGGAGCGGCACTGACCGGGAGTTGACGATGGAACGGAACGCGCGCACCCATGTGGTCGTCTCCGGGCGCCTGCCGCCGCCGGTGGATGGGATGAGCCGGGTGACGGCCCTGGTGCTGGAGCGTCTGAAGGACCGCATGCGGGGGCGCGGCCGCGTGGAGGTCGCCGACCTGTCGCCCGGCTGGAACGGTGGCGGCGCCGTCTATCACCTGCGCAAGATGACGCGTGTTTTCGGCACCATGGGCCGGCTCGCCGCCGGGCTGCGCAAGCCCGACCGCCGCTTCTACATGCCGGCGGATTCCGGCTGGGGCACGCTCTACACGGCCGCCCTTGCCGGGACGGCGCGGCTGCTCGGCTACGAGCAGGTGCTGCACCATCATTCCTTCGCCACCATCAGCAAACCGACCTGGCGGATGCGGCTGCTGACCCGGATCGCCGGGGCCGACTGCACCCATGTGCTGCTGTGCCCGGCGATGCAGATGCGCTTCCAGTCGATCTATCCGGCGGCGCGCACCTGCATGACCATGTCGAACGCCATCTTCTCCGCCCCCGATGCCGCTCCGCGCCAGCGGCGCGACGGCCCCCTGCGCATCGGCCACCTGTCGAACCTGTGCAGCGACAAGGGGCTGGACACGCTGTTCACCCTGCTGCGCGCGTTGCAGCTGGAGGGGGTGGACGCGAAGCTGGTGCTGGCCGGTCCGGGGCTGAAGCCGAGGGACAATGCGATGATCGCAGCCGGGCTGATGGCCTTCGACGGGGCGGTGGAGTATCACGGCCCGGTGCATGGCGAGGCCAAGGAGGCCTTCTACCGCGACATCGACGTCTTCGTCTTCCCCACCCAATACCGCAACGAAGCGCAGCCGCTGGTCCTGTTCGAGGCGATGGCCGCCGGCGTGCCGGTGCTGGCCTATGAGCGCGGCTGCATCGGCTCCGACATTCCAGCCGACGGGCTGGTGCCGCAGAATGCCAACTTCGTCAAGGCGGCCGTTCCGATCCTGGCGGCCTGGGCCGATGATCGCGAGGCGCTCGCCGCCGCCTCGGCCCAGACGCTGACCCGCGCCCGCGTCGCCTACGAGACCAGCCGCACCGGCCTGGACCTGCTGCTCGACCGCATCGCCGGGCCGCATCCGGCCGCCGCTGCCGCCACCGTGCCGGCCAAGCGCCGCGTGGCCGGGTAGGGGAGAGGAGCTTGGGGGAGGGCGCTACGCCCCGACCCCCAATGGCCCTCCCAATGGCAGGGCTGTCTCGAACTTGATTTCCTTCAGGGCGAAGTTGGATCGGATGCGGACCTGGAAGGGCAGCTGGAAGACGAACTCTTCGAGGAAGCGGTTGTAGTCGGCGATCGCCCGCACCGCGACCCGCAGAAGATAATCCGCATCGCCCGACACCGCGTAGCATTCCAGCACCTCCGGCCGTTTGCGCACCGCGTCGATGAAGATTGCGGCGGTCTCGGCCGAATGGTGGTCGAGCGTCACATGGGCGAAGACGCATTCGCCGACCGAAGCCGCCTTCGGATCGACCAGCGCCGTATAGCGGCGGATCACTCCGGTCTCCTCCAGCGACTTCAGCCGACGCCAGCAGGAGGACGGCGAGGTGCCGACGCGGTCGGCCAGTTCCTGCACGGTCAGCCGCGAATCCTCCTGCAAGGCGACCAGGATTCTGATGTCGGTTTCCGATAATATGGCGGGCAACGGCAAAATTCTCCGATACTGGCGGACAAAACAGAAAATTCCGCCAAAATCATAGGTATGCCTGCCCCACTTTGAAAGCTCTTTCCGCAGACAGTCAGGCATACTGATCGCAGAACGAACCATGGGAGAGGCGATCATGGCCGACATGTGGGAAAACCCGATGAAGACCGACGGGTTCGAGTTCATCGAATTCACCGCCCCGGACACCGTGGCCCTGGGCCGCCTGTTCGAGCAGCTGGGCTTCACCGCCATCGCCCGCCACCGGTCGAAGGACGTGACGCTCTACCGCCAGGGTGACGTGAACTTCATCGTCAATGCCGAGCCGTCGGGCTTTCCGCGCAACTTCGCCGCCCAGCATGGCCCGTCGATCTGCGCCATCGCCTTCCGCGTCGCCGACGCCGCCTTTGCCTATCGCCGCGCGGTCGATCTCGGTGCCTGGGGGGTGGAGAACCGCGTCGGCGCGATGGAGCTGAATATCCCCGCCATCAAGGGCATCGGCGATTCGCTGATCTATCTCGTCGACCGCTATGGCGGGCGCGGCAGCATCTATGAGGTCGATTTCGTGCCGCTGCCCGGCGTTGACCAGCATCCGCAGGGCGCCGGCCTGACCTACATCGACCATCTGACCCACAACGTCCACACCGGGCGGATGGAGGAGTGGGCCGACTTCTACACCCGCCTGTTCGGCTTCCGCGAGATCCGCTATTTCGACATCGAAGGCAAGCTGACCGGCCTGCGGTCGAAGGCGATGACCAGCCCCTGCGGCAAGATCCGCATCCCGATCAACGAGTCCGCCGACAACAAGTCGCAGATCGTCGAATATCTCCGCGACTACAAAGGCGAAGGCATCCAGCACGTTGCACTCGGCACCAACGACATCATCCACACGGTGGAGTTGATGCGCGGCATGGGCACCCCGTTCCAGGACACGCCCGACACCTATTACGAGCGTGTCGACGGCCGCGTACCCGGCCACAATCAGGATCTGAAGCGCCTCCAGGCCAACCGGATCCTGATCGACGGCGCCCCGACCGAGGGCCAGGGCCTGTTGCTGCAAATCTTCACCCAGAACGTCATCGGCCCGATCTTCTTCGAGATCATCCAGCGCATCGGCAACGAGGGCTTCGGCGAGGGCAACTTCAAGGCCCTGTTCGAATCCATCGAACTCGACCAGATCCGTCGCGGCGTGCTGAGCGAGAACGCGGCCTGATTGCCAAGACGTTTTTGCCGAAGGATTTCAAGCGCCGTCCGGTCGCAAGGCCGGGCGGCGCTTGTTACTTTACGGTGAAACGGCGGAAAATATTTCCATAATACAGATTATGTGTTTTTAAAGGGTGCCGGAACGGCAAACCCACCAAGCTGAATCGCGACCGGCGCTTCTCACCCCGCCAGTTCAGCCGGCACCGGCAGATCCTCGCCCTCTTGGCGGCGGAGCATCCAGATCATCCAGCGTTCGGTGCGGATCAGCAGGCGCCGGGTCTCGACGCTGTCGCAACCGCGGCTATGGTCGCGCAGCAGACGGATGGCGCGGCAGATGGCGGAATGCGGGTCGAGAGCTCGTTCCGGCACGGCAGGGGTCCTTTTGTGCGGCTGTGGGGATGCCCCGACACATAGCCGACGGCCCCACAACCAAAGCGTGATCTTTCTTGGACCTGCGCTGAATCCTGTCCGGTCGCCGGCTGAAAGTTGCGTGCCGCAGGCAGAATGATGCGGGCTGTGATGGTCGAAGTTCCCCAGGCGCCGCAAGCCGCGGGAGTTCATCCGTGACATGCGCGGGAAAGACCCGCCTGCGCGCTCTTGCCCCTATCTGCGGTATTTATCGAATGTTATATCTTTCGATCTAGACCATTTCCATCCAGACCCGGGGCTTGGCCGTCGCCGTCACGAATGCTGTCCGTTTGCGCGCCGGCATGTCACACCTGCATCGCGTGGGGATCCAAAAGTCATGACCAAGCGACTGTTCGCCGGCCTCACCGCCTTCTGTTCGGCCATCCTGTGCGGCCTTGCGGCCAGCGCGCCGTCCCCGGCCCTGGCGGACGAGCAGGCGTTCCGCATCGGCATCGCCCCGCACACCAGTGCCCGCGTCATCATCGAACAGTATCAACCCGTCCGCCGCGCGGTGGAGGCGGCGCTGGGCCGCCCGGTGGAAATCATGACGGCCCCCGACTTCACCGCCTTCGCCCGCCGGGCGGTCGACCAGGAATACGACATCGCGGTCACCACCGGCCATCAGGCCGAACTGCTGCGCAAGGACGCCGGCTATCTGCCACTGCTGACCTACAAGTCGGATTTCCGCGCCGTTCTGGTTACCGCTGCCAAGGGCCCGCACCAGACGGTGCAGTCGCTGGCCGGCACCACGGTGCTGGGACTCAGTCCGTCGTCGCTGGTGACCTTGTGGGGCCAGCACTGGCTGGCCGACCAGAAGCTGGCGAACATCCAGCTCCGTTACGTCAGCGCCGCCGACAGCGTAGCGCAGCTGATCCTGGCGGGCGACGCGTCGGCCGGCTTCATGTCGCTGGCCAACCGTGCCAAGCTGGCGCCGGAGGTGCAGGCCCAGCTGTCCACCATCGCCGAAAGCCAGCCGATGGCCGGCCGCGTCTATATGCTGAACGGCAAGCAGGCGGCCCTGGCCGAACCGCTGCGCAAGGCCCTGTTCGCCTTCGGCGAGACGGCGGAGGGCAGGACCTATTTCGACGCCAACCAGTTGGGCGGTTACCGCCCGGTCACCGACGCGGAGCTGGAGGCGATGGAGCCACTCGCCGACGAGGTCCGGAGCGTTCTGAAGGCCGGGAAATGATCCTGTCCCGTCTGGCGCCCTGGAAGACGCTGCGTGGCCGCATGCTGACCGCCGCCATGGCGGTCGAGGCGATCATGCTGACCCTGCTGGTCGCCAACAGCGTGCGCCTGCTCTATGGCAGCCTCGCCGAACAGGCCCAGCTGCATGCGGAGCAGGTGGCGCCGGTGCTGAACGCCGCCCTGGTGGCGCCGCTGGCCCAGCGCGACTATGCGACCCTTCAGGCGGTGCTGGACGAAAGCCGCTCCACCGGCGGTGTGCTCTATCTCGCCGTCAGCGACAGCAAGGGCAAGCTGGTGGCGACCAGCGGCTGGCCGCAGGACCGTGCGCTGCCCGCCCCCGACCCGGCCCTGACGCTGGGCGCGAAGGACGGCGTCGCCCGTTATGACGTGATGGTGCCGGTGTCCCTGGCCGGACAGAAGCTGGGCACCGTGCAGTTCGGCCTGGATCTGTCCCACATCGTCCAGGCGCGTCGCGACCTGCTGACCCAGGGCATCGCCATCGCCCTGTCGGAGATCCTGCTGTCGGCCGGACTGCTCACCCTGCTCGGCCTGTGGCTGACCCGTCATCTGGCGGCATTGGCGCGGGCCAGCGAACGGGTGGCGGCCGGCGACTACAGCCCGCCGGAACTGGCGGAGGGCGACGACGACATCGGCCGGCTTGGCGCCGCCTTCAACACCATGTCCCACGCCATCAAGGAGCGCGTCGACCAGCTGACCGTGGCGCTCGACGAGCAGGAGGCGCTCGCCCGCGACGTGGAGCAGGAGCGCGCCCGCCTGTCGGCGCTCTTGTCGGCGATGGATTTCGGCGTGCTGTTCGTCGGCGGCGACGGCCGCATCGCCTATGCCAACCCCGCCTTCTCCGGCCTGTTCGCGATCGCCGGGGCGCCGGTCGGCCAAAGGCTGGACGAGACGCTGGCCAATGCCGGCAATGCCCCGCGCGACACCGACCATACGCTGCTGTCGGCGGTGGATGGCGACGAACGGCGGGAGATGACGCTGACCGACGGACGGATCGTCAGCTGGCACAATGTGCCGGTGCGGAATGCCGCGGGATCCGCCATCGGCAAGCTGTGGCTGTGCATCGACGTGACCGAGCCGCGGCGCGCCGCCGAGCAGCTGATCCAGGCCAAGGAGAAGGCGGAGGCGGCCAGCCGGTCGAAGACCGAATTCCTGGCGACGGTCAGCCACGAGCTGCGCACGCCGATGAACGGCGTGCTGGGCAACCTGACCCTGCTGGCCGACGCCTCCCTTCCGTCGGCGGAGAAGCGGCTGGCCGACATCGCCCGGCGGTCGGCCGAGACGCTGCTGCGGCTGCTGGACGATATCCTGGATCTGTCCAAGCTGGAGGCCCGCCGGATCGATCTGGAGGAGGCGGACTGCGCCCTGCCCCAGCTGATCGACGGCGTGCTTGATGTCCTGCGTCCGAATGCCACCGACAAGGGGCTGGACCTGTCGGCCCGGCTGATGCCGTCGGTGCCGGAGGTGATCGTCACCGACCCGGCCCGGCTGCGCCAGATCCTGTTCAATCTGGTCGGCAACGCGGTGAAATTTACCGAAGAGGGCCACATCGCCTTGCGGGTGCGCCGGCTGGACCGTGACCCTGCCGAGTTCGTCTCCTACGGCCATCCCGACTCCTTCCTGCTGGAATTCGAGGTGGAGGACACCGGCATCGGCATCGCGCCCGACTCGGTGCCGACCCTGTTCGACCGCTTCACCCAGGCCGACAGCTCCATCACCCGGCGCTATGGCGGCACCGGGCTTGGGCTGGCGATCTGCCGCGACCTCTGCCTGCTGATGGGCGGCAGCATCGCGGTCGACACCGCCCCCGGCCGCGGCAGCGTCTTCCGCTTCACCATCGTCGCCCGTCCCGGCGACCCGTCGGCCCTGCGCCGCATCGATGGTGGCCACGGCACCAGCCTGGGCGAGGCCGCGCGCATCGCCGCCTTGCCGCCCCTGCGGGTGCTGGCGGTCGACGACATCGAGGTGAACCGCGACATCGTCCGCGGCATTCTGGAACGGGCCGGCCACAGCGTGGCGCTGGCCGCCAGCGGCGGCGAGGCCGTGCGCATGGTGCGCGACCAGTCCTTCGACCTCGTGCTGATGGACATCCAGATGCCGGGAATGGACGGGCTGACCGCCACCCGCCGCGTGCGCGAACTGCCGGGAACCAAGGGCAGCGTCCCCATCCTGGCGCTGACCGCCCATGCCTCGGGCAGTTCGCGGCCGGAATGCCTGTCGGCGGGAATGAATGGTTTCGTCACCAAGCCCTTGCGCCCCGCCCTGCTCTTCGCCGAAATGGCGTCGGTGCTGGGCGGCGGCGACAATGGCGGCATGCCGGCTCCCCAGCCGACCGCTCCCGAATCCAAGTCTCCGGAGGCTGACATGACCGATATCCCGGACGCCGACCTTCTGGATGAGGAGCAGGTCTCGCTGCTGCTGGAGGTGCTGACGGCCGACGACTGGAACGCCTCCATCGCCGGCTTCACCGACAATGGCCGCAAGACCATCGACAGCCTGATCGCCCAGGCCCGCGCCGGGGAGCCGCACAACCGCACCGCCCACACGCTGAAGGGCACCTCGCTGAATCTCGGCGCCGTCGCCCTCGGCCGGCTGGCGAAAGAGCTGGAACACGCCCCCGCCGCCGCGGTTCTGGAGCAGGACAAGCGGCTCTACGACCTGCTCGAGCGCTCCATCGCCGCCCTCGCCACCCGAACGCCGATCAACGTCTGAACGGATAGCCCGGCTGGCCGGCAGGCACCAATAGGCAGTCCCGGCTTCCACATTCGGGCAGGTCGGTACGGCACAAAGGCTTCCCTGACGCGTTGTTCCTTCAGGACAACGACCTGAGAGGCACTATGACCGACCTTGCAGACGATCTCGACCAACGGACCGGCACACGGTCCGGAGCGAGGACTGACCGCGTGCGCCCGGCGGTGCGTCAGGCCATGGCTGCTGCCGGATTCGCGCCGATGGATTTGGGCGACGGCTGCCACGCCTGGTACCGCCGGTCCGAGGACGGCACCCATGCGCTGATCTCGCACAACAACGCGCTGGACGGTGATCCGGCGGTCAGGGACTGGATCGTCGGCCAGTATGGCGAGCGCGGCGGCTTCGTCGAGGTCGGCGGCCTGCCGCTGTCCCGCGCGCTGGAAGGGGCCGACATCCTGCCCTCGCCGGTGCGGCCTGACGGGTCCCTGGTCGAGGCGCTCTACCCCTCCATCCAACAGGCACTTGATGATCTGGGGTGATAGTCCAGCCAGAGCTTGCGAATGGCCCAATGGGCGATGACCAACGGTCTGGGGGCGATGACCAAGGTCCGGGTGGACAAGCGGACGGCTGAACGGAAAAGCTCACGCCGGTTGCCGGATGGGTTTACGACCCCCATTTGAGCGCCGACCACAGCTTTTACCAGCAGCGAGCCGCCTGCCCATGGAAGCCGACCGATCCAAACCCTTGCGCATCCTGCTCGTCGAAGACGAACCGCTGGTGGCCATGGCCATCGAGGATTCGCTGGAAGTCCAGAATGTCGGCGTCGTCGGCCCCGCCGGCACGGTGGCGGAGGCGCTGGACCTGATCGCCAAGGGCGGCATCGACGCCGCCCTGCTGGACGTCACCCTGCGTGGCGAGCGTGTCGACAGCGTCGCCGATGCGCTGAGCGCCAGGGGCATCCCCTTCGTCTTCACCACCGGCCATGGCGCCGCCGGGCTGCCGCAGAACCACCAGAACCGCCCGGTCCTGACCAAGCCCTTCCGCGAGGTCGAGATGACCGATGCCATCGACCGCTATTTCCGCGGCGGGGCGTAAGGCCCCGCCCGACAACTCCCCATTGCTCCCCATGCCCTGTTCAGCCCGGCCGCCCATCCGCCCGCGGTGATAGCAGGACCGGGGCGTAGGCGGTCAGATAGAGGGCGAAGGCCGCGACCCAGGCATAGCCCGACCATTGCAGCGCCGACCACACCCACTCCACCGGCAGCAGCGGCGAGGCGGTGCGGCCGGCCGCCGCGACCGTCAGCAGCACATAGGCGGCGACCGTCAGCCGCGACACCACCAGTGGCCGCCCGGTGTGGCCGAGCGAGGCGCGGCTCATCACCGCCAGGATCAGCGTGGCGAAGGCGCCGACCGTCAGCGCATGGGTTCCCGCCGCCGCCGGCAGCCCGGCCAGGGCATGCAGCCCGCGCAGGCTCAACGCCACCGGCACCCACAGATAGCCGACATGCAGGATCCACAGGATCGGCGAGCGCCAGGCCTTCCAGCCCTGCCAGCCGGCCAGCCGCACCGTATGGGCGACAGCGGCGGCGAGCGCGATCAGCCCGGTGACGATCGACTCCGGCGCCACCATCGTCGCCGGGATCAGCGCCAGCGTCAGGACCAGCGTCGGCCGCTCGACCATCGGCCAGGACCGCACGCCCAACCCCGCCTTGCCCAGCCCGTTGCGCGTGAAGGCCGGCAGGATGCGCCCGCCGATCACCGTCACCATCATCAGCACGACGCCGAGCCCGAGCGCGAAGCCGGCATCCGTCCCGCCCTCCAGCAGGTCGAGCCAGTCCAGATGGATCAGCAGGTTGGCGGCGGTCATCAGCCCGATCAGAATCAGAAAGGCGCTGTTCCGCCATTTGCCCGCCGCCACCAGCGGCCGGGCGAGTGCGATGCCCAACCCAGGCAGGAAGGCGACGTCGATCACCGCCGCCACCGGTTCCGGCATGCCGGTCCACGGAAAGACGGCGACGCGGCCGGCGATCCAAAGGGCAGCGAGCGCCATCAGCGGGGCGCCGGCCACCGCCTTGGTCCCGGTCCAGCTCGGCACCGCGGTCAGCAGGAAGCCGGCGACGGCGGCGATGACCATGCCGAACAGCATCTCATGCGCATGCCACGCACTGGCGCCGACCGCATGCTCCGGCCATTCGCCGGTCACCAGCACGCCCAGCCAGGCGGCGAGCAGCCCGACGGCGGCGACGCCGCTGAACAGGAAGAAGAAGCGGAAGCCATATTGGAACAGGATCGGGATGGCGGGGCCGTCGTCGCGGCCGGCAAGACTGGGGGAGGACATGGACAGGAACTCCGCAAGACGGGTGCTGCAGTGCAGGATTGACCGTCAGCCTGCGCCCGGTGCCCCCACGCCGCCTTGACGAAAATCAAACGCATTCTCAAGCTGGCGTCCCCGCCAATTTCCCGTCAGGTCCATGCCCCGTCCCGACAGCCTGTCCCTGCGCGAGGCGCGCCGCGTCGCCATCGCCGCGCAAGGCTTCCCCAACAGCGCCCCAAATGGCGCCCCAAACGTTGCCGCTGGGGCCACGCCCGACGCCGACCCCGTGGAGGCCCGCCATGCCCGGCGCCTGATCGGGCGGCTGGGGCTGGTGCAGATCGATTCGGTCAATGTGCTGGTGCGATCCCATTACCTGCCGCTCTTCTCGCGGCTGGGGCCGTACGAGGCGGCGCTGCTCGACCGGCTGGCCTATGGCGGCAAGCGGCGGGCGCTGTTCGAGTATTGGGGCCACGAGGCCTCGCTGATCCCGGTGGAGCAGCAGCCGCTGTTCCGCTGGCGCATGGCGCGGGCCGAGCGGGGCGAGGGCACCTATGGCGAACTGGCGCGCTTCGCAGCCGAACGCCGCCCCTACATCGACGCGGTGCTGGCGGAGGTGGCGGCGCGGGGCCCGATGGGCGCGTCGGAACTCAGCGAGGCCGGGCGCGGGGCCGGCGGCTGGTGGGGATGGAGCGACGGCAAGCGGGCGCTGGAGCATCTGTTCTGGGCCGGCCTCGTCACCACCGCCGGCCGCCGCGGTTTCGAGCGCCTTTATGATTTGCCGGAGCGGGTGCTGCCCGCCGCCATCCTCGACGCGCCGACTCCTGAGGAGGCGGAGGCCCAGCGTGCCCTGCTGCGCATCGCCGCCCGCGCCCATGGCGTGGCGACCGAGCGCGACCTGCGCGACTATCACCGGCTGGACCTCGCCGACGCCCGCCTGCGCATCGCCGAACTGGTGGAAGCGGGGGAGCTTCTGCCGGTGACGGTGGAGGGCTGGGACCGCACCGCCTACGTCACCCCCGACCTGCGCATTCCCCGCAAGGCCCCGGCGCGTGCCCTGCTCTCCCCTTTCGATTCGCTGATCTGGGAGCGGCAACGCACCGAACGTCTGTTCGGCGCCCGCATCCGGCTGGAGATCTACACCCCGGCCCACAAGCGCGAGCATGGCTATTACGTCCTGCCCTTCCTGATGGACGAGCGCATCGCCGCCCGCGTCGACCTGAAATCCGACCGCAAGGCCGCCACCCTGCTGGTCCAGGCTGCCCATGCCGAGCCGCATGCCAGCGTCGATGCCGTCGCCCCGCCCCTGGCGGTGGAATTGCGCCGGCTGGCGGGATGGCTGGGGCTGGAGCGGGTGACGGTGGCCGGTGCCGGCGATCTGGCGCCGGCATTGGCCGGGGCCTTGCGGTTGGATGGCGTCTAACCCACCACCCGC
The DNA here is from genome assembly GCF_004923295.1 of Azospirillum sp. TSH100. Classification (NCBI taxonomy): domain Bacteria; kingdom Pseudomonadati; phylum Pseudomonadota; class Alphaproteobacteria; order Rhodospirillales; family Azospirillaceae; genus Azospirillum; species Azospirillum sp. TSH100. The sequence goes on from NZ_CP039638.1 coordinate 335,599, forward strand.
TCCGGCGGAAAGCGCAGCCGCACCGTCGTCCCGCGTCCCGGTGCGCTGTCGATGGCGATGCCGCCGCCATGCAGTTCCACCAGCGCGGCGGTCAGCGGCAGGCCGAGGCCGGAGCCGTGCTCTGCCGCCGTCATCGGATCACGGGCAGGGTCGTGCAACTGTGCGAAGGCGGTCAACGCCTGCGGGATGCGGTCGGGCGGCATGCCGCAGCCGTCGTCGGCGACCACCAGCGCCAGACCGCCCTCGCCGTCGCGCTCCGCCGACACCATCACGTGTCCACCGGCTGCGGTGAATTTCAGGGCATTGCCGACGAGGTTGGTCAGCATCTGCCGGACCAGCGACGGGTCGGCCCACAGCGCCGGCAGATCGTCGGGCAGCCGGGCGGTCAGGGTCACGCCGGACCGCCCGGCCCGTGCCGCCATCATCGACAGGGTGGCTTCGACGATCAGGGCGGGCAGGCAATCCTCCTCATGCAGCTCCAGCCCTCCCGCCTCGATGCGGGCGAGGTCGAGCAGGTTGTTGATCAGCTCCAGCATGTAGTCGCCCGCCGCGACGATCTGGGCCGCCGCCTCGCCATAGCGCGGGCTGTCCGGCGGCCCCAGCAGCCGGTCGCGCAGGATCTCGGCGAAACCGATGACGGCGGTCAGCGGTGTGCGCAGTTCGTGGCTCAGGTGATGGACATAGTCGGACTTGCGGCGGTTGACGGCGGCCAGCTCCAGCGCCTGGGCCTTCAGGTCGGCGATGTCGGCGTGCAGCATGCCGTCGCCGTCGCCCGACAGGGCAAGCCGCTGTTCGTTCAGCCGCGCCGTTTCCCGCCGCGCGGCACTGTCGGCCGGCGCCTCCACCAGCAGCAGATCATGCCCGGCCACCGGCCCGATGCGGACGGTCGGGGTGATCGACGTCCCCCCGGCTGCCCGGATGGTCACGGTACGCCCGATCGCATCCGCCGGACCCCGTCCAACCCCTGCGATCCGCAGGCCGCCCTCCGCATCCGGGTCCAGCAGCGCGCGGGCGGCTCCGTTCAGCCAGACGACGACGCCATCCTCCGCCCGCGCCAGCCACAGCGGGGTGGAAAGGCCGGCCAGCAACGCCAGTTCCGGCAGATCGGGCATGGTGGCGGACAGGGACGGCATCGGCTCCCCGCTGGCAGGCATTCAGAATGCGGAAGCATGCGTCCCGGAAAGATAACACGATGGCATGAAAACAGCCAACCGTTGAGCGGGCCCCGCTCACTCCTCCGCCGGCGTGTCCCAGTAGTGGCAGGCCACATGATGGCCGGGCGCCACCTCCTCAAGCGCCGGGATCGCCTGGGCGCAGAACTCGCGCGCCAGCGGGCAGCGGCGGCGCAGCGGGCAGCCGGCCGGCTGGGCGAAAGCCGACGGCGCATCGCCGTCCAGCGCCGGACTCTCGCCGCGGGACGCGGCCAGCATCGCCCGGCTGTAGGGGTGCAGCGGCGCCGTGCGCAGCGTCCCGGCGTCGGCGCTCTCCACCACCCGGCCGGCCAGCATGACGATGCCGCGATGGGCATCGCGCAGGCCCTCGTCATAGCGCTCGGTCGCCAGGACCAGCGTCAGGCGGCGGCGGTCGCGCACCGTCATCAACGTGTCGAGGAAGGTGTCGCGCTCCTCCGCCGACAGGCTGGCGGCCGGTTCGTCGGCGATCAGCACGCGCGGCTCTGACAGGATGGCGCGGGCGAGGCCGGCATGGGCCGCCTCCGCGACGCTCAGCGCCGAAGGCCAGCGGAGCGCCGCCTCGGGACGCAGGCCGGCCTCCTCCAGCGCCTCGTCGATGCGGTGGTCGCGGCGGTCGGCGGCGATGTCCGGACGCAGGCTTTCCAGCACGAGGCCGAACTGGTCGCCGACCGTCATCGCCGGGTCGAAGGAGGCGGCCGGGTCGGGGAACAGCGGCTGCAGGTCGCGCCGGGCACGGCGCAGGCCGCCGCGATCGGGATCCTCGGTCCTGGAGTCACCCCCGGCATTCCCGATGGCCGTCGGCGCCGCGGTCGCCGTCAGGTCGCGGCCCATCCACACCACCGCCCCCGCCGTCGGCGGCGGCAGGCACAGCAGCGAGCGGGCGAGCGTCGCCTTGGCGCTGCCGGTCTCGCCCAGCAGGGCCAGGGTCTCGCCCGTCCGCACATCCAGGTCGATGCCGTGCAGGACCGCCAGCGACCGTGGCTTCCCCCCGGGACCGGCGGCCAGCGGATAGGACATGCCGACGCCGCGCGCATGCAGGCGGGCGGTGCCCGGCGGCTCCAGCGGGGTCAGCGGCCCGGTTCGCGTCGGATTGGGCGGCAGCAGGCGGCTCCGGCGCAGGGTCAGCACCTGATCGGCCACCCCGGCCAGCCCATCCTCCGGCCGGCCGGCGAGGACCAGCGCCACCCCATCGGCCCGCGCCCAGCCGGCCAGCCGGTGGAGAAGCCGCAGCCGCACCGTCGGGTCAAGCCCGGCGGCCGGCGCATCGGCCAGCAGCACCGCCGGCCCCACCGCCACCGCCATGGCGAACAGGCAGGCCCAGCGCAGCGACTCCGGCAGCTGTTCGGGCGGCAGGTCGAAGCGGCGGGCGGCGGCGGGCACGCCCATGCGGTCAAGCCCGTCGGCCATGCGGCGCAGCGCCGACCGCAGATCCACCCCCAGATGGTGGCCGACCACCTCCGCCACCTGCAAGGCCAGCGGCCGGCGCGGCGCCAGCCGGCCGCCCTGGGCGATCAGCAGATGCCCCTCGACGCAGGCGTCACCCGCCATATCGACGCCGGCCGGCAATTGGCCCGTGAGCGCGCCCAGCAGGGCGGTCTTGCCGCTGCCGGCCCCGCCGGTGACGGCCAGCACCTGCCCGCGCTCCACCCGCAGATTGGCGCGGTCGAGCAGCACGCGGTCGCCCAGCATCAGGGTCAGCGCCTCGGCTTCCACCGGCGCGGGCTTGGAAGCGGCATGGGCGGAAATGGCATGGGCGGAAATGGCATGGGCGGAAATGGCATGGGCGGAAATATGGTTCATGATTTGCGATGTCCGGCCTGAATGCCGTCGGCGATGGCGCAGGCCGCCCAGAGGGCGAGCGCCAGCAGCAGGGCCGGCGGAGCGAAGGCCACCGGGTCGCCCAGCCGTGCCGCCAGCCCGACCGACGCGCCCCAGCTGCCCAGTCCCGGCGGCAGACCGAGGCCGAGCAGACTGGCGAAACTCTCCGCCGCCAGCACACGGGGCAGCGCCAGAACTCCGGCGGCCAGCAACGGCCGCGTCAGATTCGGAATCAGGTGCCGACGGATCACCTCACCCTCCGGCAGGCCGGCGGCGCGGGCAGCGGTCAGGAACTCCGCCCGCATCAGCGCGGACAGCTCGGCATGGGCGAGGGCGGCGACCGCGGGGGCGGCGGTCAGCGCGGTGACCAGCGCCAGCGGCCAGACCGGACCCGTCAGCCCGCCGGCGAGCGGAACCAGCAGGGCGAGCGGCCAGCCCGCCATCCGATGGGCGGCGGCAATGGTCCGCCGCTCCACCCGGCTGCCGACCAGAGTGCCGAGCAGTCCGGCCAGCAGCGCCCAGCCGATTCCGAGTGCCCCGCCCAGCACCGCGGCCAGCAGCGCGAAGGACAGGCTGCCCCGCCCATCGAGCAGGGCAGCCGCGACCGGGTCGGCGTCCAGCCGGTGCACCGCGCTGCCATCGGCCATCAGCGGCGCAGCGGCGCAGGCGAGCACCAGGGCGGCGAGCACGGCGGCACCCGACAATCCACGGGCGAAGCCGGCACGTGGCGGCTCCGGCGGAAGCGGATGGGACAGCGGCGTTTGGTCGTACTCGGCCATCAGGATCCTTGGCGGCGATTGGCGCGGCGGTTGGCGGCGGTCACGTCCCGTCATAGGGCGTGGAGCTGTGGTTGGCCGGGTCGATCCAGTCGCGCACCCCAAGCCCCAGCGCGTTCAGGAGGGCGGTCAGCCCGCCCAGCGCGACCAGGACCGGCACCGCCCCGGCGGCCGATCCGGCACGGACGGCATCGATCATGAGCGCGCCCGCCCCCGGCAAATCCAGCAGGCTTTCCAGTGCCACCGACCCAACCATCGCCGCCAGCACGGCGGCGCGCAGGCCTCCCATCACCGGAGCGACCGCCTGCGGCAGGGCGTGGTGGCGCAGCACGGTGCGCTCGTCCAGCCCCAGCCCGCGGGCCATCCGCACCGCACCGCCTTCGGGTCCCGGACCCAAGGCGCGCCCCATCGCCGGACGCGCCAGCCGGGCTGCCTGACAGGCGGCGGGGATCGACAGCGCGGTCCAGCCCAGCGGCGCCGCCGACGCTCCCGCCCGCACCGCAAGGGCCGCGACCCCGGCCAGCAGGAAACCCGGCAGCAGCGGCCCCGCCCCTGCCAGCAGCCGGCCGACCAGTCCGCCGGCCGACCGCGGCGCCACCGCCGCCCAGGACCCGGCGAGCGTGCCCAGCGCGGTGCCGACCGCCAGCGACGGCAGGGTCAGCAGAAGCGTCACCACCAGCCCCCGCAGCAGCGCCATGGCGGCGTCCGGCTGCGGCGCCGTCAGAGCCGACAGCCCCACCCCCGCCGCCATCGGCAGGACGGCGGTCGGCACGGCATCGATCAGGCGGCGGATCACGGGACGCGGCATCTGGGCAGGGGAACCGGTGTGGGCAGGTCATATATGGTACGACATGCGACCGTAAGCGCCCCCACCCCCGCCGGGCAACAGAATTAGCGTCTGTCAGTGGTGCCGCTCGCCCGGCCGGGATGGCCGGCCCCTATACCCGACCCCCGTGCTTGACTTTCAGCACCGATTTTGTACTATATGCCTGCCTGCTCCGCCGGAGAGGCCTGGGCCTGCCGTCTGGGGGTCCTGCACCCGTCATATCGCTTTGCACGAGGATGTGACATGAGCACCGCCATCGCCCTCCGTTCGCCCGATTCCGGCGAATCCCTGTCCCGCTACATCAACGACACGCACCGTTACCCGGTCCTGACGGCCGAGGACGAATACATGCTGGCCAAGGCCTGGACCGAGCATGGCGATGTCAATGCGGCGCACCGGCTGGTCACCAGCCACCTCCGTCTCGTGGTCAAGATCGCCGGCGGCTATCGCGGCTACGGCCTGCCGCTCTCCGATCTGGTCGCCGAGGGCAATCTCGGCCTGATGACCGCCGTCAAGAAATTCGAACCCGAACGCGGCTTCCGCCTGTCCACCTACGCGATGTGGTGGATCAAGGCCTCGATCCAGGATTACATCCTGCGCTCCTGGAGCCTCGTGAAGATCGGCACCACCGCCGCGCAGAAGAAGCTGTTCTTCAGCCTGGGCCGCCTGAAGCGGAAGCTGGGCGAATACGGCAGCGGCGACCTGCAGCCCGACAGCGTCACCCGCATCGCCACCGACCTGTCGGTGCCGGAGGAGGACGTCGTCGCCATGAACCGCCGGCTGTCGGCGCCGGTGGCCTCGCTGAACGCGCCGATGAGCGCCGACGGAGATTCGGGCGAATGGCAGGATCTCCTGGCCGACGACCGCCCGTCGGTGGAGGAGTCGCTGGTCGAACGCGGCGAAGCCCGCCAGCGCAGCGCCCTGCTGCACGAGGCGATGGGCGTGCTGAACGACCGCGAGCGCGACATCCTGACCAGCCGCCGCCTGTCGGACAGCCCGCTGACCCTGGAAGACCTGTCGGTCCGCTACGGCGTCAGCCGCGAGCGCATCCGCCAGATCGAGGAAAAGGCCTTCGAGAAGGTCGCCCGCCAGACCCGCGTCCTGGCCGCCGCTGCCGCCTGATCTGTGGCGGCCTGATCCGGGCGACCCGACAGAGAACGGCGCTCACGCAAAAAACCCCGCCGGTTTCAGCGGGCTGGGCCGTGTAACCCCTCCATCAGCGCCGGCGGTCTCCGCCGGCCCTCATGGAGGCGGCCCATGTCGAAACACATTTCCCGAACCTCGGCGATCGAGGTCATCAAGGACGCGCTGACCCTGTATGAAAGCAACAGGATCAGCCGCTGGCAGGTCATCAACCGCCTGATCCATCTCGGCATCTCGGCCGACGACGCCAATATGATCGCCGATCATGGCAACATTCCGCCCAACATCCTGAGCACTCTCGGCGTTCTTCGCCGATGAGCACGGTGGACGCCGCCGTCGCGACGGCGCTGCGCCTGCACCGAAGCGGACAGTGGGCGCAGGCGGTGGCGATCTATGACCGGCTGCTGGCCGACCCGCGGCTGCCGCCGGTCCAGGCGGCGCAGGCCTACGCCAACCGCGGTGCCGCCCTGCGCCGGCTGGGCCGGGCGGACGAGGCGGTGGCCTCCTGCATCGAGGCGCTGGTCCGCTGTCCGGACATGGCGGAGGCCTATGCCAACATCGGCGCGATGCTTCAGGAGGCCGACCACCCGCTGGCGGCGCTCGACTCCTGCCGCCGGGCCATCGCGCTGTCTCCCGGCCTCTACACCCCATATCTGGCGATGGCCCATGCCCGGCAGGATTGCGGCGACCATGACGGCGCCCTGACCCTGCTGCGCCGTGCGGCGACGCTCGCCCCGGCGCTGCCCAGCGTGCGCTACAATCTGGCGGAGGCGCTGCTCCAGCACGGGCTGTTCGCGGAGGGCTGGCAGGCATACGAGGCGCGCTGGCAGGCTCGGGAACTGGCGCTGACCCGGCCCGCCTGCGCCAACACGGAATGGGCCGGCCAGGACATCGCCGGCAAGACCCTGCTGGTGGTGGAGGAGCAGGGCTTCGGCGACACCCTGCAATTCATCCGCCTGATTCCGCTGGTCAAGGCGCGCGGCGCCGGTCGCGTCATCGTGCAGTGCCGGGCACCGCTGGTCCGGCTGCTGACCGGGATGGCGGGCGTCGACGCGGTCACGGCCGCTCTGCCCGATGCGGGCTCCTATGATCTCTGGGTGCCGCTGCTGTCGCTGATGCAGCGGCTGGCGATGCTGCCTGACCATGTCCCCGCACAGCCCTATCTCATACCGCCGCCGGACGCCGTCCAACGCTGGTCCGGGGCGCTGCCGGATACGGCGGGCTTGCGGGTCGGGCTGGTCTGGGCCGGCGATCCGCGGCTGGGCCATGCCGCCGCCAGCCGCACCGATGCCCGCCGCAGCCTCGCCCTCGCCCAACTCGCGCCGCTGCTGACGGTGCCGGGCGTGTCCTGGGTCAGCCTGCAAAAGGGGCCGGCGGCGGCACAGCTGGACGGTGCGGCGCTCTTCGACCCGATGGCGGAGGTCACCGATTTTGCCGACACCGCGGCCATCGTCCGGCAGCTCGACCTCGTGATCGGGGTGGACACCGCCGTCGTCCATCTTGCCGGCGCCCTGGGCGTGCCGGTCTGGGTGCTGTCGCGCTTCAGCGGCTGCTGGCGCTGGCTGCTCGACCGCGACGACAGCCCCTGGTATCCGACGCTGCGCCTGTTCCGCCAGCAACGCCCCGGCGATTGGGCGCCGGTGGTGGCGCGGGTGCGCGAAGAGCTGTTGCGCCAGGTGCGGCTCCCTCGCCATGATCGCGGTACGGCTTTAATGGATTGAATAGCCTCAAGGAGTCAGCGATGCCCAGCTATCCCGCCGCCTATCAGGCCAGCAAAGGGTCGGCGCTCGATGTCGACCGCGCCTTTTACGGACGCATCGGGTCGCAGACCGAGGGGCGGGAACTGGTGGACAGCTTCGTCGTGCCGATCCGCTCCGGCCGCGCCTGGACCGTGCCGGCCGGCCATGTCTTCCGCATCGTCACCATCGAGGGCCCCCAGGTCGCCGACCTCAACATCTGGAACCGCCACAACCCGCGCGAACGCTTCTGGGCCTCGCGCACGCGGCAGCTCCAGCAGGCGCATGTCAGCACGTACGACCGCCTGTGGTCGACCCTGCCCTATCTGCGACCGCTGGCGACGATCACGCACGACACGCTGGCCGATTACGGCATCGACGAGTATGGCGGCCGGGTCCATGACCTGCTGGGCACCCGTTGCGATCCCTACGTCAACCGCATGCTGACCGGGGAGGATTTCCACCACCACTGCCATTCCAACCTGACCCGCGCCGTCGCCCCCTATGGCCTGACCGAGTTCGACGTGCATGACGTGCTGAACGTCTTCCAGGTCACCGGGCTGAACGCCGAGGACAAGTATTTCATGAAGGCCTGCCCGGCCAAGCAGGGCGATTTCCTGGAGTTCTTCGCCGAGATCGACCTGCTCTGCGCCCTGTCGACCTGCCCCGGCGGCGACCTCAGCGTGCCCTTGTGGGGTCCGGACGCCCGTGACCCGCTGGAGGTCTGCCGCCCCCTGGGCGTCGAGGTCTACCGGCTGGACCCGGCACTGCTGGCGGGCTGGTCGTCGCCGGAGGTCGCGGCCTATCGCGGCAACCACGGCATGACGCTGCCGACCCCGTCCTGGGAGCGGACGGATCCGGCCTGAGGGCGGGGATCCGATGCCGACCATCCTGCTCACCGGCTTCGAGCCGTTCGGCGGCGAGCCTGTCAACCCCTCCTGGGAGGCGGTGCGGCAGCTGGACGGCTGGGAGTGCCGCAGCCACCGCGTCGTGGCAAGGCTGATGCCCTGCGTGTTCGGTGCTGCGCTCGGCGCGCTGGAGCAGGCGGTGGCGGAAACCGAGCCGGTGGATCTGCTGGCCGTCGGGCAGGCGCAGAGCCGGGCGGAGCTGTCTCTGGAGCGGGTGGCCGTCAACCTCGACGACGCCCGCATCCCCGACAATGCCGGCAACCGGCCGGTCGACGCGCCGGTGGTGGCCGGTGGCCCGGCCGCATATTTCGCCAGCCTGCCGGTGAAGGCGATCGCCGTCGCGTTGCGTGACGCCGGCATTCCCGCCGGCCTGTCGCACAGCGCCGGCAGCTTCGTCTGCAACCACCTGTTCTACGGTGCCTGCCATCTGCGGGCGATGCGGCGACCGGCGATGCGTGTCGGCTTCCTGCACATCCCGCTCGCGCCCGAACAGGCGGTCCGTCACCCCGGCATGCCATCGATGGCGGTCGATCAGGTGGTCGCCGGCCTGCGCATCGCCGTGGACACCCTGCTGGCGACCGCCGAGGACCGTCATGAGGTGGCCGGGACGCTGGAGTAGCGGGCCCTACCCCGCCTCGGCCAGCAGCCATTCCTTGAAACGGCGAACCCGACGGGCCCGCTCGGCGCCCGGCGCGTGGGCGATCAGGTAACGGCCGCGCGGGCGCAGCGTCTCGGGCATCGGCTGGACCAGCCTGCCCGACGCCACGTCCTCCGCGGCCAGGAAGACCGGCAGCAGAGCCACCCCCATGCCGGCCGACGCCGCCTCGGCGATCATGAAGAAATGCTCGAAGGCCAGCGACAGCGCCGACTCGGGCAGGGGCAGACCGAAGGCGGCGAGATAGACGCGCCAGGAATCGGGTCGGGTGGTGTGCCGCAACAGCCGGTGCCGCGCCAGATCGACGGGATGACGCAGCGGTGGTCCCTGCTCCAGCAGAGAGGGCGCGCAGAAGACGCCCATCGTCTCCGGCATCAGCGTCGCCGTCTCCGCCCCCGGCCACTCATCGACGCCGTAACGGATGGCGACGTCGATGCGCTCCTTGGCGAAATCGACGCGGTGCTCGCCGATGCTGACCTCGACCTGGATGTCGGGATTGTCCGCCTGGAAGCGCTTCAGCCGCGGGATCAGCCAGCGCTGCGTCAGGGTCGGCAGCGCGCTGACCCGCAGCACCCCGCCCTCCTGCGCGCGGGCGGCCCGCGCCGCCGCCGCGATGCGGTCGAGCGCCGCCGACGCCTCGCCATAGAAAGCCGCTCCGGTCGGCGTCAGCTCGATCCCCCGGCCGACGCGGCGGATCAGCTCGACCCCCAGATCGGCCTGGAGTGTCTGCATCATCCGGCTGACCGCGCCCTGGGTCACCGACAGCTCGTCCGCCGCCCGGGTGAAGCTGAGATGGCGGGCCACGGCGACGAAGCTGCGGACGGCATTGAGCGACGGCAGGACGCGGTCGGGCATGGGCAATCCGAATCATGAGTTGAACTCATAAATCTCCGCCCGAGAACTCGTTTGTCAAGTGTGCAGCGATACGCTCTGCTGGGGACACCAACAGCCCATTGCCAACCGGTCGAGAAAGGCCACCCCTCCGATGACGACGCTGACGCCCTTCCACATCGCCTTCCCGGTCGACGATCTGGCCGCCGCCCGCCATTTCTACGGCACCGTCCTGGGTTGCCCGGAGGGGCGCAGCAGCGACGAATGGATCGATTTCGACCTGTTCGGCCACCAGATCGTCGCCCATCTGAAGCCGCGCGACCCGAATGCCGCCCCGGCCCACCACAATCCGGTTGACGGCCACGACGTGCCGGTCCCGCATTTCGGCGTCGTGCTGCAACCCGCCGATTGGGACGCGCTGGCCGAAAAGCTGAAGGCCGCCGGGATCAAGTTCGTGATCGAGCCCTACACCCGCTTCAAGGGGCAGGTCGGCGAACAATCCACCATGTTTTTCCTCGACCCCGCCGGCAACGCGCTGGAGTTCAAGGCCTTCGCCGACATGTCGCAGCTGTTCGCGAAGTGAGGAGGCGGGGGGCTATGCCCCCCTCACCCACAGCCCGCCATCATCAGCCCCAGCGTCTTCTCGTCCGCCTGATCCGGCATCACCTCGCCGACGATGTGGCCGTCGAACATCACGACGATGCGGTCGGACAGGGCGCGGATCTCGTCCAGCTCGACCGAGACCAGCAGGATCGCCTTGCCCTGGTCGCGCAAGGCCACCAGCCGGCGGTGGATGAACTCGATGGCGCCGATGTCGACGCCGCGGGTCGGCTGGCCGACCAGCAGCAGGTCGGGGTTCCGCTCGATCTCGCGGGCCAGCACGATCTTCTGCTGGTTGCCGCCGGAGAAATTGGCCGCCGCCAGCGAGCCGTCGCGCGGGCGGGTGTCATACTCCTCCATCCGGCGGGCGCAGCTGGCCGCCACCGCGTCGCGGTCGAGCAGAACCCGGCCGTTCCAGGCCGGATCGTCCTGGAAACCGAGGATCGAGCATTCCTCCGCCGAGAAGCTGGTGACGAGACCGACCTTCTGCCGGTCCTCCGGCACATGCCCGACGCCCAGACCACGCAGCGCGCGGGCGTTGAAGCGGCCGGGGTGCCCGGCCAATTCCTCCCCGCGCAGGCGGACGGATCCGCCGGCGACGGGGCGCATGCCGGCCAGCGCCTCCAGCAGCTCGGACTGGCCGTTGCCGGACACGCCGGCGATGCCGACGATCTCGCCGGCCCGCACCGACAGCCCGACCCCCTTCACCCGCTCCACACCGGAGGGATCGCGCACCCGCAGGCCCTCGACCCGCAAGACCTCGGCGCCCGGCTTGGCCGGCGTCTTGTCGACGCGCAGCAGAACCTTGCGGCCGACCATCAGCTCGGCCAATTGTTCCCTGCTGGTGTCGCGGGTGGCGACGTTGGCGACCACCTGCCCGCGCCGCATCACCGTGACATTGTCGGTCAGCTCCATGATCTCGCGGAGCTTGTGGGTGATGATGACGACCGTCTTGCCCTGCTGGCGCAGCGCCCGCAGGATGCGGAACAGATGGTCGGCCTCCTGCGGGGTCAGCACCCCGGTGGGCTCGTCGAGGATCAGGATGTCGGCGCCACGGTAGAGCGCCTTCAGGATCTCCACCCGCTGCTGGGCGCCGACCGGTAGGTCTCCGACCGGGCTGTCGAGATCGACCTCCAGCCCGTAATCGCGGGCCAGCCGGGTCAGCTCGCCCCGGGCGCGGGCCAGGCCGCCGGCCAGGGTGACGCCGCCTTCCGCCCCCAGCAGCACATTCTCCAGCACGCTGAAGGGATCGACCAGCATGAAGTGCTGGTGGACCATGCCGATGCCGGCGGCCAGCGCGTCGCGCGGCGTCCGGATGGCGGCAGGATTGCCGTTCACCCGGATTTCCCCGCTGTCGGCGCGCAGATAGCCATAGACGATGCTCATGATCGTCGACTTGCCGGCGCCGTTCTCGCCGATCACCCCGTGGATCGTTCCGGCCGGCACCGACAGCGACACGTCGCGGTTGGCATGGTTGGCGCCGAACCACTTGTTGATCGCCACCGTCTCCAGGGCGATCGGCGCGCTTTCCTGCGTCATGAAGGGTCCGCTCAGGGCTGGTACGGCTTGACCGCCAGCGAGCCCGCGATGATCTGCTTCTTCGCCTCTTCCAGCTTCGCTTCGATTTCGGGCGTGATCAGCTTGCGGTTGTTGTCGTCCAGCGCGTAGCCGACGCCGTCCTCCTTCAGCCCGACGACGCGGTGGCCGGCCTTCCAGCTGCCGTCCTTCGCCGACTTCATGCAGTCATAGACGACGACGTCGACCCGCTTGACCATCGAGGTCAGCACCTTGCCGGGATGGACATGGTTCTGGTTGCTGTCGACGCCGATCGACAGCTTGCCGGCATCGGCCGCCGCCTGCAGCACGCCGAGACCGGTGGCGCCCGCCGCGGCGAAGACCACGTCGGCGCCGCGGCCGAACTGGCTCTTGGCCAGCTCCGCCCCGCGGCCGGGATCGTTCCAGGCCGCCGGAGTCGTGCCGGTCATGTTGACGAACACCTCGTCGGCGGCCGCGACATGCTTCACGCCCTGCTCGTAGCCGGTCAGGAAGTTGCGGATCAGCGGGATGTCCATGCCGCCGATGAAGCCGACCTTGCCGGACTTCGACGCCAGGGCGGCTGCCATGCCGACCAGGAAGGAGCCTTCCTCCTCCTTGAAGGTCACCGACTGGACGTTGGGGGCGGCCAGCTTGTCATCGATCAGGCAGAACTTGGTGTTGGGCGATTCCTTCGCCACCTTCTCCACCGCCGCGGTCTGCGAGAAGCCAACGGCGACGATGACCGAGGCGCCGCGGCGCACCAGCGTGCGCATGGCCTGCTCGCGCTGGCCCTCGTTGGTGATCTCGAACTCGCGGTAGGCGGTGCCGGTTTCCTTCTTGAACCGCTCGGCGCCGTTGTAGGCGGCCTCGTTGAACGACTTGTCGAACTTGCCGCCCTGGTCGAACACCACGGCCGGCGAGAACTCGTCGGCCAGGGCCGGCGCGCCGCCGGTGGCTCCGGCCGCGGTCATCGCCAGCATGGCTGCAAGAATACGCGTCTTCATGTCCCACCCACTCCCGACTGCGAAAACTTGACCCAAAGGATAACCGCGCCATGATTTCACACAACAGGGAAAGCGAACGAAACAGTGGAGCGAATCGGATCGCCCCCGGTTGACGACGGAGACGGGGGCGTTTATCACCCCCGCCGATGGTTGTTGCGGCCAACGGGCACGACGAACCGGTACGGCAAGCCGGATGGCCGGCCATAGAAATCCGGCCACAGAAATCTTGGGGGCGACGCTCGGTGGACCAAGTCTGGGTGCTCTTGCAGGGAATCGTTCTTGGATTCGCCATCGCCGCACCCGTCGGACCGATCGGTCTGCTGTGCATCCGCCGCACCCTTCAGCACGGCCCGCTGATGGGCTTCTTCACCGGCTTCGGCGCCGCGGTGGCCGACACCTTCTACGGCGCCATCGCCGCCTTCGGCGTGTCGGCGGCGCTCAGCTTCCTGCGCGGGCACGAGATCGCCTTCCAGCTGGTCGGTGGCATCTTCCTGCTGGTGGTGGCGATCCGCACCTTCCGCCAGCATCCCGAAACGGAGGAGCGCGAGGCCGCTGCGGCGCCCGACACCAAATCCTGGCTCGCCGGCTTCATGACCGGCCTGTCGCTGACCCTGACCAACCCGGCGACCATCATGGCCTTCATTGCCATCTTCGCCGGTTTCGGGCTGGGCGGCACGCTGGACCGGCTGGAGGCGTCGACCCTGGTGCTGGGCGTCTTCATCGGATCGTCGCTGTGGTGGATGACGCTGGCGATGGGGGTGGCCGCCGTGCGCCACCGCATCTCCGACCGCGGCCTGACCATGCTGAACCACTGCACCGGCGTGGCGCTGGGCCTGTTCGGCCTGTGGGCGCTGGGCATGGCCGCCACCGGCATCGTCGGGATGGCGACGGCCTGAACACCGTTCAGCAGCCGGCCGGCGGGGTGACCGTCGGCGCTTCGGCGGTGGGCCCCCTGCGCAGCAGATGCAGATGTCTGGCCAGCCGCCACAGATAGAGGCCGACGAGCACCACCAGCAGTCCGATGGTGAAATAGCCGACCAGCCGGTGGGCGAAGGGCCAGGTCGACAGCATGTAGCCGGTCCAGGCCAGCAGCAGCGTCCACAGCACCGACCCGATGCCCGACGCCAGCGAATAGTTCAGGATCGACATCCGGCAGGCGCCGGCCGGGATGGAGATCAGCGTCCGCACCCCCGGAACCGGCTGCGAGAACAGCACGGCCAGCCCGCCGCGCTTGGCGAACCAGTCTGTGCTCTGCCGCACCTTCTTCGGGTTGATGGTCAGCCAGGGGCCGTATTTCTTCAGGAAGGCCTCCAGCCGGTCGCGCCCCATCAGCCGGCTCGGCAGGAACCACACCAGTTGGCCCGCCAGCGAGCCGAGCCCGCCGGCGACAGCGATCCCGAACAGCGTGAACTCCCCCGTCGCCGCCCCGATCCCCGCCAGCGGAATCACAGATTCGGCCGGCAGCGGCGGGAACACCCGGGCCAGTGCCACCAGAAAGAAAATCCCGGCATAGTGGAGGTTGTGCATCACCTGCACCAGCCAGTCCGTCAAGCCGCCTGCCAAGCCTCGTCTCCCCCGCCGGAATCCAGCCGCATTCCGAAAACGGCCGACCGGTGCGAAGGGTTCCCGAACGCAAAGACGCAGACGGGAGCATTCGGGCCCGTGTACCCCGGACAGCCGTCCAACCACAAAAATCCACGATAGTTCTAGTATTACCACTTTCGGGGTAGGCTTTATTTCAGGAGTCCAGGTAAAACAATTTTAAGATTATGTGAAACATAAAAATAACTTAGCTAAAGCCGCGCAAGATTGTGAACGGAGCTTGCGAGATTGTGAATGGAATAATCAACCGGAAGGGTAAGGCAAGGATGTCTTTGGGCGGTCTTAAGATCTCGATGAAAATCATGCTGATCGTCGGCATGCTTTCCGCGGTGAGCATGGCGGTTGCCGGATTCGGAGCCATTGGATTGCAGTCCCTTGGAACCGCGATTTCGGATCTCGACGAAGCGACGACGGAGGTGCGTCTCAGTTCCCGCCTCAACCGTCTGCTTGCCGAAATCAACCGGGACGAATACAGCCTCGCGATCGATCCGGGCGAGGTCGGTGCCATATCCGCCTCCATCGAAGAGCGCCGCAAGGCGATCGCGGACGCCATCAAGCAGCTTCAGGGTACGATCGAAGGGGAGCAGGTGGCGATCCTGCGGAAGATCGAACGGCAGCTTCCCGCCTATTATGAAAAGCTGTCGGTGTCCCTCGATACGGCCCGCAAGATCCAGGGCTCGTCCACGCTGACCGATGGGCAGCGCGCGATGAAGGCCGCCGTGGAGGCGAGCCGGGCCGATATCAGGAACCTGCGCACGGACATCACCGCCTTCCTGAATTTCACCGAGACGGAGTCGACCGAGCTGGCCAGGGCGGCCGAGCAGACGGCGGCCCTGAAGCTGACCCGGATGTTCGTCCTCGCCGGCGGCGGAACGCTGGTGGGAATTCTGCTCGGCCTGCTGATCTCACAAAAGGGCATCGTCGGGCCGATCAAATCCATCGTTTCGTCGTTGCGCGGGCTTGCCGATGGCAACCTGACGGTCGAGATCGCCGGAACCGACCGCCGTGACGAGGTCGGGATGATCGCCGAAACCGCCCGCGTCTTCAAAGCCAACCTGATCCGCAGCCGTGAGATGGAAGAGGAGGCGAAGCAGGCCGAAGCCAGGGCGGCGGCGGACCGCAAGCAGGCCATGCTCGGACTGGCGGACGAATTCGAGAAGAGCATAGGCGCCGTCGTCGAAGCGGTCTCCAGCGCCTCGGCACAGCTTCAGTCCACCGCAAGGACCATGTCGGCGGTCGCCGAGGAGACGGCGCGCCAGTCGACGGCGGTGGCCGCCGCGACCGAACAGGCGTCGGCCAACGTGCAGACGGTGGCGGCGGCGTCCGAGGAGCTCAGCAGTTCGATCGGCGAGATCAGCCGGCAGGTGGCCGACTCCGCCACCATCTCCAGCCAGGCGGTGAACGAGGCCGACCGCACCAACAGCACGGTCGAAGGGCTGGCGGTGGCGGCGCAGCGGATCGGCGACGTGGTCAGCCTGATCCAGAACATCGCCAGCCAGACCAATTTGCTGGCGCTCAACGCCACCATCGAGGCGGCCCGTGCCGGTGAAGCGGGGAAAGGCTTCGCCGTGGTGGCGAGCGAGGTGAAGCAGCTCGCCAACCAGACCGCCAAGGCGACAGAGGACATCTCCACCCAGATCGCCGAAATCCAGACCCAGACCGGCGGCGCCGTGACCGCGATCCGCAACATCGGCCGGACCATCACCCAGGTGAACGAGATCTCCAACAGCATCGCCGCCGCGGTCGAGGAGCAGAGTGCCGCCACCGGGGAGATCGGCCGCAATGTCCAGCAGGCGGCCCAGGGGACGCAGGAGGTTTCCTCCAGCATCGCGGGCGTCAGCAAGGCCGCCGAGGAAGCCGGAACATCATCGACCGAGGTGCTGGCCGCCGCGACCCTGCTGTCTCAGGAGGCGGGGCGCCTGCGCGACGAGGTGAACGGCTTCCTGTCGCGGGTCAGGGCGGCCTGACGACAGGCCGGAGATCGGAACCGGAATGGCCAGACCCCGGAAGGGAGGAGATCGCGGGGCGTTGGATTGAACGTGCCCGCGCATCCCCGAGATCTCCCCCTTCCGAGGGACCGGCCACCCTTGGCGCCGAATGGCTGGCCGGCCGAACAGGGCAGCCCGGATCGGGAAGCCTGTCTGGAACAATTCAAAGGATTGCTTCAAATCCTTGATCCGTCCAATAGATTTTTCAGGCGAGCCCGTTAGGAAAAACCGATTGAAGCGGACTGGGGCGGTCGTTCGACCGATTCCGTCCCCCCGCTCCCGTCATCCCCACTTAGCCATTGAACAGGGTCGCGTCGATCCGCCGGACCATCGCGACCAGCCGCGGCGCGAACTCCTCCTCCAGCTTCTTCAGATCGACCATGAAGGCCGGACCGCCGCAGTTGAAGGCCAACACCTGGGAGCCGTCGCGCGGCACGAAGGGTACGCCGACGGCATGCACCTCCGACTTCCAGGCACCGATGGAGCGGCAATAGCCGCGCATCCGGTAATCCTCGATGGCCTGGAGGATGCCGTCACGGATCTCCGGCCAGCGCTCCCCCTCATGCTCCTCCAGCTTCGCCATCAAGGGCGCACGCTCCGCCTCCGGCAGGGCGGCCAGATAGGCGCGGCCCATGCCGGTGGTCGACAGCTTGATGTGGGAGCCGACATCGAGCGACAGGGTGATCGGCCCGGTGGCCTTGCAGCATTCCAGATAGATCATGCTCAGCCGGTCGCGCCCGCCCAGCGCCACCGCCAGACCGGTCTGGTCGGCCAGTTCCTGCATCAGCGGGCGCGCCACCTGCCGGATGCCCATGCCCGACAGGCTGGCATATCCCAGCGCCAGCACCGAGGTGCCGAGCCGGTATTTGCCTGTGTTCTGGTCGTAGGCGAGATAGCCCAGCTTCGCCAGCGTGTAGGTCAGCCGCGACACCGTCGGCTTGGGCAGGCCGGTGCGCTGCGCCAGCTCCAGATTGCCGAGCATCGATTCATTGCGCCTGAAAGCGCGCAGCAGTTCCAGCCCGCGGGCGAGCGCGGTGACGAAGCGTGGGTCCTTCTCGTCGTCCGTCAGATCATCGGCGACCAGAGCCTCTTCCCGCCTGCGCATGACCGGTTCCTTCCGCAAGACATAGCGGGACGATCCTGCCAGCGCCCGGACAGGACGTCAATGGAACAAAGTTTCACGATACGAAATTTACGACCGGCAATCCCTGCCGGCGCCTATTGTGTCGCCCCCAGACCAAGCGTGACCATGCGTTCGTACAGCGATGCGCGCGAAATGCCCAGCAGCTTCGCCGCCCGCGCCTTGACGCCGTTCGCCTCCTCCAGGGCTGCCGCGATGGCGTGGCGTTCGGCGGCGTGCAACACCTCCTGCAACGGCCGCGCCCCTGCCGCCAGCGGCAGGGCGGAGGCGCCGGCCGGATGCTGGGTGCCGGGCAGCACGCTGCGGATGTGCGGAGCGGTCAGGATCGGCGCGTCGGTCAGCGCCACCACCCGCTCCAGCGTGTTGTAAAGCTCCCGCACATTGCCGGGCCAGTCATAGTCGCGCAGCACCTGCACCGCCGATTCCAGCAGTTCGCGCGGCGGCGTGCCCTGCTGGATCGCCAGCTGTTCCAGGATGCGGTCGGCGATGCTCTCGATATCCTCCGGCCGCTCGCGCAGCGGCGGCAGGGTGATCGGCACAACGTTCAGCCGGTAATAGAGGTCGGCGCGGAACTGCTTTTCCCGCACCAGGGCGTGCAGGTCGCGGCTGGTGGCGGCGATGATGCGGACATCGACCCGCACCACCTTGTTGGATCCGAGCGGCTCGATCTCCCGCTCCTGCAACACGCGCAGCAGCTTGGCCTGGACCGGCAGCGGCATGTCGCCGATTTCGTCGAGGAACAGGGTACCGCCGTTGGCGAGCTGGAATTTCCCCTCGCGGTGACGGCGGTCGGCACCGGTGTAGGCGCCGGGGGCGACGCCGAAGAACTCCGCCTCCAGCAGGGTTTCCGGAATGGCGGCGACATTGACGCCGACGAAGGGCTTGGACGCACGCGGGCTGGCGGAATGGATGGCCTGGGCCAGCAGCTCCTTCCCCGTCCCGGTCTCGCCCAGCAGCAGGACTGTCGAATCCATCTGGGCGGCGCGGCGGCCCAGCCGTTTGATCTCGCGGATCGATTCGCTGGCGCCGAGGAACTGCGAGAAGGAGTATTTGGCCCGGCGCTCATGCGCCAGCTCCTGCTGGGTGCGGGCCAGCTCCTCCTGCATCTTCTCGTATTTGCGGACCAGCGGGCGGAGATACTCGGCACGGTCGAACAGCACGAAGCCGATGGCGCCGATGATCGAGCCGTCGGTGCCGAACAGCGGCATCCGCGTCACCACGAAGGATCGGTCGTCGAATTCCATGATGTCGAGCGGCTGGGGCTGGCCGCTGTCGATCACCCGGCGCAGCTGGCTGTTGGGAATGACCTCCTCCACCTGCCGGCCGCGCGGATCGCCGGGCACGCCCAGCAGCGCCTTGTACTTCTCGTCCATCCAGGCGATGCGGGCATTGTGGTCGACGGCGACGGCGCCGACGCACATGGATTCCAGATGCTCGAACAGGGAGTGGACCGCCCGCTGGCGCAACGCTTCGAAATCGACGGTGTCGCCCACGTCACCCTCCCAAACGGGACCGATCTTCGCCGTCCCGGTGTCGAGGCCCCTTGCGATGCCGGCTTCGGAGCCTGCTGCATTGCAACGCAATTTGCCAACAATATCAGAGGTCAACATAGTAGCCTATCCGTCGGATTAAAGGGAAGGCGCACAGGATCGGCCGGATGGGCGGAGTCGATCCGCACCCGTTCATCAGACCAGACCTTGACGGCACGGCGCGCCCAGGGCGTTTTTAAAAAGGCAACTCCGACCTGTTCTCTACATCCTCCGCCATATCCTCTCGTCCTTTCCGGATTCTCAACCCGTGCGGGTAAGAAAAGGGAAAAAAGAGGGGGACCTTTCGGTCCCCCCTGGGGGAGTTTCGCGGAATTGAAAGGCTGGGTCAGTTCCCCCGCTTGGGCAGCCGGGCCAGCAGCTCGCCGACGATGCCACGGCGGAAGACCAGCACGCAGACGACGAAAATGCAGCCGATCACCACCGGCACCGGCAGGCTGGTGGAGGCGAGGTAGCTTTCCAGCGTCACCACCAGCCCCGCACCCACCACCGGCCCGAACAAGGTGCCCATGCCGCCCAGAAGCGTCATCAGCACCACCTCGCCCGACATCTGCCACGTCACGTCGGTCAGGCTGGCGAGTTGGAAGACCAGGGCCTTGGTCCCGCCGGCGAGCCCGGCCAGCGAAGCCGACAGCACGAAGGCGACCAGCTTGTAGCGGTCGGTGCGGTAGCCGAGCGACACAGCGCGCGGCTCGTTCTCGCGGATCGCCTTCAGCACCTGGCCGAAGGGCGAATGCACCGTCCGCCAGATCAGGGCGAAGCCGGCGACGAAGATCGCCAGCACGGTGTAGTACATGGTCAGCGGCTGGCCGAGGTCGAACAGCCCGAACAGGGTGCCGCGCGGCACGCCCTGGATGCCGTCCTCGCCATGGGTGAAAGGCAGCTGCAAGGCCAGGAAGAACACCATCTGCGACAATGCCAGGGTGATCATGGCGAAATAGATGCCTTGGCGGCGGATGGCGATCAGGCCGAAGACCAGCCCCATCAGCCCGGCCACCGCCGTGGCGGCGAGCAGCCCGAACTCCGGCGCCCAGCCCCAGACCTTCACCGTGTGGGCGGCGATGTAGGCGGCTCCGCCGAAGAAGGCGGCATGGCCGAAGCTGAGCAGGCCGGCGAAGCCGATCAGCAGGTTGAAGGCGCAGGCGAACAGGGCGAAGCACAGCACCTTCATCAGGAAGACAGGGTACAGCACGAAGGGTGCCGCGACGGCGATCAGCAGCAGGAGTGCGGCGATCATCACCGTTCCGGTGCCGTGGGCAGGACCGCGCAGGGCGACAGGGGTGGAATTGCTGGCGACGCTCATGGATCAGCGCTCCCGTCCGAAAAGGCCCGCGGGCTTGATGAGAAGAACGATCGCCATCACGACGAAGACGACGATGTTGGAGGCTTCCGGGTAGAAGACCTTGGTCAGCCCCTCCAGCAACCCCAGCCCCAGGCCGGTGACGATGGCGCCGAGGATCGACCCCATGCCGCCGATCACCACCACGGCGAAGACGATGATGATCAGGTTGGTCCCCATCAGCGGCGACACCTGATAGATCGGCGCCGCCAGCACGCCGGCCAGCCCGGCCAGCGCCACGCCGAAGCCGTAGGTCAGCGACACCATCACCGGCACGTTGATGCCGAATGCCTGGACCAGCGTCGGGTTCTCCGTCGCCGCGCGCAGATAGGCGCCCAGCTTGGTCCGCTCGATGGCGAACCAGGTGCCGAAGCAGATGGTGAGAGACGCGACGACCACCCAGGCGCGATAGTTGGGCAGGAACATGAAGCCGAGATTCTGCCCGCCCTTCAGCGCGTCGGGGATCGGGTAGGGCTGGCCCGACACGCCATACTGGTGGCGGAACGCACCCTCCAGGATCAGCGCCAGACCGAAGGTCAGCAGCAGGCCGTAGAGATGGTCCAGCTTGTAGAGCCGCGACAGCATCGACTTTTCCAGCAGGATGCCGAGCAGCCCGACCACCAGCGGCGCCACGATCAGAGCCCCCCAGTATCCGACCCCGGCATAGGTCAGCAGCAGCCACGCCACAAAGGCGCCGACCATGTAGAGCGCGCCATGGGCGAAGTTGATGACGTTCAACATGCCGAAGATCACCGCCAGCCCGAGGCTGAGCAGCGCATAGAAGGACCCATTGATCAGGCCGAGCAGAAGCTGCCCGAACAGCACTTGGGGCGGGATTCCCAGCAGGCTGACCATCTCCGCATCTCTCCCGGTTCGTTGGTGTTGTTTTTGTTTTGGATCGGATGGCCGTCACCCGGCCTCGCCCATGGGGCGATTGAAGCCGGGTGACGACTCAACCCCTCACTTCACCAGCGGGCAGCCGCTCTGCTTCGGGTCCATGAAGGCGGTGTCGGCCGGGATGGTCTTGACGATCTTGTAATAATCCCAGGCCCCCTTCGACTCGGCCGGGGTCTTCACCTGAGCCAGATACATGTCGTGGAACATGCGGCCGTTGGCGGCGATCCTGCCCGTCTTGGCGAACATGTCCTCGACCGGCAGTTCACGCATCTTGGCGGCGACCTTGTCGGCGTCGTCGGTCTTGGCCGCCTCGACCGCCTTCAGGTAATGCTTCACCGCGGAATAGACGCCGGCCTGCACCATGGTCGGCTTCTTGCCGGCCTTGGCCTCGAACTTTTTCGACCACTGGCGGGTCTGGTCGTCCATGTCCCAGTAGAAGCCGGTGGTCAGCATAAGACCCTGCGCCGACTGCAGGCCCAGCGCATGCACGTCGGAGATGAACATCAGCAGGCCGGCCAGGCTCTGACCCGACTGGGTGATCCCGAACTCCGCGGCCTGCTTGACCGCGTTGACGGTGTCGCCGCCGGCATTCGCCAAGCCGATCACATCAGCACCGGAGCCCTGTGCCTGCAGCAGGAAGGAGGAGAAGTCCGGCGTGCCGAGCGGATGGCGCACCGACCCGGAGACGGTGCCGCCCAGCGACTTCACCATCCTGGTGGTCTCCTCCTCCAGCGACTGACCGAAGGCGTAGTCGGCGGTCACGAAGAACCACTTCTTCTTGCCCTGTTCGTACAGGGCGCGGCCGGTGCCGGCGGCCATGGCGTAGTTGTCGTAGGTCCAGTGGAAGCCGTAGGGGCTGCACTGCGCGCCGCTCAACGCCGTCGCGCCCGGACCGGACATCAGGAAGATGCGCTTCTTGTCCTTGGTGATGCCCTGCACCGCGAGCGCGGCGGCGGAGTTCGGCACGTCGGCGATGACGTCGACGCCGCCGGTGTCCACCCATTCGCGCGCCTTGGACGCGGCGATGTCGGCCTTGTTCTGGTGGTCGGCGACGACGATCTCCACGGGCGCGCCGGCGACCTTGTTGCCGAACTCCTCCGCCGCCATCCGCGCGGCGATGGCGGAGCCTTCGCCGGCCAGATCGGCGTAGATGCCGGAACGGTCGTTCAGCACGCCGATGCGGATGACATTGTCCGACACCTGGGCGGCGGCCGGAACCACAGTCCCGGCGAGCGTCAGAAGGGCGGTGCCGGCGAGAAGAAGCGTGCGCATCGGAAGGTCTCTCCCTCTTGGTTTTATTGTCGGCCGGTCCCCATCGCGGGGCACCGATGCCGCAGGCAGGCACAAATCCGGCTGTTCGCCGCCCCGCCCTTGACAGGGGCGGGGCGGCGTCCGTGCCGATGATGTCGGGGGTCTGGACCGCCTACACGCCGAGATAGGTGTGCAGCTTGTCCATGTTGGCATGGAGCTGGTCGTTGGGGATCATGTCCACCACATGCCCTTCCTCCATCACGTAATGGCGGTCGGCGATGGTGGCGGCGAACCGGAAGTTCTGCTCCACCAGCACGATGGTGAAGCCGCGCTGTTTCAGGGCGCGGACGGCCACGCCGATCTGCTCGATGATGACCGGGGCCAGACCCTCGGTCGGCTCGTCCAGCAGGATCAGGGTGGCGCCGGTGCGCAGGATTCGGGCGATCGCCAGCATCTGCTGTTCGCCGCCCGACAGCCGCGTGCCCTGGGTCGAGCCACGGCCCTTCAGGTTGGGGAACAGGTCGTAGATCTGCGGGACGGTCATCCCGCCCTCCTTGACCACCGGCGGCAGCGTCAGGTTCTCGTCCACGCTGAGGCTTGAGAAGATGCCGCGTTCCTCCGGCACATAGCCGATGCCGAGCCGCGGAATCTTGTGCTGCGCCATGCCGATCAGCTCCTGACCCTGGAAGCGGATCGATCCGGTACGTTTGCCCATGATGCCCATGATGGCGCGCATGGTGGAGGTCTTGCCGGCGCCATTGCGGCCGAGCAGAGTCACCACCTCGCCCTGCCTCACCTCCAGGCTGACGCCGTGCAGCACATGGCTCTCGCCGTAGAAGCCGTGCAGGTCGGCGATTTCAAGCATTGCCGTTTTGGTCATCGCGCCGTCAGGCATGTCCGGTCCCCATATAAGCTTCCATCACCTGCGGGTTCTTGGAGACGACCTCGTACGGACCCTCCGCCAGGATCTCGCCGCGGCGCAGAACGGTGATGGTGTCCGACAGATGGGCGACGACCGACAGGTTGTGCTCCACCATCAGCACGGTGCGGTCGGCGGCGACGCGCTTGATGAGTGCGGCGGTGCCCTCGATGTCCTCGTGGCCCATGCCGGCCAGCGGCTCATCCAGCAGCATCACCTCCGGGTCGAGCGCCAGGGTGGTGGCGATCTCCAGCGCGCGCTTGCGGCCATAGGGCAGCTCGGCAGCCAGATGGTTGGCCCAGGGCGACAGGTTCACCGCCTCGATCAGTTCCAGCGCCCGGTCATGCAGGTCGTAGAGCGTCGATTCGGACTTCCAGAAATGGAAGCTGGTGCCGAGCGGGCGCTGCAATGCCACCCGGACATTCTCCAGTACGCTGAGGTGCGGGAAGACGGCCGAAATCTGGAAGGAGCGGACCAGCCCCATCAGCGCGATGTCGGCCGGTTTGGTGCGGGTGATGTCGCGGCCCTTGTAGAGGATCTGGCCGCGGGTGGGCGTCAGGAACTTGGTCAGCAGGTTGAACACCGTGCTCTTGCCGGCGCCGTTCGGGCCGATCAGCGCGTGGATGGTGCCGCGGCGAACCTGGAGGTTCACCTCCTTCACCGCCACGAATCCCTTGAACTCCTTCGTCAGGTTGCGCGCTTCCAGGATGATGTCGTCGTTCGGTGCGGCGTTCATCGGTCGCGAATTCTCCTCCCGTTCGTCTTTTTATATCCCGGGGGATCTGCCCGGGGGCCGCCATGCGGCGGGACGTTTCACCGGTTGTCGCACGCACGAAGCGTGCCACGGCCGGATTCACTTCGGTCGGGCCTCCCGGCCCTTTGTTTCTCCGCCGCTTTTCCGGCTGCGTCCGTCCATCCCCCTCCAACAGCCGGCATCGAAAAGTGTCGGATTTCCGGACACTCTGTCCACCGAACATGACAGCATCCAAAATGTCGGCGTGCAAGATCGTCCGTGCGGCAGACGCCTTATTGCGGGCTTGCCAAACACGCGCGGCACTGCGATGGTGGCCGTCCGACGGTGCCCCGCCCGTCCTGACGGACGGCGGGGATAATAGGGAATGCGGTGCGGAGCTTTCTGGGCCTCCTGGAAGCTCCAATGCCGCGGCTGCCCCCGCAACTGTAAGCGGCGAGCGTCCCGTCCATCATGCCACTGGCCGCAAGGCCGGGAAGGCGGACGGCGATGCGACGACCCGCGAGCCAGGAAACCTGCCGGCGGACGTACCAACCTTTCCCAACCCCGCCGGGTGTGGCGGGAGAGCAAGGACATAACCGATGACCACCCGTTCGCTTCACACCGCCGCTGGTTCCACCACCCGCAGCGCCGCCCAGACCGCAGTCGCCGCCTTCGCCGCGATCCTGCTGGGCAGCTTCCTGCTGTATGGCGTCGGCTTCGCCCAGCCGCAGCAGATCCACGACGCGGCCCATGACGCCCGTCACTCCTTCGCATTCCCCTGCCACTAAGCACGGGTCATGGATCTGATCCGGCGGCTGTTCACAGCCGCTCTGGTCGCGGGCGTGCTCTCCGGCACGGCCGCGTCCGTCGTTCAGCAGGCGACGACCGTCCCGCTGATCCTCGAAGCCGAGAAATACGAGGTGGTGACCCCGCCTGCCGCCACCGCCCCTACGGCTGGGGCTCCGGCCGCCAGCCACGCCGAAGGCCACCAGCATGGCCCTGCGCGCGATGTTGGTGTGCGCGAGGTCGGCGAAGGCGTACCGGTCACCCTTGACGAGGCGATTCAGCGCATCGGCCTTACCATCGCCGCCAATCTGATCGCCGGCGTCGCCTATGCGCTGCTGCTGGGAGCGGCGATC
This sequence comes from Azospirillum sp. TSH100, assembly GCF_004923295.1. Taxonomy (NCBI): domain Bacteria; kingdom Pseudomonadati; phylum Pseudomonadota; class Alphaproteobacteria; order Rhodospirillales; family Azospirillaceae; genus Azospirillum; species Azospirillum sp. TSH100. Next base: position 361,181 of record NZ_CP039638.1, read on the forward strand.
CTGCTGGCCGGACGGCCGGTCGATGCCCGGCGCGGTCTGGTCTGGGGCATGGGCGGCTTCGTCGCCGTCTCGCTGGCGCCCTCCTTCGGCTTGGCCCCGGAACTGCCGGGCATGGCCGGGGCGGAGCTGGAGCTGCGTCAGCTCTGGTGGCTGTCCGCCGCCGCCGGGGCCGGCGTCTGCATGTTGGCCCTCGCCTTCGCCCGCAACCGTCTGGTCATCGCCATCGCCGTTCTGGCGGCAGCCTTGCCCCACCTGATCGGCGCCCCCCATCCGGAAAGTGCCGAAGGAGCGGTTCCGCCGGAACTGGCCGCCCGCTTCGTCACCGCTTCGCTCGGCGGGGCAGCCCTGTTCTGGGCGATCCTGGGCTCCGCCTGCGGCTGGCTGATGAGCGGTCTGGTCGGCGATGCCGAACCCCGCCCCGCCCTGCGGGTCCAGCCCGGCGCGCGCTAAGGAGGCGTAGTCCCATGTCCGCTCTTGCGAAAACGGCCGCCGGCAAGGTTCCGGCGACCGTCATCACCGGCTTCCTCGGCGCCGGCAAGACCACGCTGATCCGTAGCCTGCTGGAAAAGGCCGATGGCCGTCGGCTGGCGCTGATCATCAACGAGTTCGGCGATGTCGGCATCGACGGCGACATCCTGCGGGCCTGCGGCAACCCGACCTGCACCGAAGACGACGTGATCGAGCTGGCCAACGGCTGCCTGTGCTGCACCGTTGCCGACGACTTCGTCCCGGCCATCGAGAAGCTGCTGGCCCGGCCGGAGCCGCCCGAGCACATCGTGATCGAGACCAGCGGCCTGGCCCTGCCCAAGCCGCTGGTCCAGGCCTTCCACTGGCCGGCGATCAAGACGCGGGTCACAGTCGACGGCGTCATCGCCGTGGTCGACGCCGCCGCCGCGGCGGAGGGGCGCTTCGCCCCCGATCCCGCGGCGCTGGAGGCCCAGCGCGACGCCGCCGGCACAATCGATCACGAAACGCCGATCGAAGAGGTGTTCGAGGACCAGCTGCTCTGCGCCGACCTGATCGTCGTCAACAAGACCGATCTGGTCGCTGCCGGCGACCTCGCCCGCGTCGAGGATCTGATCCGCGGCGCCCTCGCCCACACGGTCGGCCGCGACGCCAAGCTGGTCCGCGCCTCCCAGGGTGCGGTCGATCCGCTGGTTCTGCTTGGCGTCGGGGCGGCGGTGGAGGACGATCTCGCCAACCGTCCCAGCCACCATGACGACGAAGAGGGCCACGACCACGATGACTTCACCAGCTTCGTGGTCGAACTGCCGGCGCAGCCCGACCCGGCCGCCCTGGCGATGACGCTGGAGAAGGTCGCCGGCCTGCACGGCGTCCTGCGCCTCAAGGGCTTCATCGACGTGCCCGGCAAGCCGATGCGCCTGCTGGTCCAGGGTGTGGGCACCCGCATCCAGACCCATTACGACCGCCTGTGGAAGCCCGGCGAGGAGCGCCGCAGCCGTCTGGTGGTGATCGGCGAGACCGGGCTTGACCGCGAGGCGGTGACGCGGGCGGTTGTCGGGTAAGCGTTAGGGTATTGCGGCGTTTGCCCCCTCCTTGACCTTCAGCGTTTTCGAGGGAGAAAGGGGGCAAACGCCCCTGGACATCAGACCATGCACCTGCTCGCCGCCCGCCAGGACGAACTGGACGCCGGCCCCCAGGCGGAAGATCTGGGACAGACGCCGGCCGACCTCGTCATGCTGTCCTTTTCCGACAGCGACCTGACTGCGCTCGCCGCCGCGTGGCGGGCGGGGCGTGTGCGTTTGCCCAGCCTCCGCCTCGCCAACCTCAACCGCCTGGGCCACCCGCTGTCGGTCGACCTTTACGCCGACAACATCGTCGCCAAGGCGAAACTGGTGGTCCTGCGCCTGCTCGGCGGCAGCGGTTATTGGCGTTACGGCCTCGACCGCCTCGCCGCCCTTTGCCGGGAGCGCAACATCCCACTGGCCGTCCTGTCCGGAGAGGCACAGCCCGACCCGAACCTGACCGCCTACGGCACCGTTCCCGCGGACACTGCCGACCGGCTGTGGCGCTATTTCACCGAGGGCGGTCCGGCCAACATCGGCCATCTGCTGGCCTGCGCCGCGACGCTGGCCGGCACCCCCCTGCCCCATGACGATCCCGCCCCTGTCCCGCGCTTCGGTGCCTACGACGGCTGGACCGGTCCAGTCCCCGCCGGCTCCCCAGTCGCTGCGGTGGTGTTCTACCGCTCCCACCTGCTGGCCGGCGACCTCGCCCCGGTCCATGCGCTGTGCAACGCACTGGCCGCGCGCGGCCTCGCCCCCAGGCCGCTGTTCGTCGCCAGCCTGAAGGAGCCGGACTGCGCCGCCTGGATGCGCGCCAGCCTGATCGCGCAGGACGCCACCGTGGTCGTCAACACCACCGCCTTCTCCGCCGCACGCGAGGACGGCTCCCCGCTGGAGGCCAATGGCAGCCCGGTGCTGCAAGCCATCCTCGCCACCACCCCCGAAGCCGGCTGGCAGGCGTCCTCGCGTGGGCTGGCGCCGTCCGACCTTGCGATGAATGTCGTGCTGCCGGAGATGGACGGCCGCATCATCGCCCGCGCCATCGCCTTCAAGACGGCGGGGGAGCCCGATCCCGACCTGCAATTCGCCGCCCCGGCCCTGCGCCCGATCCCCGACCGGGTGGAGTTCACCGCCGACCTCGCGGCGAGCTGGGTCCGCCTGTCCCGCACCCCGCGGGCGGACCGGCGGGTCGCGCTGGTGCTGTCCGACTATCCCGGCCCCGGCGGCGGCATCGGCCATGCCGTCGGCCTCGACAGCCCGGCCAGCACCGTGGCGATGCTCCAGCGGCTGTCCGCCGAGGGCTACAACCTGTCCGCCCTTCCGGACAGCGGCGCGGAGTTGATGGCCGTCCTCACCGCCACACCGACCCCGACCCTGTCGCTCGCCGACTACCAGCGCCTCGCCCCGCCGGAGCTGCGCGCCCGCATCGCCGAAACCTGGGGGGAGCCCGCGGCCGATCCCGCCTGCCGTAACGGTGCCTTCGCCTTCCGTACCCTGCCCTGCGGCAACGCCGTGGTGGCGGTGCAGCCCAGCCGCGGCCATGGCCCCCTGACCACCGCCCAGCACCACGATCCCGACACCCCGCCCAGCCACGGCTATCTCGCCTTCCACCTGTGGCTTCGCCATGCTGTCCGCATCGATGCCCTGGTGCAGATCGGCGCCCACGGCACGCTGGAATGGCTGCCCGGAAAGGCGGTGGCGCTGTCCGCGGAATGCTGGCCGGAGATCGTCGGCGGCGCCCTGCCGACCCTCTATCCCTTCATCGTCAACAACCCCGGCGAAGGGGTGCAGGCCCGCCGCAGGCTGGGAGCCGTGCTGATCGGCCATCTGACCCCGCCGCCGGTGGACTCCGGCCTCTACGGCGACCTCGCAGCGCTGGAAACCGCCATCGACGAATATTCGCAGGCGACCGGCCTCGACCCGCGCCGGCTGGGCATGCTGCGCGAGACGATCCTCGACCTCGCCTGGAAGTCCGGCGTCGCCGCCGACTGCAACCTGCGGCCCGACGACGACCCCGACGCCATCCTGTCGCGGCTGGACGCCCATCTCTGCGATGTGAAGGAGATGCAGATCCGCGACGGGCTGCATGTCTTCGGCCACAGCCCGACCGGCGAGCGCCGCGACCGGCTGACCGCCGCAGTATCTCGTACCGGCGTCGCCCGCTCCGCCGATCCGGTCACGGTCGCCACGGCGGTCGATGCCTGCGGCGAGGCGGAGATGCGGGCGCTGCTCGACGGGCTGGACGGCCGTTTCGTCCGCCCCGGCCCGGGCGGTTCGCCGGCGCGTGGGCGGGCGGACACGCTGCCGACCGGCCGCAACCTCTATGCGCTCGACCCGCGCGGGGTGCCGACGCCGACCGCCTGGACCCTGGGCTGGCAGGCGGCGGACGCGCTGATCACCCGCTATCTCCAGGACCATGGCGACTGGCCGCGCCGGCTGGTGGTGGATTGCTGGGGCACCCCGGCCATGCGCACCGGCGGCGACGAACTGGCCCAGGCGCTGGCTCTGCTCGGCGTCCGCCCGATCTGGGAGAACGGCTCCGGCCGCGTCACCGGCTACGAGATCATGCCGGCCGGCGTGCTCGGCCGCCCGCGGGTGGATGTGACGCTGCGCATCTCCGGCCTGTTCCGCGACGTCTTCCCGCAGCAGATCGCCCTGTTCGATCAGGCGGTGCGCGCCGTCGCCGGCCTCAACGAGCCCGACGACACCAACCCGCTGGCCGCCACCGCCCGGGCCGAGGAACAGCGCCTCGCCGCAGCCGGTACCAATGCGGAGGATGCCCGCCGCTGGGCCACCGCCCGCATCTTCGGCGCCGCCCCCGGCATCTACGGCACGGCGCTGTCGGGCATGATCGCGCGGGGCGACTGGACCGCGCGGGCCGATTTCGGCGCCGCCTATCTGGAGGGCGGTTGCCATGCCTATGGCGCCGGGCTGGAGGGAGTGCCGCTGCCGGCATTGTTCCGCCGCCGCGTCGGTGGCGCCGACGCCCTCGTCCACCATCAGGACCAGCGCGAGCACGACGTGCTGTCCACCGACGGTTTCATGCAGTTCGAGGGTGGCTTCGCGGCGGCCGCCGCGCTGGAGAATTCCGAACCGGCGCTCTACCACCTCGACAGTGCCGACCCGGACAAGCTCGCCGTCCGCACCCTGGCGGAAGAGATCGCCCGCACCCTGCGCGGCCGGGCGGCCAATCCGCGCTGGATCCAGGGCATGATGCGCCACGGCTACCGCGGGGCGGCGGAACTGGCGGCCGGCGTCGACACGCTGTTCGCCTTCGCCGCCACCACCGACGCCGTACGCCCCGCCCATTTCGACCAGCTGTATGACGCATACGTCGAGGATGCGGAGGTATGGGACTTCCTGTCGCATGCCAATCCTGCCGCCGCCCGGCACATTCTGGCGCGTATGAGCGAGGCGCTCGACCGCGGCCTGTGGCATCCCCGCCGCAACTCCACCGCGGAGGATCTGCGGCGCCTCCGGGAGACCACCGGATGACCAACCCTGTCGCCAACCAGCCCAGACGCCGCGGCAGTTGCCCCGGCGTTCTGGCGCCGATGCGGGTCGGCGACGGGTTTCTGCTGCGCGTCCGCGTCCCCGCCGGCGTGCTGCCCGTCGAGCATGCCCGCCGCATCGCGGAACTGGGGGATCGTTACGGCAACGGTCTGATCGATCTCAGCCAGCGTGGCAACCTGCAACTGCGCGGCATCGCCGCCGACGGACTGGAGCCGGTGACCGACGCCCTGCGTGGCATGGGCTATGTCTCCGGCGATGCGGCGAGCGAGGCGGTGCGCAACGTGTTGTGCTCCCCCACCGCCGGGCTGGATCCTACGGCGGCGATGGACGTACGGGGAGTGGCGCGTACGCTCGACGCCCGGTTGGCGGAGGATACCGCGCTGCACGACCTGCCGCCGAAGTTCGGCTGGCTGGTCTGCGGCGGCGGGATCGGCCATCTGGCGGACAGCGGCACGGACGTACGCTTCGATGCTGTGGATGGCGAACGGTTCCTGGTGGCGCTGGGCGGCACGCTGGCGACGGCGGCACCGCTGGGGCTTTGCCGGGCGGGGGACGTGGCGGATGTGGCGTCGGCGCTGGGCCGTGCCTTTCTGGACTTGCGCGCGTCGTTGCCGGAGCCGCCGCGCCGCATGGTGGGCCTGGTCGCGGCGATCGGGATTGAAGCGATAGGGAAGCGCCTCTCCTCCCTGATATCTCCTCTCCCCCCCGCTCACGCGCAAACTTCGTTTGCGCTGACGCGACAGGCGGACCTCTGGTCCGCCGAAAGCGGGGAGAGGATCAAGGTGAGGGGGACGCACCTCATGGATGTCTTCGGCGTTGCCGACCCCCCTCATCCCAACCTTCTCCCCAGGGGAGAGAAGGGATCCCGTGGCGGGGAGGTGCCGGCCTTCGTTACCACTGCCTTCCCCTTCGGTCGCCTGACCGCCGCCACCCTCGCCGCCCTCGCCTCCGCCTGCGCCGAAATCCGCATCACCCCCTGGCGCGCCCTCCTCCTCGTTGCCCCTTCCACGGACGCACAGCACGTCGCCCACGCCCACGGCGCCATCCTGTCCCACACCGACCGCCGGCTGAAGCTAACCGCGTGCAGCGGGATGGGCGGCTGCGATGTCGGCACCACCGACACCCATGCCACCGCGCTCGCCATCGCCGAGCGCGCAGGCCCCTTGCTGGACCCTGTGCGAATGGTGCATGTGTCGGGCTGCGCCAAGGGCTGCGCCCATCCTGCCATCGCCGATGTCACCCTGACCGCCCGCGACGGGGTGTATGACGTCGCCCTGAACGCCAAACCCGGCGATGCCGCCTGCCAAACTCAGGGGCATCCCGGCCTGTCTCCCGCCGACGCCGTGGCCCGCGTCGCGGATCTGTTGACCGAGGAGTTTGCCGGTGCCTGAGCCGCTCTACGACTATATCCGCGACGGAGCGGCCATCTACCGCCAGTCCTTCGCCACCATCCGGTCGGAGGCCAATCTGTCCGCCATCCCCGACGATCTGAAGCCGGTGGCGGTCCGCGTCATCCACGCCTGCGGCATGGTCGATGCGGCCCGGGATCTGCTGTTCTCCGCCGATGTCGGCAGCGCCGCCCGCACCGCCCTGCGTTCTGGTGCGCCGATCCTCTGCGACAGCGAAATGGTCGCCCATGGCGTGACCCGCGCCCGGCTGCCGGCCGGCAACGACGTGGTGTGCACGCTCCGCGATCCCGCCGTGCCAGATCTGGCGAAGACCATCGGCAACACCCGCTCCGCCGCCGCACTCGACCTATGGGGCGAGCGGCTCGGCGGCTCGGTGGTCGCCATCGGCAACGCGCCGACCGCCCTGTTCTATCTGCTGGAAATGCTGGCGGCCGGTGCGCCGAAGCCGGCGGCGATCCTCGGCTTTCCCGTCGGCTTCGTCGGCGCCATGGAAAGCAAGGAGGCGCTGGCGGAAAATCCCTTCGGCGTTCCCTATCTGGCGATCCGCGGCCGGCGCGGCGGCAGCGCCATGGCCGCCGCCGCCGTCAACGCGCTGGCGAGCGACGTCGAATGAGCGGCGATACCCTCCCCAATCCTCCCACCTTGGGCACCCTGTTCGGCGTCGGCGTCGGCCCCGGCGATCCGGAACTGATGACGTTGAAGGCGGTGCGCACCATCGGCGCCTGCCCGGTCGTCGCCTATTTCTGCAAGCGCGGCACCCGTGGACAGGCCCGCCGCATCGCCGATCAGGCGATCGGGCCCGACCAGATCGAGCTGCCGATGGTCTATCCGGTGACGGTGGAACTGCCGCCGACCCACCCGGATTATGGCCGCCAGATCGAAGCCTTCTTCGACGAATCCGCCGAACGCATCGCGGAGCATCTCACCGCCGGTCGTTCGGTCGCGGCGCTGAACGAGGGGGATCCGTTCTTCTACGGCTCCTTCATGCACCTGTTCCTGCGGCTGTCCGGCCGCTTCAAGGCGGAGGTGATCCCCGGCGTCACCAGCATGGTGTGCAGTGCCTCGCTGTTGCCGCGCCCGCTGATGCTGCGCGACGACGTGCTGTCGGTGATTCCCGGCACGCTGGACGAGGAATCTCTGCTCCGCGCGCTCACCGCCGCCGATGCCTGCGTGGTGATGAAGCTGGGCCAGAACCTGCCCAAGGTCCGCCGCGCCATCGCCGCCGCCGGGCTGGCGGAGCGGGCGTGGTACGTCGAGCGCGCCAGCATGGACGAACAGCGCTTCATGCCCTTCCTGGAGGCGCCGGACATCGCCCCCTACTTCTCGCAGATCGTCATTCCGGGCGAGGGCAAGCGCGGATGAGCGGCCCCGAAAACAATGGTTGGCTGAAGGTTGTGGGCCTTGGCCCCGGCCCCGAGGACTGGCTGACGCCAGAAGCGCGGCGCGATCTGGCCGAGGCGACCGACCTCGTCGGCTATTTCCCCTATGTCGAGCGCGTGCCGCCGGGCGATCAGGTACGCCACGCCTCCGACAACCGGGTGGAGCTGGACCGCGCCCGTTTCGCGCTCGATCTGGCAGCGCAGGGCCGGCGGGTGGCGGTGGTGTCGGGCGGCGATCCCGGCATCTTCGCCATGGCCGCCGCCATCTTCGAGGCGCTGGACGACCCGGAGGCCCCGGAAGCGTGGCGGACGGTCGCGCTGTCGGTCGATCCCGGCATTTCCGCCATGCAGGCCGCCGCCGCACGGGCGGGCGCGCCGCTCGGCCACGACTTCTGCGCCATCTCGCTGTCCGACAATCTGAAGCCGTGGGAGGTGGTGCTGCGGCGGCTGCGGCTGGCGGCCGAGGCGGATTTCGTCATCGCCCTCTACAACCCGATCTCCAAGGCCCGTCCCTGGCAGCTGGGGGCCGCCTTCGACGCCCTGCGCGACATCCGCGCGCCGGAAACCCCCATCGTGCTGGGCCGCGCCGTCGGCCGCGCCGACGAGGAGCTGACGGTCACAACGCTGGGCGAAGTGCGGGCGGAACAGGCCGACATGCGCACGCTGGTCATCATCGGCGCCTCGCACACGCGGTTCGTGGCGCGTGCGGACGGCGGGCGCTGGGTCTACACCCCCCGGCATTACCGGGGGTGAGGATGGGTGTGACGGCAGTGTTGGCTGAGATGCCCGCAACCAACCCACCGCGAGTAACCCTCTCCCCCCGGGGAGAGGGCTGGGTGAGGGGGACACGCCACGACGATTCTCGGGAAGGCACGCGGAGCTTCCCCCTCACCCCGACCCTCTCCCCGGGGGGGAGAGGGAGATCCTACGGGGAGGAGCCTCACATCTTCTCCAGCCACCCCACCGCGTCCTCGACGCCCTGCAACTCCACCACGCCGTTGCCGGCCGGCCGCTCCACCATCACCACCGGCAAGCCCAGCACGCGCGCCGCTTCCAGCTTCGCGTCGGTCGCCCGTCCGCCGCTGTTCTTGCTGACGACCACCTCCACCCCCTGCCCGCGCATCAGCGCCAGTTCGCCCTCTACGGTGAACGGCCCACGGTCAAGGATCAGGCTCATGCGCGGCAGGGCCGGCATCGGCTCCGGCGGGTCGACGGCGCGGATCAGGTAGCGCTTGTCCGGCACGGCCTCGAAGGCCGCGACCTCCTGCCGGCCGATGGTCAGGAAAACGGTGTCGCCCAGATCGCACAGCGCCAGCGCCGCGGCATCCATGTCCGGCACGCCGATCCAACGGTCGCCCGGCCCCGCCACCCAGGCCGGCCGGGTCAGAAGACGCAGCGGCACGCCGGCCCGCGCACAGGCCATGGCGGCATTGGCGGAGATCTGCGCCGCGAAGGGATGCGTCGCGTCGATCACCGCCCCGATCCCCTCGGCGCGCAGGTAATTGGCCAAGCCCTCCACCCCGCCGAAGCCGCCGATGCGGGTCGGCAGCGGCGGCAGCAGCGGGTTCCTGGTGCGGCCGGCCAGCGACACGCGGGCGTCGATGCGCGGATGTCCGGCCAGCCGCTTCGCCAGCGCCGTCGCCTCCGTCGTGCCGCCCAGGATCAGCGCCTTGACCAACTCCCCCTCCACACCCGTCAGGATCGGCACCATGGATAGCATGGGAACGGCCCGCTGGCTCAGCATCGTCGGCATCGGCGAGGATGGCTGGGACGGTTTGTCGCCCGCCGCCCGCGCAGCCATCGAAGGCGCGGCCATCCTCTATGGCGGCACCCGTCACCTCGATCTCGTGCCGGTCGTTGCGGGACAGCAACGGCTGCCCTGGCCGTCGCCGATGACCGACGCCTTCCCCGGCCTGCTCAGCATGCGCGGACAGCGGGTCTGCGTGCTGGCAAGCGGCGATCCATTCTGGTACGGAGTCGGCGCCACCCTGTCGCGAGTCGTTCCGGCTGCGGAAACGACTGTGATCCCGTCGGCCTCCGCCTTCAGCCTCGCCGCATCCCGGCTCGGCTGGCCGTTGCAGGACTGCCGCTGCCTGACCATCCACGGCCGCCCGCTGGAACAGGTCGTTCCGTATCTGCAACCGAACGCAAGGCTTCTACTCCTTTCCTGGGACGGAACGACTCCGGCCAAGCTGGCCGCCCTGCTGCGCGCCCGCGGCTTCGGCGCATCGCGCCTGACGGTGCTGGAGGCGATGGGAGGCTCTCGCGAAGGCCGGCTGGAGGCCACCGCCGACGCCTGGACGGCCGACCATACCGCCGACCTCAACACCATCGCGCTGGACTGCGTCGCCGCGCCGGGCGCCCGCGTCCTGCCGCTGGCACCCGGCCTGCCCGACGACTGGTTCGAGCATGACGGCCAGATCACCAAGCGTGAGGTGCGCGCCGTCACCCTGTCCTTCCTGGCGCCGCGCCGGGGCGAGCTGCTGTGGGATGTCGGCGCCGGATCGGGCTCCATCGGCATCGAATGGATGCTGCGCGATCCGGCCAACCGGGCTGTCGCCATCGAACATCACCCGGAACGGATTGCCCGCATCCTGACCAACGCCGCCACCCTCGGCGTGCCCAGCCTGCAACTGGCGCGCGGCAAGGCACCGGCGGCGCTGGAAGGTCTGGAGCGGCCGGACGCCATCTTCATCGGCGGCGGGCTGACCGCTGACGGCGTGCTGGCGGCCTGCTGGGACGCCCTGCCCCCCGGCGGGCGGATCGCCGCCAATGCGGTGACGCTGGAAAGCGAGGCGGTGCTGATCGATGCGCACAAGCGCCTCGGCGGTGAGCTGACCCAGATTTCGGTGGCCCGCGCCTCGGCGGTCGGCGGCTTCCGGGGCTGGCGCGCGGCGATGCCGGTTACGCTGTGGCGAGCGGAAAAGCCCTATATGGAGGGCACATGGACCGCCTGACCCCCGACGCCCTGCTGTTCGGACCGGTCTTTGTCGGGCTCGGTTGCCGCCGTGGCTGCGGCTGGGAGGAGATCGCCACCCTGGTCGCCGCCGCCTTCGACGAGGTGGCCCTGCCCGATGCTGCGCGCCAGTTGGCGGCGCTGGCCGCCCCGGCGATGAAGGCCGACGAGACCGGATTGGCGGAAGCCGCCCGCGCGCTCGGCCTGCCGCTGCGCTTCATCGAGGAGGACGCGATGCTGGCGGCGCAGGACCGCGTCCACACCCGATCCTCCACCGTGCTGGCCGCCGTCGGGCTGGCCTCGGTGGCGGAGGCCGCGGCGCTGGCCGCCGCCGGACCGGGATCGCGCCTGCTGCTGCCGCGCCGCTCCACCCCCCGCGCCACCGTCGCGCTCGCCTTGCCTGCCGTTGCTCTATCGGAGACCCGCTCATGACCGTCCATTTCATCGGTGCCGGACCGGGCGCTCCCGACCTGCTGACCCTGCGTGGCCGCGACCTGATCGCGCGCTGCCCGGTCTGCCTCTATGCCGGCTCCCTGGTCCCGAAGGAGATCATCGCCCACGCTCCCGCCGGGGCGCGGATCATCGACACCGCGCCCTTGACGCTGGAGGAGATCGTCGCCGAGTTCCAGGCCGCCCACGCCGCCGGCCAGGACGTCGCCCGCCTGCATTCCGGCGACCTGTCGGTCTACAGCGCGCTCGGCGAGCAGACCCGCGCACTGCGCGAGCTGGGCATTCCCTACAGCATCACCCCCGGCGTGCCGGCCTTCGCCGCCGCGTCGGCGGCGCTGGGGCGGGAGCTGACCCTGCCGGAGGTCAGCCAGACGCTGATCCTGACCCGCACCGAGGGGCGCGCCTCCGCAATGCCGGCGAACGAGACGCTGGAGGTGCTGGGCGCCTCGGGGGCAACGCTGGCGGTCCACCTGTCGATCCACGTCATCGACCGGGTGGTGGAGCGGCTGACCCCGCTCTACGGCGCCGACTGCCCGGCGGCGGTGGTCTACCGCGCAACATGGCCGGACGAGCGGGTTCTGCGCGGCACGCTGGCCGACATCGCGCCACAGGTCGCGGCCTCACCGATGGAGCGTACCGCCCTGATCCTGGTCGGCCCGGCGCTGGGTCATGAAGAGTTCCGCTGCAGCGCGCTCTATGACGGCAGCCATGTGCGGCGTTACCGGGGGCTGGGCCAGGAGTTGGGCCAGGAGTTGGGGGAGTGAGCGCTTCCGACGATGCGTCCCTGACGGTCGGTGACCAGCACCTCGACCGCGACGGGCGCATCCTCCAGCACCTCCTGAGCGGCGCGACGGGCCAGTTCGGCCACATGGTCGGCCAGGGCCAAGCCGGCGGCGTCCGCCATGCCCAGCACCTGCGCCGCGGTGTTGGCGCCGCGCGCCTGCGCGACCAGCTCCGGCCCAGCGCCGAGATCGGCCAGCCGCCCGGCCAGCCAGTCGAAATCGACGCTGTTGCGCTTGCTGTGCAAATCCATCAGCCCGCGCGCCAGCTTGCCGAACTTGGCGAAGCCACCGCACAGCGTCAGGCGGGGCACCGGGTGCCGCCGCAGGTATTTCAGCGTGCCGCCGACGAAATCGCCCATGTCGAGCAGCGCCTGTTCGGACAGGCCATAGCGCGCCACCACCGCCTTTTCCGACAAATCGCCGGTGCAGGCCGCGACATGGCTCAGGCCCGCCGCCCGCGCCACGTCGATGCCGCGCTGGATCGAGGCGATCCAGGCCGCGCAGGAATAGGGCACGACGATTCCCGTGGTTCCCAGGATCGACAACCCGCCGAGGATGCCGAGCCGCCCGTTCATGGTGCGCCGGGCGAGCTGCTCGCCATTCTCCACCCCGACCTCCACCACAAGGTCCGCAAGCTGGCCGGCGGCGCTCGCCGCCTCCCCCACCGCCTGCGCGATCATGCTGCGCGGCACCGGGTTGATGGCCGGCTCGCCGACGGGCAGCGGCAGGCCGGGCAGGGTCACCGTGCCGACGCCGGGACCGGCGCGGAACGTCACGCCGCCGCCGGGCATGCCGCGCCAGACCCGCGCCCGCACCAGCGCGCCGTGGGTCACGTCGGGATCGTCGCCGGCATCCTTGACCACGCCGGCCATCGCCCAGGGACCATCCGGCCCTTCCCCGCGCTCCGTAACCGCCAGGGCGAAGGCCGGGGTCTGGCCGCCGGGCAGGGTCACGGTCACCGGGTCGGGAAACTCCCTGCCGAACAGCGCTTCCGCAGCCGCCCGCGCCGCGGCGGTGGCGCAGGTTCCCGTCGTCCAGCCGCGGCGCAAGGGTGTAGCATGCTCCGGCATGCCCTCTGCGGCACCCTCTGCGGCACCGGCATCCTCCGCACCGCCTTCCATCTTCTCCGAGCCCGAGTCCGCGTTCATGTCGTTTGAGTCGTCCATTCCCGAAAGCGTCCTCGTCCCCTTCGCCCCCGGCAGCGTCTGGCTGGCCGGGTCCGGCCCCGGCGACCCCGGCCTGCTGACCCTGCTGGCCCTGCAAGGTCTAAGGCAAGCCGACGTCATCGTCCATGACGCGCTCGTCAACGAACGGATCATGGCGCTCGCCAGCCCGTCGGCAAGGCTGGAGTTCGCCGGAAAGCGCGGCGGCCGCCCCTCCGCCCACCAGGACGACATCACCAACCGCCTGATCGAGCTGGCGAAGGAGGGCCACCGGGTACTGCGCCTGAAGGGCGGCGACCCCTTCGTCTTCGGCCGCGGCGGCGAGGAGGCACAGGCGCTGGCGGCGGAGGGCATCCCCTTCCGCATCGTGCCCGGCATCACGTCGGGCATCGCCGGCCCGGCCTATGCCGGCATCCCGGCGACCCACCGCGACACCAACCAGGCGGTGATCCTGGCGACCGGTCATTCGCTGGGCGGCGGGCCGGACTGGCGGGCGCTGGCCGCCACCAGGGCGCCGCTGATCCTCTATATGGGCTGGAAGGCGCTGCCGACCATCGCGGCGGAGCTGATGGCGGGTGGCCTGTCCGCCGACACCCCGGTCGGCGTGGTGACGGAGGCGACGACCGCCAACCAGAAGAGCCTCGTCACCAGCCTCGGCACCTGCGTCGCCGATCTGGCGGCGAGCGGGCTGGAGCCGCCGGCCATCATCGTCATCGGCGAGGTGGTGCGGCTGCGCCCGACGCTGGACTGGCTGCCGGCCCAGACGGCTCTTCAGCATGCCAGAGGGAAGAATGACTAAGGGCCTGATCGTCGCCGCCCCGGCGTCGGGCACCGGCAAGACGACGCTGACGCTGGGCCTGCTGGCGGCGCTGCGCGCCTGCGGCGTGGCGGTGGGGGCGGTGAAGTCGGGGCCGGACTACATCGACCCGGCTTTCCACCGCGCCGCCACCGGCCGGCCGAGCGTCAATCTCGACACCTGGGCGATGGGACCCGATTTGCTCGACGGTCTGGCCGCCCGCGCCGCCGAAGGGACCGAGCTGCTGGTCTGCGAAGCGCTGATGGGCCTGTTCGACGGCGTCGCCGGGGTCGGGGCCACCGGCACCGGCTCGACGGCGGAGATCGCGGCGCGCACCGGCTGGCCGGTCCTGCTGGTGGTCAACGCCAAGGGCCAGTCGCAGTCGGCCGCCGCCCTGGTGAAGGGCTTCGCCACCTACCGCGACGATGTGACCATCGGCGGCGTGGTGCTGAACAATGTCGGCAGCCCGCGCCACACCGCACTGGCCGGCAACGCCATCGAGGCGCTGGGCATTCCCCTGCTCGGCGCCCTCCCCCGCGCGCCCGATCTCAGCCTGCCCGAGCGCCATCTCGGCCTCGTCCAGGCCGACGAGACGGAGGGGCTGTCCGACCGGCTGGCGGCACTCGGCCGCTTCGTTGCGGAGCATGTCGACCTCGACAGCGTCGTTGCGTTGGCAAAGCCATCCAAGGCCGGGCCGGGCAGCGACGCCCCCGCCCTGCCGCCTCTGGGCCAGCGCATCGCCATCGCCCGTGATGCCGCCTTCACCTTCGTCTATCCGCACCTGACCGCCGGCTGGCAGGCTGCGGGGGCGGAGCTGCGTTTCTTCTCCCCCCTGGCCGACGAGCCACCGCCACGGGACGCGGATGCCGTCTATCTCCCCGGCGGCTATCCGGAACTCCATGCCGGCCGCCTCGCCGCCAACGCCACCTTCCGCGACGGCCTGCGGACGGCGGCGGAGCGGGTGCCGGTCTATGGCGAATGCGGCGGCTACATGGTGATGGGCGAGACGCTGGAGGATGCCGACGGCGTCACCCACCCGATGACCGGCCTGCTGGGGGTGCGCACCTCCTTCGCCAAGCGGCGGCTGCATCTGGGCTACCGCCGGGCGTCGCTGCTGGCCGACGGGCCGCTGGGACCGGCCGGAGCGCTGCTGCGGGGGCACGAGTTCCATTACGCCTCGACCCTCGCCCGTGGCGACGACGCGCCGCTGTTGCAGGCGACGGCGGCGGACGGCAGCGACCTGGGCGAACTCGGCAGCCGGCGCGGGCTGGCGCTGGGCTCCTTCTTCCACCTGATCGCGCGGGGGTGAGGATGGAGGACGCCTTCACCCCGGCGGAGCGTGACGCGCTCTACAAGGCGATCTTCTCCCGCCGCGACGTGCGCGGGCAGTTCCGCCCCGACCCGGTGCCCGACGAGGTGCTCAACCGCATCCTGCTGGCCGCCCACCATGCGCCGTCGGTCGGCTTCATGCAGCCCTGGAACTTCATCGTCATCACCGACCGGGATGTGAAGTCCCGCATCCATGCCGACTTCGCCCGCGCCAACGAGGAAGCGGAGGCGATGTTCGAGGGAGAACGGCGCAGCCTCTACAGCCGGTTGAAGCTGGAGGGCATCCGTGAGGCGCCGGTGAATTTGTGCATCACCTGCGACCGCGAGCGTTCCGGCCCGGTGGTGCTGGGCCGCACCCACATGCCGGCGATGGACCTCTACAGCTGCGTCTGCGCCGTGCAGAATCTGTGGCTGGCGGCGCGGGCGGAGGGTCTGGGGGTGGGCTGGGTCAGCATCCTGCACGAGGAGGCGCTGCGGACGGCACTCGGCATCCCGGAGCGGATCGTGCCGATCGCCTATCTCTGCCTGGGCCACGTCTCCCATTTCGAGGCGACGCCGGAACTGGAGACCAAGGGGTGGCGCAAACGCCTGCCACTGGAGGATCTGGTGTTCAGGGATAGGTGGAAGGAGGCGTAGAGGGGGCGGTTGGTCCGACCGCCCCCTCCCGCATAGGTCAGCACTCAACGATGCCTTACGCGTCCATCATCATGCGGTACCGGATCTGATCGAAGATCACCGCGAGGATCAGCAGCCCGCCCAGCAGCACCATCTGCAGATAGGATCCGACCTGCGCAAGGTTCATCCCGTTCTGCACCAGCACGATGAACACGGCTCCCAGCACCACGGTGTCAACCCGGCCGATGCCACCGCGCAGGGACACGCCGGCGATCACGCACGCCGCGATGGACTCCAGGGCGAGCGTGCCGCCCAGATTGGCTTCTCCCGATTCCACCCGGGCCGTCAACAGCAGGCCCGTCAGCGCCGCGATCAAGGCGCACAGGACATAGGCGACGATCAATGTGCGCCCGGTATCGATGGCCGACAGCCTGGCGGCTTTGATGTTCCCGCCGACGGCATAGAGGTGGGCACCGATCCGGGTGCGCGTCATGACGATCCAGGCGACCGCGACCGCCACGGCGGCAACCAGCACCGGCACCGGAATGCCCAGCCAGCGTCCGAAACCGAACAGATCGGCGAATTCCGCCGGCAGGCCGGACACCGGAACGCCGCCGGTCAGGAACAGCGATCCGCCGGCCGCCACGGAACTGACGCCCAGCGTCATGATGAAGGGCGAGACGCCGAACAGCGCGACCCCGGCGCCGTTCGCCAGCCCGACCAGGGCCGCCACCCCGAAGCCGGCCAGCACGCCGAACGCGATCACCAGGGCCGGGGCATCCGGGAACACCGTGCCGAGCGCCGCCATCACCAGAGCCGACACCACGGAGGTGAGGGCGACGGTCGCCCCGACCGCGAGATCGAACCCGCCGGTGATCAGAACCGTCATCTGCCCCAGCGACACCAGAACCAGATAGACCGACTGGCGCATCACGTTGACGAGATTGTCCGCCGTCAGGAAGCGGTCGGAAATGACCGTGAACACGATCAACGCCGCCGCCAGGAAGAAGGGCAGCACACCCAGGCGGATGAACAGCGCCCGCCCGGCCGCGCGCAGCCGGACGGATGTGGAGGCCGGAGCGGTGCCGGAGGACGGGGTGGCGGAGGAGGTGGTGGCGCTCATGCGGGCAGTCTCGCTTCCTGGTCGATGGTGGGGACCGCTGGGGTGGCAGCCGAAGGAACGGGATCGAAGAAATGGGAAAGGATGGCGGCTTCGCTGATGGCGTCGCCTTCCAGTTCGGCGGCGATGCGTCCATGGGCGAAGACCAGCAGGCGGTGGGCGAGGTTCATCGCCTCCGGCAGGTCGGAGGAAATGACCACCACCGCCTTGCCGACCTCCGCCAGTTCGCGGATCAGACGGTAGATCGCGGCACGGGCGCCCATGTCGACGCCGACGGTCGGCTCGTCGAAGATGTAGAGGTCGTAGTCGCGGCCGAGCGCGCGGCCGAACAGCGCCTTCTGCTGGTTGCCGCCCGACAGCTTGCCGACGGCGCGGCCGCGATAGGCGGCCGGCAGCTCGACCCGTTCGGCGGTCGCCTCGCAGCGCTTGCGGATGCGCCGCCAGGGCAGCAGGCCGAAGCGGCTCCGCGTCCCGGCCAGCTCACCCTGGGCCAGATTGTTCCGTGTGCTGAAGGCGAGTTGCAGCCCCTCGGTCTTGCGGTCGGGCGGCACATAGCAGAGGCCGGCGCGCATCAGGTCGCGGGTCGAAGCACCGGTGACATCGCGACCGCCCACCGTCACCCGCCCGGCCTCGACCGGCAGCAGCCCCATCAGCGCCCGGAAGCTGCGCGACTTGCCGGAACCGACGAGACCGGCGACGCCCAGCACCTCGCCGGCACGCACCTCCAGATCGACGCCATGGACTCCCCAGGCCCGCAATCCCTCGGTCCGCAGCAGGACCGGGCCGGGATTGCGGGCGATGGTGGGATAGATCTCGCCGATGGAGCGGCCGGCCATCATCTCGATCAGGGCCGCCTCGCTGGTGTCCGCCATCGCCACGGTGCCGATCCGCTTGCCGTCGCGCAGGACGGTGACGCGGTCGGCGATGCGGGCGAACTCCTGCATCCGGTGGGAGATATAGATGATGCCGACGCCGCGCTCCTTCATGCGGGCGATAACGGCGAACAGATGATCGACCTCGCGGTCGGTCAGCGAGGCCGTCGGCTCGTCGAGGATCAGGATGCCGACATCGCCGTGCAGGGCCTTGGCGATCTCCACCATCTGCTGTTCGGCGCGGCTCAGCGTCGCGACCAGCCGCTTCGGATCGATGGAGAAATCAAGCTCGGCGAACAGGGCGGCGGCCTTGCGCCGCATCCCCGGGCGGTCGATGAAGGGGCCTTTCATCGGCTCGTCGCCCAGGAACAGGTTCTCCGCCACCGTCAGGGTGGGGACCAGCGAGAATTCCTGGAAGACGGCGGAGATGCCGGCGGCACGGGCGTCGGCGACACCGGCGAAGCGGACATGATAGCCGCGCACCAGAATCTCGCCCTCGCTGGGGGCGGACACCCCGGCCAGCAGCGAGATCAGGGTCGATTTGCCGGCGCCGTTCTCCCCGAACAGCACATGCACCTCGCCGGGGCGCAGATCGAAATCGACGCGGTCCAGCGCGGTGACGCCGGGATAGCGCTTGGTCAGGGCGACGGTCCGGATCAGGACGGGAGGAGACATGCGCACACTCCGGATGGCCCCGCCACCGGTTCCCCGCTTGGAAACCGGTGGCGGGGGAAACAGCCTCACTTCACGCTGAAGACGGGGGCGAAATTATCCGGCGGCAGGATGGTGTCGCGCGGCACGCTGCCGACGTTGGTCTTGTCGACGACGAAGATCTTCGGGCCGACATGTTTGACCAGATCGGTCTTCTCCAGCGCCCGCACCGCCTGATCGATGGCGATGCGGCCCTGGATGACCATGGAATCCGCCGGTGCCGCCTGGATGAAGCCGCGCTTGATGCCCTGATAGACGCCGGGCGTCATGTAGAAGGCGATCAGCCCGACCTTGTCGGTCAGACCGCGCTCGCGCAGCAGGCCCTGCGCCGCCTCGGCGGTCACGGCGGTGCCGGCGATGTATTTGATGTCGGGAGTCGCCTGCAGCACATCCTCGACCAGCCGAAGCTGCGCCTCCTTGCCGGTGTCGCCATAGCGCGGCTCCAGCACCTGCACGGCGGAGCCGGCCACCGCCTCCATGAAGCCCTTGTTGGCGGCCTCGACCCAGCCGGCGCCGGCCGGGCCGGGGAACCAGCCGACCTTCACCGGCGGGCTGCCGGCCGGATGCCTGGCGGCGAGATAGCGGCCGGCTTCCGCCCCCATGGTGTGGAAGGACACCAGCGACTTGGCGGTCAGCGCCGGGGAGGAGATGCCGTTGATGACGTCGATCACCGGGATGTTCTTCTTCGCCAGCTCCGTCACCAGATTGTTCAGCCCGTCGAAGCTGATGGCGCCGATCACCACGGCGTTGGCGCCGCGGGCGACGCAATCCTCGATCTGGCTGATCTGCTTGTTCAGTTCGGTGTAGCCGCCGGCCTCCACCACCGTGGCCTTCACCCCCAGCCGCTTCGCCTCCTCGACCACGCCGTAATCGACGCCCAGCCAGTAGGCGTCCTTCATGTGCGGGAAGGACACGCAGATGTCCCACTTCTTCGCCGCCTTGGACAGCGGGCTGTAGGAGACGTCCTTCGGCTTGCCGTCGGCGGAAAAGGCGGGTGTCACCTCCACCGCCGGATAGGGAAACCACTCGGCGGCGGACACCGGAAGGGTGGCGGCGAAGCTGCTTCCAAGAACTGTGGCGGCGACGAGAGCGCGAGCGAAGGCGTTCATGCAAGTGGTCTCCACGGCATGGGATTGGACGGACGGGGGATTGGACGGACGGGGAATGTTTAAAAAGGGAGGGAGGCGGCGGACGGGGTGCCGCCTCCCCGCCGGTCAGGCCAGGGCTTCGCGCAGGCGAGCCAGCCTGTCGGCCTCGTCGGCGCGGGCAGCCAGCGCCTGATCCATGTCGACCTTGACGAAGCGGACGCCGGTATGGGGCTGCATCTGGCCGATCAGGTCCATGTCGGCGGAGATCACCGCGCCCAGCGTGAAGTAACCGCCACCCGACACGGCGTCGCGGTGCAGCACGATGGGTTCGGTGCCGCCCGGCACCTGGATCGAACCGTAGGGGTAACAGGCGTCGACGATGTTGGACGGGTTGGAGCCGGCGCCGAAAGGCTGTTCGCGCGGCTCGAAGGTGAAGGGACGGCCGCCGCGGAACCGGTAGCCCATGCGGTCGGCTTCCGGCGCCACCTTCCAGCTGTCCTCGAAGAAGTTGCGCCCGGCCTCCTCGGTGATGAGGCGCCAGTACAGGCCCGGCAGCACCCGCAGCTCGGCGCTCTTGCCCACCGTGCGGCGCAGCGCCTCGGGCACCTCGGTGCCATGGCGGATGGCGCCCGGCGTGCCCAGCGGCACCATGTCGCCCGCCGCCAGCGCCCGGCCGTGATAGCCGCCGAGCGCGCCGATGATGTAGGTGGAGCGGCTGCCCAGCGCCGGCGGGGTGTCGATGCCGCCGGAGATCGCGATGTAGGCCCGCGCGCCGCCCTTCAGGTAATCGAAGGACAACACCTGTCCGGCGCGCACCGGAAAGGCGGTCCAGGCCGGATGCGGCGCGCCATCGACGCGGGCCGGCAGGTCGGCGCCGGTGACGGCGACGGTGGCGTCGACCTCGAACTCCAGCTGCGGTCCCATGAAGACCGCCTCCAGCGCCGCCGCGCCTTCCGGATTGCCGACCAGCAGATTGGCGGCGCGCAGCGCGTAGCGGTCCATCGCCCCCGACATCGGGATGCCGAGATGGAAATAGCCGGGCCGGCCGAGATCCTGGACGGTGGTCAGCAGGCCGGGATTCAGAACCTTAAACGCCATGGAGGGTCTCCATCAGCCGCTGGTTGGTGCCGTCGATGTCCGCATTGAAGCTGTCCAGATCGAAGGTGACCTTGCGGATGCGCGGCTCGTAGCGGTTGGCCGCGACGTCGGCGGTGATGGCGTCGTATTCCTCGCGGTCGATCGGCTTCCATTTCACGATGTCGCCGGGGCGGAAGAACACCATGAACTCGCGCAGATAGGAGACCTTCTGGGTCGGGTCGTAGATCGGCATCGGCGTGATGCCGAACATCTGGTAGCCGCCGGCCCCGCGCACCGAATAGACGCAGCCGAAGCAGCCGCCATGGCCGATGGTGTGCTTGGGCGTGTCGGTGCGCGGGCGCAGGTATTTCGGCACCTGGATCTGCCGCGACCGTTCGACCAGCTGGTAGAGAAAGGGCAGGCCGGCGACGAACCCGACCATCGACACGAACCAGGGCGAAGCATGGTGGGCGTGGATGAACTGCTCCACCGTGTCGTAGCCGTTCATCCGGGCGGCGTATTCCAGATCGGTGCTCTGCGGATCCTGGTGCCGCTCGCGGAAACGCATCAGCGTTTCGGTGGTCCAGGGATCGCGGTAGAAGACCGGCACCTCGACGATGCGGGTCTCAAGCCGCTTCTCCGCCTTGTCCGCCGCCTGTTCCAGCGAACGCAGCCGGCCCATCAGGTCGTCCGGGGCGATGCGGTCGGGATCGAACTTGATCTGGAAGCTGCCGTTGGCCGGGCAGATCTCGGTGATGCCGTCGATGTGCGCCGCGCGGACCGCGTTGGTGATCGACATGCTCTTGAAGAAGGCTTCGAGCGACATCTCCTCGTCCATTTCGACGAAGATGTGCTCGTCGCCACCGTAGGAATAGCGGGTCTGCATCCGGTGCTCCTATTGCGCGGCCTTCGGGGGATTGAATGCAGGGTTCCCGGCCAGCCAGCCTTCCAGGAACCGGGTGTGCGCCTTGCCCGCCCGGACGTCCGGATCGGCGGCCAGCGCCTTGTGCAGCGGGACGGTGGTCTTCAGTCCGGTCAGGGTGAAGCCCTCCAGCGCCGCCGCCATGCGGTCGATGGCCTCGCCCCTGGTGGCGCCATGCACGATCAGCTTGCCGAGCAGGGAGTCGTAGAAGGGCGGAACCGTATAGCCCTCATAGACCATGCCGTCGAAGCGGACGGCCGGATCGGCGGGCACCGACAGGCTTTCGACGGTGCCGGGGCTGGGCAGGAAGCCGGCGGCCGGGTCCTCGGCATTGACGCGCACCTCGATGGCGTGGCCGGTCCGCGTCACCTGATCCTGGGTGACGGGCAACGGCTCGCCCCCGGCGATGCGGATCATCGCCGCCACCAGATCGATGCCGGTGATCATCTCGGTCACCGGATGCTCCACCTGGATGCGGGTGTTCATCTCGATGAAGTAGAAGGCGCCGGTCGGCTCGTCATAGAGATATTCCAGCGTGCCGGCGCCGCGGTAGCCGACGTTTTCGGCCAGCGCCACCGCCGACGCGCAGAGCCGCGCCCGGGTGGCCTCGTCCAGGCAGGCGGCGGGCGCCTCCTCCCACACCTTCTGACGGCGGCGCTGCAGCGAGCATTCGCGCTCGAAGCAGTGGATGGCGCGGGTGCCGTCACCGAGGATTTGCACCTCGATGTGGCGGGCATTGCCGATCACCCGCTCCAGATAGAGCCCGCCGTCGCCGAAGGCGGCCTGGGCCTCCGACTGGGCCTGCGGGGCGAGGCGGCGCAGCTCCTCCGGCGTTTCGGCGATGCGGATGCCGCGGCCGCCACCACCGGCCGCCGCCTTGATCATCACCGGATAGCCGATGGTCTCGGCGGCGGTCAGCGCCGCCTCGACATCGGCGACGCGGCCCTGCGATCCGGGGACCACCGGCACGCCGGCGGCAATGGCGGCCTCGCGGGCGGCGGCCTTGTCGCCCATCCGGCGGATGGTGTCGGCCTTCGGACCGACGAAGACCATGCCGAAGCTCTCCACCATCTCGGCGAATTCGGCATTCTCGGAGAGGAAGCCGTAGCCGGGATGGATGGCGTCGCAGCCGGCCTTCCGTGCCGCGGACACCAGCCCGGCCGCATCGAGATAGGAATGCCGGGCGGCCGGGCGGCCGACGCAGACGGCCTCGTCGGCCAGCTTGACCGCCAGCATGTCGCGGTCGGCTTCGGAATAGGCCTGGACCGTCTCGATGCCCAGGCTCTTGGCGGCGCGGATGATCCGCACCGCGATCTCGCCACGGTTGGCGACGAACAGGCGGCGGATCGTCATCGCGATCAGCCTTCCAGCTCGACGAGGACGGCGCCGGCCATCACCGGTTCCTCATCCTCCACCGCGAAGCTCAGGATGGTCCCGGCGACATCGGCGCGGATCTCGTTGAAGCTCTTCATCACCTCGACGAGGCCGATGACGTCGCCCGGCTCCACCCGGTCGCCAATCTCCTTGAAGGGCGGCTGGCCGGGGGCGGGACGCCGGTAGAAGGAGCCGGGAAGGGGAGAGCGGATCTCGGGCATCGAAACATTCCTTCTTCAACGGGCCGTCTGGGACGGAACAGGAAAACCGGGAGACGTCAGCGCTTCTGGGCAACCAGATCGGCGGCCGCGACGATGCGCAGCCCGTCCTTCAGCAGGGCGTCGCGCACGGCGGTGCCGATGGCGAGGGCGCCCGGCGTGTCGGAGTGGAAGCAGATGGAATCGAAGGCAATCTCGATGTCGTCGCCCTCCACCGTGCGCACCTTGCCGTCGCGGCAGGCCCGGACGCATTTGTCGGCGACCTCGGCCGGATCGAGCGGCCGCATGCGGCGGGCGAAAACGATGGAGCCGCTGCGGTCATAATCGCGGTCGGCGTAGAATTCGCGGATGACCGGCAGGCCGGCCGCCTCGGCGACGGCGCAGGTTTCCGATACATCCATGCAGAACAGCAGCGTATCGGGGCTCGACTTCAGCAGCGCCTCGACCATCAGGCGCGACAGCGTCTCGTCCTTCGCCGCCTCCATGTAAAGGGCGCCGTGCGGCTTGACATGCTGAAGCCGGGTGCCATGGCGGCGGGCGAACTCACGCAGCGCGCCGACCTGATAGAGGATGTCGTTCACCAGCTCCTCTGGCTTGGCCTGGATGACGCGGCGGCCGAAGCCCTGGAGGTCGCGATAACCGGGGTGGGCGCCCAGGGCCACGCCGCGCTCGACCCCCAGCCGCACCACGCGATCCATCAGATTGGGATCGCCCGCATGGAAGCCGGTGGCGACATTGGCCGAGCTGATGAGGTCCATCAGCGCGTCGTCGGAGGCCTCGCCGAGCGTCCACTGGCCGTACCCCTCGCCGAGGTCACAGTTGAGATCGACCATTGTACGAGCCAACGCGTTACTCCCTTGCTTGCTTACGGAACCGGGGGTGCTGAGCCCCAGGGATGAGTCCGTGGAATGGCTGCCTTGCCATATGAGCGTATGCCGTTCCCTACCCTTTGCAATTTCTAATTTTTGCGATTGCTTTATCTGTTTTTCCGTCGTCAAAATTCGCTCGAAAATCAGGCAAGACAGCGGAATTCAGCCACTATGGGATGGCCTTGGCCTGTGCAGGATTTAGGCATATTCTGATTTTTCGATAATATCTTATGGCAAAATCCGGGGTTTGATATGCTGAATTTCCGCCACGTGAAATATTTCCTTGCCACCGCCAATCTCGGGCAGGTGTCACGGGCGGCGCGCGAGCTGTCGATTTCCCAGTCGGCGATCACCTCCGCCATCAAGGAGCTGGAGGCGGAGGTCGGCGGGCGGCTGTTCGTCCGCACCGCACAGGGCATGGAGCTGACCGACACCGGCCGCCGTTTCCTGGCCGCGAGCCACCGCATCATGGCGAGCGTCGAGGAGGCGCTGCATCCGGCGGATATGGCGGCTGAGGTCGCCGGCAGCCTGTCGATCGGCGCCAGCTATACGGTTCTGGGATATTTTCTGCCGCAGCATCTGGAGCGGCTGGAACGGCGCTACCCCAACCTGCGCATCCACATCCACGAGCTGACGCGCGAGATGATCGAGGACAATCTGATCACCGGTCGGCTCGACATGGCGGTGGTCCTGACCTCCAACATCAGCAATCCGGAACTGACGACCGAAACGCTGATCGGCAGCCAGCGGCGCCTGTGGGTGCCGGCCGGGCACCGGCTGCTCGAACTCGATTCCGTCGGGCTCCAGGATGTGGCCGAGCACCCCTACATCATGCTGACCGTCGACGAGGCCGCCCACTGGACCACCCGCTACTGGAGCGCCTCACCCTTTCGCCCCAATGTCCGGCTGCGCACCTCGTCGATCGAAGCCGTTCGCTCCACCGTCGCCAACGGCCAGGGCGTGACCATCCTGTCCGACATGGTCTATCGGCCATGGTCACTGGAAGGCAAACGGATCGAGACGATCATCATGCGCGAGCGGGTTCCGGCGATGGATGTCGGCCTGGCTTGGCGCCAAGGGGTCGAGCTGACACCGGCCATGCGCCTGTTCCGCACGCATTTCAGCGAGGTTTACCAAACGCCGCAAAGCCGCATGCCGCGATGAACCGAGGCCATGAGGCCGGTGCGTACGACCGCTCGACGGCACCTCCCGGATGGTGATCCGCGGCGTTTGATCCGCACCGACAGCGATACCGTAACGGCGCTTTTCGGAGCGGCCCGCAAGTCGAATTTCCAAAAAAGGAACCTGCCCACCTTCATCCACAATGAACCTTCCGAACAGAGACGGCCAAATCCGAGTCAGCCGGGCAAAAACTGCCGATTACAGCTTGCCGCTTCCGGCAGTGTGGAAATGTTTCATTTCCTCCTGATTCGCTTAAAAAACGATCGTCCGTTTTTTGTCTCATTCATGCCACGGAAAACGCCGTCATTCATAATTTCCTAACTATAAGTGTTAGTACCCGATTAAGGCTAACAGACGAGCCTGCGGAACAAGGCGATACCCATAAAGCGGAGTTCCAAAATGGCTACCACCAACACCGACGGCACGATCCAGGTCACCTTCGCGGTCAATGCCTGGGGCGATGTGGCCGGCGGAAAATGGCCGCATTTTCAACTGCTTTTGGACGGCACCAGCATCGGTGAGGCCACCGTCTCCTCCGCCACCCAGTCGCGTTACGTCTTCACCGCCACCGTGCCGGCCGACAAGGCCCACGCCCTGCAGCTGGTCTATGACAACGACGACAAGGTTAACGGCGAGGACCGCAACCTGTATGTCAAGTCGTTCGAGGTGAACGGCAAGACCATCCTGGCGATCGATCCGTCCGTCCAGTACGACACCGGCAAGGTCGATGGCCTGAACGTCATCGCCGGCCAGACCGAGATGTATTGGCCGGGCGCCCTGAATGTGCCGCTGCCCGCCACCCTGTTCCCGTCGACCGCAACGGCGCCGGGCGCCGAGCCGGCCTCCACCATGACCACGACCATCAAGGTCAGCGCCTATGGCGTCAGCGCCGCCGGCCAGGCTCCCCATTTCAAGCTGCTGGTCGACGATCAGGTGGTCGGCGATGCCTGGGTCAACGCCACCTCGCCCACCAACTACACCTTCACCGCCAACGTGGACCCGAACGAGGCCCACAAGATCCAGATCTGGTACGACAACGACGCCACCGTGAACGGCGTCGACCGCAACCTGTTCGTCAAGTCGATCAACATCGACGGCCAGACCATCGCGTCGACCTCGGACATGGCCTCCTACGACAAGGGTCCGGTGGACGGCAAGTTCGTCGTCGCCGGCCAGGAAGGCCTCTATTGGGGCGGCGCCCTGACCTTCGGCGTGCCGGAGGAGTATTTCGGCGGCGCCTATGTCCCCCCTCCCCCGCCGCCGCCGAGCAAGTCGGTGGACATCATCGTCAACGCCTCCGGCACCTCGGCCGGCGGTCAGGCGGCGCATTTCAAGCTGCTGGTCGACGGCCAGGTGATCGGCGACGCCAAGGCGACCGCCACCACCGCCGGCTACAAGTTCACCACCGACGTCGACCCGACCAAGGCCCATACGGTCCAGGTCTGGTACGACAACGACGCCACCGTGAACGGCGTCGACCGCAACCTGTTCGTCAAGTCGGTCTCCATCAACGGCCACACGGTGGCCGCCACCGACAGCATCGTCACCTATGACAAGGGGGCGGTCGACGGCAAGGACGTGGTCGCCGGCCAGGAAGGCCTCTATTGGGGCGGCGCCCTGAACATCAAGGCCGGCACCGACCTGTTCAGCGACACGCCGTCCACACAGACGCCGGTGCCGACCGCCCCGACCAAGCCGGCCTTCTACGTCGCCACCAACGGCAAGGACACGTGGTCCGGCAAGCTGGCGGCGCCGAACGCCGACGGCACCGACGGCCCCTTCGCCAGCCTGGAGAAGGCGCAGGCCGCCATGCGGGCCGACCCGACCATCGACACCACCTACATCCGCGCCGGCGATTACCACCTGACCAAGACGCTGGAGCTGACCGCGCTCGACAACGGCCACAGCTTCCAGAATTATCCCGGCGAGAAGCCGGTGCTGAGCGGCGGCGAAGTGGTGAAGAGCTTCACCAGCGAGGGCAACGGCCTCTATTCGGCCAAGCTCGGCACCGCCACGAACCTGGATCTGGTCGTCGGCGACGTCCGCCAGCATCTGGCGGAGAAGTTCGCCTATGACAGCGCCGACGTCACCAGCGGCTGGCACTTCGCCGACGCCGCCTCGGCGGGGCCGAGCGGCTGGTCCATCCGATCCCACGGCACCGATGTCACCACCGCCGACATCCAGCCGGGCACGCTCATCCAGATCATGGATGCCGAGCGGCTGGGCGACACGCTGGGCAGCATCGCCAGCTTCAATGCCTCCACCCGCACCATCACGCTGAAGAACGGGGCCTCCCTGCCCTTCGCGGAAGGCACCACCTACAAGCTGCTGAACAATGCCGCTTACGTCGATCAGGCGGGCGAGTTCGCCTGGCGGACCAGCGACGGCGCGCTGCTCTACAAGGCGGCCAGCTCCAACTTCGTCTCCACCGGCGTGGAGGTGCCGCGGCTGGGCACGCTGGTTCGGCTGAACGGCGCCAGCGACGTCACCATCGACGGGCTGACCTTCAAGAACACCACCACCGGCGGCAACGCGCTCGACCTGCTGAAGGCCAGCGGCAACCACATCAGCGACAACAGCTTCCTGAACGTCGGCACCGCCATCCATCTGGGGTCCGGCTCGTCCAACAACCAGATCGCCCACAACACGCTGAACCATCTGGCGGAAAACGGCATCGAGATGGACGGCCGCAGCAACGGCAACAGCATCTATGCCAACACCATCAGCAACATCGGCGAGGTGCACAAGGCGGTCGCCGGCATCATCGGCACCGGGGTGGACAACAACCTGATCTCCAACAACGACATCGACCACAGCGCCCGCTACGGCATCTCGTTCAAGGATTACGGCGGCACCACCAACACGGTGAACCACAACAACGTCATCCAGTACAACCACATCTCCTACACCGGTCTGGAGACCGCCGACGGCGGCGCGATCGAGATCCTGGGCCGGTCCAGCGTCGACACCGGCATGATCATCCAGGGCAACCGGATCGAGCATGCCAATGGGCTGGCCACCAGCAACCAGGACACCTGGCTGTCCGGCCAGAAGGGCTTCGGCATCTATCTGGACGACATGGCCGGCGGCATCACCGTCAAGGACAACTTCATCAAGGACGCCGACTGGGCCTCTGTGCAGATCCACGGCGGCGACAACAACGTGGTGACCAACAACTTCTCGGTCATCGCCAGCAACAAGGAAGACTTCATCCGCATCGAATGGCAACCGGTGCACGGCACCGCCGGCGACCCGCACAACAACACGATCACCAAGAACGTGGTGATGGGCACGCTGCCGCTGGACGATTACACCGAGCTGCTGAGCGCCAACGACTTCGTCATCGACAACAACCTCGTCTACAACGTGCCGAAATACGGCGACCATGACGTGATCGCCAAGCCGATGTTCAACAACGCCTATTGGGGTGACTATTCGCTCCAGTCCTCCTCGCCGGCCTTCGCCATGGGAATCCATGACCTCGCCTGGGCGAAGATGGGGGCCGAGGGCGTCGGTGCGGTCGGGCTGGAGCATTTCTGGGACGGCGTCTGATCGCCTGTTAGCGACAGACGATCCTGACGATAGGACCAGTGCATCGGGGGTACGCCCTCGACGCGCCGGCCCCCGCGGTGGGCGGAGCCTGTTTTGCTCGGAGGTCGAGCAACGGAGGCTCCGCCCACATGCATTTCGGAAAACCTTCCCCAAAACGGCTTGAGCACCCGGCGCAAGCGCAATCGGCGCAGCCGTGCCCCCTGCTTGGCGCCGGTGCCGCAGCGCACCATATGCATGCGGCATCCCGCCGCAGACCCGGCGGGGCGCATCCCCATTCCAGACCGGACGGACCGAGACAGTTTCCGATGACGCAAGCGACGTGGACCGTAGGAGCCGTGGCGAAGACCCTGGGGGCCAGCCTCCTGCTATGGACCGCCTGTGTGGCGCCCGTGTTGGCGCAGGACGACAGGAAGCCGAAATTCGGCCCGGATGCGGTTCCGATCACCCGCTCGGTCGATTTCGTCCGCACCGCCCCGGCCCCGGATTACTGGGCTCTCAGCCCTTTCTACGTGCCGCAGACGACCGGGGCCTCCTGCTCGGTGACCAGCGTGGTGATGATGCTGAACGCGCTGCGCGGGTTGCCGGGGCTGGCATCGGAACGGCTGGTCACCGACAAGCAGCTGCTCGACCGGCTGGACGACGATCATTGGCGGGACGCCACCGCCGACGACGGCGAGGGCATCTCCTTTGGTGAGCTGATCGCCTATGTCCACCGCAGCCTGAACGCCTACGGCATCGATGCCGAGGTGGAGGTCTGGCGCCCGCGCGACACCTCCCCCGCGACGCTGGCGGAGCTGCGCCGCATCCTGTCCGACAACGAGCGCAGCGCCGACGACATCATCCTGCTGGCCTTCGACCAGGGCACGCTGACCGGCGACGTCGGAATGGGCCACATCGCACCACTGGGCGCCTATGACGCGGCGAACCGGCGCGCGCTGGTGATGGACCCCGACCGTGCCTGGTATGTCCCCTATTGGACCAGCGACGCCCGGCTGCTGGAAGCGATGCTGAAGCCGGACCGCGCCGATCCCGAGGGCAGCGGCCTGATCCGCGTCCGCGGACGCCGGGTGTCGGGTTAAGCACCCGTCACTTCACCTCCTGGCTGGTCAGATCGGAGGGATTCTGCGACCGGGTCGGCTCGTTCGGCTGGTCCGGTTCGCTTGCCCACTGGTTCGGACGCGGCACTGGGGTGCCGTTGAGGTCGGGCGGCGCCCGGCGCACATCGGCGAGCGCCTGCTGCAAGTCCCGGCTGCCGGTGGCGGCGGAACTCCCCGGATTGGGCGACCTGGTGCCCTGGGCCGTGGGATGCGGATCCTGGCTCTGCTGCACCTTGCCGTCGCGGGCAAGCGCGTCGCCGGCCGACTCCTTCGATCCGGACTCGACCGGTGCCGCCGGCTGGCCGGATCCGGGCTGCTGGTTCGGCTGCTGATCCGCCTGCTGGGCTGACGCCGGCAACGGCAGGCCGGACAGGAGCCCCGACAGCAGCAAGGCGGCGGCGAACTTGCGCATGGCGCATCCTTCCTCTTGAACATTGGTCTTTCGGGGAAAGCCGTTGGAGTCCCGGGGCGCGGCGGCACCAAACCGCCGCCGGCGCGTTGTAGCGGGGACAGAGTCCGGCTTCGGCCGTCCGGCCCCAGCCCATCAGGAACACCGACAATGCCCAGCGAGTTCCCGTCCTCCACAGCCACCCCCACCACTCCAACCTCGCCGCCCGACCGCGCCGAACGGCGCAGCGTCGGCGTGGTGGTGGAGCGTCGGCGCGTCGACAACCCCTGGATCGAGGCGCGCTGGCAGCCGGTGATGCTGGTCCCGGCCGATCCCACCCTGGTCGATTGGAGCGTGTTGGCCGAAGGGCCGGACTGGACCCGCCATTACGCCGGCACCGCCGAGATCGCCCTGTTCCCGACCGAGGCTGAGAACTACAAGCACAATCTCGACGGCGGCAGCCCCAGCGCCTACGTCATCCTGCGGCCGGGCGGCCCGGCGCCGGGGGTGCGGCTGCTGGCAGTCACCGTCGACCCCGGCGAGATCGACGCCCATGCCGAAGCCGGCGACGACGTGATCGAGGCATTGCCGCTGCCGATCCCGCTGGTGTTGTGGATGGACGGCTTCGTCGCCCGCCATTATGTCGAGCGTCCCTTCCACAAGCGCAAACGCGACCGCGCCGATCCGGAAGCCCTGGCGCGGCACCGCAGGACCGGGCAGGCGCAGCATGGTTGAGCGCGTGGTGGAGGAGGGCTTCCTAGGCCGCTGGTCGCGGTTAAAGCGCGAGACACGGGCGGAGGGGCCGCCCGAAGAACTGACGGTGGAGACCGCCGAGGCCGAGGTGAGTGAGGAGGCTGCGGTTGAGGAGGAGGCGCCGGACCTGCCCCCGTTGGACAGTCTGGGGGCCGACAGCGACTACACCGGCTTCCTGCGCAACAATGTGCCGGCGGAACTCCGCCGTGAGGCTCTGCGCAAGGCCTGGGTGAGCGACCCGGTGATCGCCGGCTTCCGCGGCTTCGCCGACTATGACTGGGACTACAACGCGCCGGGCTATGGCGCCCTGCGGCCCACCGACGACATCGCCCGCCTGCTCGACGCCATCCTGCCGGACGAAAAGCGGGAGGAGGATGTGGTTGAGGTGGTGGTGGTTGAGAAGGTGCAGGCTGACAACGCCACTCGCCCCGGCCCCAATCCTCCCCCGCTGGGCGGGGGAGGGAGCGAGTGCCCGTCCGGAAAAGCGGAGGCAGTCCCTCCCCCGCCCAGCGGGGGAGGTCAGGTGGGGGGCTAGCTCTTCTTCAGATACACCGCCCGCCATCGACCTCCAGGCAGACACCGGTCAGGAAGTCCCCTTCGTCGGAGCAGAGATACAGCGCCGCGTTGGCGATGTCTCCCGGCGTCGACAGGCGCCCCAGCGGGATGCTGCTGAGGAACTGTTCGCGGCGTTCCGGCGTGTCCTGCCCCATGAAGCGGTGGAGCATGCCGGTCTCGCCGGCGACCGGGGCGATGGCGCAGACCCGGACATTGTCGGACGCCAGTTCCGCCGCCATCGATTTGGTGAGCGTGATGACCGCGCCCTTGGAGCCGTTGTACCAGGTCAGGTTCGGCCGCGGCCGCAGCCCGGCGGTGGAGGCGATGTTCAGGATCACGCCGCCGCCCTGGGCGCGGAAGACCGGCACGGCGTGGATGGCGCTGTGATAGATCGACTTCACGTTGACGGCATAGATGCGGTCGAAGGTGGCCTCGTCCACATCCAGCATCGAGCCGTAGCGGTGGGTGTAGCCGGCATTGTTGACCAGGATGTCGAGCCGCCCGAATTCGCCCAGCGCCGCCGAGACGATGGCCTCGTAATCCTCCCCTACCGCGACGTCGGCGCGGACGGCAAGCGCCGTCTCTCCCAGGCTGTCGGCGACGCGGCCGGCGGCGGCCTCGTCCAGGTCGGCGACGATGACGCGGGCTCCTTCGGCGGCGAAGCGTCGGGCGATGCCCTCGCCGAAGCCCGATCCCCCACCGGTGACGACGGCGACCTTGTCAGACAAACGCATGAGCGGTTCCTCCCCGGCAATTCTCGATCCGAGATGCGCACGGCCGTTGCGGCGCGCGGACTCCGTTCAACAGGAAACCGGCGCCATCGGCCGCATCGTGAACACGGCGAAGAAAGCATGATAGCGCGAAGCTGCCCGCTGGGGCAGTCGCGATCATCCGCATCGACAACTTCTGAAGGAGATATAAGAGAATGGCGCGAGTGACGGGACTTGAACCCGCGGCCTCCGGCGTGACAGGCCGGCGCTCTAACCAACTGAGCTACACCCGCGTGATGGCTCCCGGTGCTGGACTCGAACCAGCGACAAGCGGATTAACAGTCCGCTGCTCTACCAACTGAGCTAACCGGGAACGGAGGCCCGCCTTATATGGCTGTTGACCGACCCTGGCAAGCGGAAAAACGCAAAGCTTCGTATTTTTTCCGGGCAGGGCCGGTTTCGCGCCCCTGGCCTGTGACAACGCGCACCAAGAACAGCCATGGGTTGCCGCCGCATGGGCTTGCTCTTGACAGTTCCCGGCATCTCAGGCTTTTTCTCGCCCTCCCCTCCCCACCATTGCCGCAGGCCCCGATGTCCGAGGTCGTCCCCTTCGCCGCCGCCCGCGAGGCGCTGCTCGCGCGCCTGACCGAACAGCTGCCACCCTCGTCGGAATGGGCAGGCCGGCTGATGCTGATGCCGGAGGGACGCCGGGTGGAACCGATGCCGGCGGCCGACGCGGTGGCCTCCCTGCGCGCCTTCCGCGCCGGGCTGGGCGAGGCGATCGGCGCCGCCGCCTGCTCGGTCGGCGGGGTGTGGGTCGGGCGGGAGGATTGCCTGGATTGGGACGGGCTGCTGGCGCCGCTGGCGGTCGCCGCCGCCTATGTGGTCGGCCGCACCCAGTCGGCCGGCGGTTTCGCCGCCGAGCTGTTCCGCTGCAAGGATGCGCTGGCGGGCTGGGGCGTGCGCGGCCTGCGCGGGGAACCGGCGGTGGCCCGCGCTGCCGGCTATGCCGTGGTGTCGGTCAGCCGCCGGCCGGACGACAACGAGATCGTCTTGGACCGGGTGATGGACACCTTCGCCTTCGTCATGCGCAGCCTGGGCGAGCCGACGGTGGCAAGCGCCGACATGGACCGCCGGCTGGTCAAGCGGGCGGTGCCGATGCGGCGGTAAAAAGGAGTTCGGTGAGGGCCTGAGCCACCCTCACCCCTGTGCGGCACCCTTACCCCCGTGCGCGCTCGATCTCGACGCCGACGCTGGCGGCGTCGGGGAAGACGTCCAGCTTTTCCACGCGCACCTTGGCCATGGTGACCCGGGCGTCGGCGAGACAGCGCTCGGCGATGCGTTCGGCCAGCGTTTCCACCAGCGTGACGTGACCCTGGGTGACGACGCCCTTGACGATGGTCGCCATGTCCTCACCGGTGACGCCGGGGGCGATCACCTCGAGATCCAGGTTCAGGCGGATGCGCTGGGGCTTCGCCCGTTCATGGGCATAGACGCCGATCAGCGCGTCCATCACCAGATCGCGCACGAAACAACGGGTGGACAGCACCGCCGGGGCCGAGCGCGGCACCGGGGCGGTGACGGTGGCGAAGAGCTTGTTCATGGGCGACAGCCCTAACACGGCAACGCCACCACTGCCAAGCAGCCGTCCCCCTCGGCCCCCATGCCAGACGGACAGGTCTGGGATGGACTCAGTGCATCTCCGAACGGATGCGCTCGCGCAGCACGTCGATCGGGCGCAGATCCTCGCCCTCCTCGTAATGCCAGAAGGTCCAGCCGTTGCAGGCCGGCAGGCCGGCCATCGCCGCCCCCACCTGATGGATCGAGCCGCGATGGTCGCCGCGTGGACCGGAGCCGATCAGCGTGCCGTCGGCGCGCACCCGGGCGGCGACGCGGCGGCGCTGGTCGAACAGGGTCGAACCGGGGCGCAGCAGCCCGCGCTCCACCACCCAGCCGAAGGGGATGCGCGGCGCGCTGCGCTTGGGCGGGGTGTCGAGGATCGCCGCCTCCGGCGCCTCCTCCACCGCGTCGATGCGGGCCTGGGCCGCCTTGACGTAGGTATCGTCGCGCTCCAGCCCGATCCACTTGCGGCCCAGCCGCTTGGCGACCGCGCCGGTGGTGCCGGTGCCGAAGAAGGGATCAAGCACCACGTCGCCGGGACGGGACGAGGACAGGATCACCCGGTACAGCAGCGATTCCGGCTTCTGCGTCGGGTGGGTCTTCTTGCCCTCCTCGTCGCGCAGCCGCTCGCCGCCGCTGCATATCGGCAGCAGCCAGTCGCTGCGCATCTGAAGATCCTCGTTGAGGCTCTTCATCGCGTCGTAATTGAAGCGATAGCGCGCGTCCTTGTCGCGGGCCGCCCAGATCATCGTCTCGTGGGCGTTGGCGAAGCGGGTGCCGCGGAAATTCGGCATCGGGTTGGTCTTGCGCCAGACGATGTCGTTCAGAATCCAGAAGCCCAGATTCTGCAAGGTGGCGCCGACGCGGAAGATGTTGTGGTAGCTGCCGATCACCCACAGCGAGCCTTCCGGCTTCAGGATGCGGCGCGCCGCCGCCATCCAGTCCTGGGTGAAGCGGTCATAGGCTTCGAAATCGTCGAACTTGTCCCACTCGTCATCCACCCCGGCGACGCGGGTGTGGTTCGGCCGCAGCAACTCACCCCCCAACTGCAAGTTGTAGGGCGGATCGGCGAAGATGAGATCGACCGATGCGGGCGGCAGATCGTTCATGAGAGCGATGCAATCGCCGACCAGGATACGGTTTTCAGGGAGCATGATACGACCGGCAAAGAACTGGGACTCGGCCGGACAATGAGTCTCGTCCGAGTCGCCGTCAACAGCTTTCTTTGCCAAGTGACGACGGCTCAGCCGCTTAGTGCCTTTTGACGTTTCACTGGTGCAAAACTGACTCGGTGATGCGGCGTGACACCATGGCGGGTCAGCGCGTCCAGATGCTCGGGCGTTGGATATCCGGCGTTTCGGTCCCATCCATAGTGTGGATACTGGACCGACAACCGCAACATCTCGCTGTCGCGCGCCACTTTGGCGAGAATAGAGGCGGCGGCGATGGACTGGCTGCGGCTGTCGCCCTTGACGACCGCCACCCGCTCGCACGCGATGTCCGGGGTGAATTTGCCGTCCACCAGCGCCGCGTCGGGGGCCGGGCCGGGCAGCGCCAGATAGGCCCGCCTCATCGCCAGCAGCGTCGCCTTGTGGATGTTGAGATCGTCGATCTCGGCGGCCGACGCCTCGGCGATGGCGAAGGCGAGCGCGTGCGCCCGGATCGCCGGCTCGATCTCCTCGCGCAGGCGGCGGGTCACCGCCTTGCTGTCGTTGATTTGCGCTGCGATCTCCGGCGGCAGCCCTTCGGGCGGCAGCACCACGGCGGCGGCGACCACCGGGCCGCAGAGCGGGCCGCGCCCGACCTCGTCGATGCCGCAGACGCGTCGGCCGGGGCCGAAGCCGGCCTCCAGCGACAGGTCGGGGCGTTGCCGGGGGGCGGCGGCTTTGCGGGGCGCTTTCGCAGGCATCGGCGGGCGGCCTTCCGGACGGGGTTGGGATGGGGCCGCTTGATAACCGGGCGGGAGTCCCGGCGCAAGACCGGGCCGGTTGGCAGCCATTCGCGCCAACCTGCCTCTTGAGAAGCGGCGCACGGCTGCGCTATGGATGCGCCCCGCGAAGCCGGACCATACCATCGTTCGTTCAGCCATCACCCGCCCCGCCATCACCCGAGAGCAGGCCATGACCGACACCACCCAGACCGCCGCCGACTGCCCCTGCCGTTCCGGCAAGCCGCTGGACGCCTGCTGCGGACCCTATCTGGCCGGCATGCCCGCCCCGACGGCCGAGGCGCTGATGCGTTCGCGCTATTCCGCCTTCGCCACCGGCAACATCGACTATCTGCACGACACGCTGCTGCCCAGCACCCGCGACGACTTCAACCGGGAAGAGATCGAGACCTGGGCGAAGAACAGCGTGTGGACCGGCGTGGAGATCCGCTCGACCGAAGCCGGCCAGCCCGGCGACAGCGAGGGCATCGTCGAGTTCGTCGCCCGTTTCAGCATGAACGGCAAGCCGATGACCCATCACGAGACCAGCCGCTTCACCCACCAGGACGGCCGCTGGTACTATGTGGACGGCCAGCTCGGCGCCCGTCCGCGCAGCGGCCCCAAGGTCGGCCGCAACGACCCCTGCCCCTGCGGCAGCGGCAAGAAATACAAGAAGTGCCACGGCGCCTGACCGGTTCCGATCTGAGTCGCGGCTGAATCGTCACGCTGCACCTGCACAAAAACGGTGGAATCGCCCCGCCCCGCCCGCCTGTCAGGCGGCGGCGGAGCTTTTGTTGTGCGCGTATGGGGAAAATGCGCGATCCTGATTGAATTATGGGTCGGAACCGATCATCCTTCGCTCGCCCTGTTCCGGGTGTCCCTTCTTTGGTTTTTGCCGGGATGGGGTTTAACACGACAGATGAGACGATAACTGATGTTCGACCGTCCGCAGCGCTCTTCCTTCCGCGCTCCTGAAATCACCCAGCGCGACATCCGCGCCACCGTCAAGTGGTTCAACGCCACCAAGGGCTTCGGCTTCGTCACCCCCGACGATGGGTCGCCCGACGCTTTCCTGCACTCCACGGTTCTGCAGTTCTGCGGACACGACAGCCTGCCCGAAGGCGCCACCATCACCTGCGACCTGTCGCGCGGCCCGAAGGGCCCGCAGGTCGCCACCATCCACGCGGTCGACACCTCGACCGCCGCTCCGAGCCGTCCGTCGCGCGCCCCGCGCGAGCGTGACAGCTGGGGCAACGACGGCGGCTACGGCGGTGGCAACAGCTACGGCGGCGGCCGCGGCGGTTACGGCGCCGACAGCTACGGCGATTCGGACAGCGGGGAGGTCGTCGACGGCACCGTGAAGTGGTTCAACGTGTCGAAGGGCTTCGGCTTCATCGCCCCGTCGACCGGCGGCAAGGACATCTTCGTGCACATCCGTGCGCTGGAGCGGTCGGGCATCAACGGCCTGGACGACGGTGCGCAGGTCCGCGTCACCATCCGCCAGGGCGCCAAGGGCCCCGAGGCTCAGCGCGTCGAGATGGCCTGATCTCTCATCGGTCGTTGTGATGTGAAAAAGCCCCCGCTCCATCGGAGCGGGGGCTTTTTCATGGCCGAATTCCGGTCATTCCAGATGGTCCAGCGGCAGCCGGGTCTCGAACTTCACCTCCTTGAGGGTGACGCTCGATTTGACGTGGGACACCGCGGGGATGGAGAAGATGCGCTCGCTGAGAAAGCGGCCATAATCCTCGGTGGTCGGCACGACGATGCGCAGCAGATAATCGGCGTCACCGGTGACGGCGAAGCATTCCAGCACCTGCGGCATGCCGGCGATGGCGGTCTCGAACTGTTCGACCGCGTTCTCCTTGTGGCGTTCCAGCGTGACATGGGCGAAGACGCACTCGCCCAGCCCCAACTTGCGCGGGTCGAGCTGCACCGTGTAACGGCGGATGACGCCGATGTCCTCCATCGACCGCACCCGGCGCCAGCAGGGGGAGGCCGACAGGCCGACGGTCTCGCCCAGTTCCTGCATGGTTAGGCGGGCGTTCTCCTGGAGGGCCGCCAGGATGCCCTTCTCATGCCGGTCGAGCTTGATCGCCGCCATTGGCACCTTCTCCGTCCGTCCAATCGTTGCACCTGCAAACATAAGCAGAGCCGCCGTCCGGCGCGAGCCCTTCCGTGCAACCAATCCCCATATCCCGTGTTGGCCCAGTGGTGGGCCGGCAGGCACGAGGAGGATGGACGTGTTCGATTGGATCGTCGGTTTGGTGGAGCAGACGGGTTATCTCGGTGTCGCTCTGCTGATGTTCGCGGAGAATCTGTTTCCCCCCATCCCGTCGGAACTGATCCTGCCGCTGGCCGGCTTCACCGCCGCGCGCGGCGACCTCGGCCTGCCAATGATCATCGTCTCCGGCACGGCGGGGGCTGTGGCGGGTGCCTTGTTCTGGTACGGCATCGGCCGCTGGGTCGGCAGCCACCGGCTGAAACAATGGGCCGCCCGCCATGGCCGCTGGCTGACCATCGCACCGGAGGAGGTGGACGAGGCCGCCGCCCATTTCCGCGAGCGCGGCGCCCGGGCGGTGCTGATCGGCCGGATGATCCCGGCGGTGCGCACGCTGATCTCGATTCCCGCCGGGGTGTCGACCATGGCGCTTGGTCCCTTCCTGCTCTACACCACCGTCGGCACCGTGATCTGGACCAGCTTCCTCGCCACCGCCGGCTATCTGCTGGAGGACCGCTACCAGCAGGTCGCCGGCTGGCTGAACCCGGTCTCCAACATCGTCGCCGCCGGTATCGCCCTCTGGTACGTCTACCGCGTCGCCACCTTTGGCCGGCGCACGAGCCAGCAGCCGGCGGAATGATGACCAAGCCCTTTTCCACACAGAGGAAAAGGGCCTGCCCCCGGCTGGACGGTCCGGCTCTCCCCATGCTCTCACTGGCGGGTCCTACCGCCAGCGGGAGCCTTTCCATGAGCCAAACCCCGACCATCATCCTCGTCCATGGCGCCTTCGCCGACGGCTCCTCCTGGGGCCGGGTGATTCCCCGCCTGCAGGCGGAGGGCTTCGCGGCGGTCGCGGTGCAGAACCCGCTGGTCTCGCTGGAGGACGATGCCGCCCATGTCCAGCGCGCCATCGACCGGACCAAGGGGCCGGTGGTGCTGGTCGGCCATTCCTGGGGCGGGGCGGTCATCACCCAAATCGGCGGGCAGGAGCGGGTGAAGTCCCTGGTCTATGTCGCCGCCTTCGCCCCCGACGTCGGGCAGTCGCCGAACGACACGCTGAAGCCCTTCCCGCCGTCGGCCGGCCTGTCGGGCGTCTCGGTGGACAAGGGGCGCTTCCTGACCCTGACGCCGGAGGCCATGGCCCGCAACTTCGCCCAGGATCTGCCGGCGGAGGACGCCGCCCTGCTGGCCGCCACCCAGGGGCCGGTCGCGGCTGCCTGCTTCGCCACCAAGGTCAGCGCCGCCGCCTGGAAGAGCAGGCCTGCCTGGTATGTCGTCGCCGGGCAGGACCGCATGCTGCCGCCGGACTTCCTGCGCGCCACCGCCTCGCGCATCGGCGCCCGGACGGTGGAGGTCGAGAGCGGCCACGCTCCCCACCTGTCCCGCCCCGATGCGGTGGCGGCGGTGATCGTCGAGGCGGCCCGCGCTATCTAGGCTTCCGCACCGCCCCCGGCGTAGTGCCGCGCCGCCGCCGCAGGCTGCGGGTCAGGGCGCTCTGGTCGGAGAATCCGACCGCCAACGCCACCTCGGCCAGCGGCAGACTGCCGTCCCGCAGCAGCGCCTCCGCCCGGTCCAGCCGCAGATCTGCCAGCATGGCGGACGGGGTGCTGCCGGTGCGGGCGCGGAAACGTTCGTGGAAGCGGCTGGGCGCCAGACCGGCCGCCTCCGCCAGCTCCGCCACCGTCAGCGGTTCGGCGCAACGTTCCGCCATCAGGGCCAGGGCGCGATCGATGGGGTCGCTTGACACAGGCGGCGGCTGGCGGGTTTCCAGCGCGCGCAGCAGCAGCCCCGCCGAATGATGGGCCAGCACCGGATCGAGCGGCCGGTCGGCCGCCTCTGCCGCCAGATAGCGCACCAGCCCGTCCAGTGCGCCGTCGATGGCGAAGAAGGCGTCGCAGGCGCGCACCGCCGCCTGTGGCATCAGCCCGGCGGCCGGCACATCCAGAACGACGAAACGGTTGGTCCCGCCGCTGCGGAAGCTGTGCGGCACCCCGTCCGCCACCAGCACCCCACGCCCATCGCCCACCCGGCCGCAGGCGCCGCCGACCTCCATGTCGAGCGTTCCGGCGATGGGCAGCACGATCTGGTGATGGTCATGCGCGTGCCGCCGTTCATTCCCGTCATAGCTGCGGGTGCTGACGGTCGGCCGATGCGGGGACGCCACGCCGGCGGACTCCTGAAATCGGTTGGAGAGGACGATGGTACGCCCTCTTCCCCGGCATCGACAAGCCCGTGGGTGCCCAGGCGCAGGATCGGCAGCACGGCACAAATGCCGATGAACGAAACTGAGTTTCACCAAATCCTTCCGATATTTTCCCAAGTCACTGTCCGCATTGTGCACCGATCCGCCGATATTCGCCCACCCATTCACTTGAGCGTTGCCTGATATTCCGGACGAACAATTGCGGCATCGGACAGCGCCTCCTTATGAGTATTTTCAAAAAAGAAAAGCGACCGCATGGGAACGGATCGTTCGCCATTCGCCAAAAAGCACTCATAAAAGGAACGCCCGATGTACCGAGATCGCATCCGCCTGAAATCCCTGTGGGGCAAGGTGGTGCCGGCGGAAGAGGCCGCCTTTCTCATCAAGGACGGCATGACCGTGGGCATGAGCGGCTTCACCCGTGCCGGTGATGCCAAGGCGGTGCCGCTGGCGCTGGCCGAACGCGCCGCGTCGGAGAAGCTGAAGATCACGCTGATGACCGGCGCCTCGCTGGGCAACGACGTCGACCGGATCCTGACGGAGGCGGGCGTGCTGTCGCGCCGCCTGCCCTTCCAGGCCGACCCGGTGCTGCGCAAGGCGATCAACCGCGGCGAGGTGATGTTCGTCGACCAGCATCTGTCGGAGACGGTGGAACTGCTGCGCTCGCGCCAGATGGGGCCGGTCGATGTCGCGGTGATCGAAGCCTGCGCCATCACCGAAAATGGCGGCATCGTGCCGACCACCTCGATCGGCAATTCGGCGACCTTCGCCATCCTGGCCGAGAAGATCATCATCGAACTGAACCTGACCCAGCCGCTGGATCTGGAGGGGATGCACGACGTCTACATCCCGACGCGCCGCCCCTTCCGCGAGCCGATCCCGGTGGTGACGGCGGAAAGCCGTGCCGGCCTGCCCTATATCCCGATCGACCCGTCGCGGATCGCCGCCATCGTGGTGACGCGCAAGCAGGACAGTTCCGCCAGCATCCTGCCGCCCGATGACGAGACCAACGCCATCGCCGGCCACCTGATCGAGTTCCTGGGCCGCGAGGTGAAGCAGGGCCGGCTCGGCCGCTCGCTGGCGCCGCTCCAGGCCGGCATCGGCACCATCGCCAACGCGGTGCTGCACGGGCTGATCGACGGGCCGTTCCACGACCTGACCATGTACAGCGAGGTGCTGCAGGACAGCACCTTCGAGCTGTTCGACGCCGGCAAGCTGAATTTCGCGTCGGGGTCCTCGATCACGCTCAGCGCCGGCAAATATGCCGAGGTGCTGCCGAAGATCGGCTCCTACAAGGGCCGGCTGCTGCTGCGGCCGCAGGAGATCTCCAACCATCCCGAGGTGATCCGCCGCCTGGGCGTCATCGGCATCAACACGGCGCTGGAGTGCGACATTTACGGCAACGTCAACTCCACCCATGTCAACGGCACGCAGATGATGAACGGCATCGGCGGCTCCGGCGATTTCGCCCGCAACAGCCATCTCGCCATCTTCGTCACCAAGTCGCTTGCCAAGGGTGGCGCCATCTCCAGTGTCGTGCCGATGGTCACCCATGTCGACCACAACGAGCATGACGTCGACGTGCTGGTGACGGAGGTCGGGCTGGCCGACCTGCGCGGACTGGCGCCACGCGAACGGGCGGAGACCATCATCCGCAACTGCGTCCATCCCAGCTACCGCGAGCTGGCGGCCGACTATCACCGCCGGGCGCTTCAACGCGGCGGCCAC
The DNA here is from genome assembly GCF_004923295.1 of Azospirillum sp. TSH100. NCBI lineage: Bacteria > Pseudomonadati > Pseudomonadota > Alphaproteobacteria > Rhodospirillales > Azospirillaceae > Azospirillum > Azospirillum sp. TSH100. Next base: position 403,283 of record NZ_CP039638.1, read on the forward strand.
ACCCCGCACCTGCTGGAGGAGGCCTTCGCCTGGCACACCCGCTTCCAGCAGACCGGCAGCATGATGCCTGCGCCGCTTGCGGCCGAATAGGCCCCCTCAAAAACGGGCGGGCCGCGGAATGCCGCGGCCCGTTCCCGTTACAGGCATACTGTCACACGTGCTGCCCGCCATTGCGCTCCAAGTAGAGAAGCAGGGCTGGATAGTAGTGTTTGCGCTCGGACGAAATCTTTTCGCAGAAACGGCGTGCAGCTCCGCTCTTGAGCCAGTCATCAAGCTGGCCGTTCTGACGCTTTTCTGCGATGATGGTATCGATCGCGTCCAAAATCTTGTGAATCACCTCAGGCCTCGTCTTATGAAGATCGGAGCGGCGTCTTCGTCGCTCTCACAATCTTATATGCGCTCTGCCGGCAATGATTGCCCCTGCATTCTGGGAATGGCTGCGTGTTGCAATGCACAAAACGACGCAGACAGTTTCTTCAGACCGGTGATTTCGGCACATCGGTCAACCATGCTGCCAACCGATGGCGCAAGCGAACCAGCCGCTCATCGCCAATTTCACCAATTCGACCGCTCAACAGCCTGCCATCAATCACAGCAAGCCGACCCAACCGCAATACGCTGGCCACCTTCAGACCAGACTCATCAAAGTCTGAATCTTCGGGAGTGAGAATTTCATCGAGACCGGGCTCAGCTTGCCGGATCTGTGATGAAACCATACAGACAAGCCAATCGTCGAATTGGGTTGATGCCCGTCGGATCAGCAACACCGGCCGCAGCTTGCTCCCATCCAGATCGGTGAACGGGAAGGGCACCAAGGCAAACTGACCCGCTCGCTTCACCGCCAGACCTCCCGCAGGTCGTCACGACTGTATGCAACTGGGTCATCTTCCATCCCCCGCATCGCCTGTTCCATGCTGAACTCGGCAAATTGGCTTCCAGACCATTCGCCCCTTCCTGCGTCCGTGGTGGCAGCGAAGCGGGCAGCCAGGAATTCGACGAAATCGAAAACTTCGGCCTGCTTGTCTTCGGGCAAAGCCTGCAGCTTCTTGATCAGCTCAGCGTAGCCCATGACGACCTCTCTTTCGGCAACATGTACCCGATGACGGTACATTATAGCAGGATCAGGCCAATCCGGCATCCCCACCACCCAGCCGTCCCACCCTCACGCCCTTTCCCGCTCTTCCTCCGATGGCCGCAAAGCCTGTCCCGTCGGGCAGAGCCGCAGCAGCACGCAGCGGTCGCAGGCCGGCGCATGGTGGTAACAGCAGCGCTGACCGTGCAGCATCATGACCTCGTGGTTGTCGTAGACCTGCTGGGCGTCCCAATCTTCCGGCAATTGCGCCGACAGCACGGCGTGGGACGGACCGACGGCAAGGCTGGCGGGAATCAGGCCGGTGCGTACGGCGACGCGGTGGTGATGGCTGTCCACCGGCAACGCCACCTGCCGCAGGGTGGAGAAGCTCAGCACCGCCGCACTGGTCTTGGGCCCGACCCCCGGCAACTCCTCCAGCCATGCACGGGCTTCCGGCACCGCCATGCCGGACAGAAAGTCGAGCGACAGGCTGCCGACCCGCTCGGTGATCCGGCGCAGGATGGCCTGGATGCGCGGCGCCTTCTGCTCCGGCCAGGTGACGCCGGCGATGGCCGCCTCCACCTCGGCGACCGGGGCGTCGCGCACCGGCTCCCAATCCGGCCAGCGTCGCCGCAGCGCCTTGAAGGCTGCGCCGGACGCCGCATTGCGGGTGCGGTGCGACAGCAGCGACGACACCAGCTCGCTCAGCGGGTCGAGGCTGTGGAAATAGGCGACCGGGCAGCCGTAGACGGTGCACAGCAGCCGGTGGATTTCGAGCGCCTTGTCGCGCAACGCAGCCGGGTCGGTCATAAAACCGACAACAGCCGGACCGGTAAGGCGTTACCGGTAAATCATCGGGAGCCGTGTCAGCCCACCAGTCCCGACATCACCGCGCGCAGCTGCGCCGGCTTCACCGGCTTGTTCAGCACCAGACAGCCGGCCGCCTTGGCCTCGTCCGCCAGTTCAGGCGTGCGGTTAGCGGTGACGATCACGGCGGGCAGGATGCGGCCGCAGGCGGCGCGCAGCCGCGCCACCTCGTTGACGCCGAGCGCCCCGTCGTCGAGGTGATAGTCGGCGATCAGCAGATCCGGCGGCTGCGGCATGCCGGACAGCAGGGCCAAAGCCTCGTCGCCGTTGGTGGCCGACACCACGTCGCAGGCCCAGCCACGCAGCAGCGCCTCCATCCCCGCCACCACCGCCGGCTCGTTGTCCAGCACCAGCACCGAGGTGCCGGCCAGCCGGTTGGTCATCGGCCGGGCGGCGACACTGGCCGGACGCACGGCGCGGCGTTCGGTCCCGCGCGGAACGGTGACGGCGAAGACGGAGCCACGCCCCGGCTCCGACCGCACGGTGATCGGGTGGCCCAGCATGCGGGCGACGCGGTCGACGATGGCCAGCCCCAGCCCCATGCCGCGGTCGCGCCCCTTGGTGACCGGGGTGTCGAGCCGACGGAATTCCTGAAAGATCTCTTCGATCTTGTCGCGCGGAATGCCGGGGCCGTTGTCCCACACCTCGATCCGGATGCCGCCGTCACCGGTGCGGCGGCAGCCCACCACCACCCGGCCACCCTGGACGTAACGCAGCGCGTTGGACAGGAAATTCTGCACGATCCGGCGCAGCAGCCGCATGTCGCTGCGCACCACCGCGCCCGATCCGACCACCTTCAGGTCGATGCCGCGTTCTGCCGCCACCGCCGCATATTCGGTGGCGAGCGGCGCCAGGATGCCGCGCAACGGGAAGTCGGTGACCTCCGGCGTCACCGCCCCGGCGTCGAGCTTGGAGATGTCGAGCAGCGCCGACAGCAAATCCTCCACCGACGCCAGGGCGACATCGATGTTCTCGACCAGCTCCGCATTCGCGTCCGGCTGCTCCAGGTCGGCGAGCGCCGAAACGAACAGGCGGGCGGCGTTCAGCGGTTGCAACAGGTCGTGGCTGGCGGCGGCGATGAAGCGGGTCTTGGACAGGTTGGCCTGATCGGCCTGGGATTTCGCCTGCTGAAGCTGATCGTTCAGCATCATCAGGGCGGACTTCTCCGCCTGTTCGGATTCGCGCCGCCGCTCCTCCTCATGCTTGATGACCGTGATGTCGGTGTAGACGCCAACGATGCCGCCGTCACGGGTGCGCCGCTCGTTCACCTGGATCCAGCGGCCGTCGGACAGCCGGTTCAGGAAGACACCCTTCAGGTCGTGGCGGTGCTCCATCCGCTCGCGCAGCCACACGTCGGGCGGCGGCTCGGCGACCGCGCCGGCGGCGGCGACCATGGCGACCAGATCGTTGAAGCGGATCCCGGCCTGGATGCGGCCCGCGACCGACGGCCAGTAGGACAGGTATTTGCGGTTGCACAGCACCAGCCGGTCGGATGAGTCGAACAGGGCGAACCCCTCGTTCACCGACTCGATCGCCTCGAACAGGCGGGTGCGCATGGTGTCCGCCAGCTCCTTGGCGCGGGCGAGGTCGCGGTTGCTGTCCTCCAGCTTGTGCAGGGCGCGTTCCAGCTCCAGCGTGCGCTCGCGGATCTTCTGCTCCAGCACGATGGCGGTCTGGAACAGCGAGAAGGCGCCGCCCTGGAAATCCATCGACCGCTCGACACGGTCCATCAGCACCTTGTTGATGCGCTGGAGCTTGGCGTTCTCGCGCTCCAGCTCGGCGATGCGGTCGGCGGGGTCGAGTATCCAGTTGCGGGTTTGCATGCCGGCCATGGCTTAGCGCCCTCCGATGGCGACGCCCGTGAAGGTCTGGTTGACGTGCATGCCGTTGACCTGCTCGCCATAGGCGCAGAAACCGACGACGCGGTGACGGGCCAGCCGGTCCGACATGACGGTGTTCAGCTGCCGCTGCTCCATCTCCAGCCGGCGCAGGATGCAGTCGCAGCCGAGGATCAGGTCGGGGGCGCCGACCTCCGCCTCGATGCCCTCGATCAGCCCGTCGAAGTTGGAGACCGGATCGACTCCCTCCGCCACCGTCAGCACGATGCCTTCGTCGATGGCGCAGAAGAAGGTCAGGCTCTCGTCGTCGTTCACCTTCTGGATCGAGCGGACATGATACTGGCCGCCGACCCGCACCACCACCGGATGCGAGGCGAAGATCATCGGGGTCAGCGGCTCCCCCTCCAGCCCGACCAGCCGGGCATATTCGCGGCCCGCCGGCTCGGCATTGATCTCGTGGACGATGCGGTGCTGCGGATCGGCGCCGGTGACCACCATCTTGCGGTCGGAGCTGACGAAATGCTGGGTGCGGAAGACGGTGAAGGGCCGGTTGGTGGTGAACAGCGCCACAACCGCGGCATTGGGGTGGAAGGCGCCGTCATGCAGGACGAAGGTGCGCTCGAAATGCAGATCGTCGCCGGCCGATGCACCGAAGAGCGGGATGTCGATCAGCGCGTTGTGCAGTGCGCTGACCACCGTCTCCTCGCTCATCGACAGGCCGTCGATCAGCAGCATGGCGAAGCTGCGGGCATCCTCGCCCAGCGGCACCGGCCGGCTCGCCATCGCGCGGTCGCGGCGCGACAGCAGCGAGCGCGCGATGGCGGTGCTGTCGGCGATCTCGAAGCGGTCGACATGATCGACCAGGGCGGTGACGATGCAGAAATCCTCGGTCGGGAAACCCACCGCCACCAAGGCGTTGGTGGTATAGCCGCCGGGGCCGATTTCCCCCGCGGTGGTGCAGCCGATCACCGGCACCGTGCCGAACTCCGCCGCCAGCGCGTCGGCCAACGCATTGCGGTCATAGCTGGGAGCGCAGAAGACCACCACCAGCTCCAGCGCCGCCTCGCCCAGACCGGCGCGCAGGTCCCGCGCCGCCTCGTCCGGACGTTCGGCATGGGTGACGGCGCGCGGCATGCCATCGCCGGGCGCCGGTCTCACCGGGCCATTTACGGTGGCACCGTCCGTGGAGGCCTCCTGTGCGGACATCGCTGCCCCTCCCGTGTCCCTCTCCGTCCGCGGATGCGATCCGGCAAGGGTACTCCAGGGATGGCGGCGGGCAAGACCAATCCGCGGACCGGTGAAGGTGGACATGGTGCGGGGCGGCTCCTGAACGGTCTCGGCCTAAATGATCTCTGTCCAAATACTCTCTGCCGGCTGCGGGTCGGCAAGTCCGGGGAGTTCCTCGTCGGTGAACAGGCGGGCCCTGGCGGTGAAGCGGACGCCGTCCGGCACCTCCAGCGAGAAGCCGCCGCCGCGCGCCTGGATGACGTCCAGGATGACCTGGGTGTTGCGCCACCATTGGAAAGTGTCGTCGGACATACAAAAGGGCGTGTCGCCGATTTTGCCGATACAGAGATCGCGCCCGCCCAGCCGGAACTCCCCCTTCGGCAGGCAGAGCGGCGCCGACCCGTCGCAGCAGCCGCCCGACAGGTGCAGCATCAGCGGCCCATGCTTGGCCGACAGGCGATCCAGCAGGGCGATGGCTTCAGGGGTGGCGATCACGCGATCTGTCGGCGTGGGGTCGGTCATGGTGGTCCTTTATCACGAAACCACGCGGAGAAAGAAAAAAGGCCGGGGGACACGCCCCCGGCCCAGGTTTGCCCGATAGGGAGGAGCGGGGCTCAGAAGAAGCCGAGCGCTTTCGGGCTGTAGCTGACCAGCAGGCACTTGGTCTGCTGATAGTGGTCGAGCATCATCTTGTGCGTCTCGCGGCCGATGCCGGACTTCTTGTAACCACCGAAGGCGGCGTGCGCCGGGTACAGGTGGTAGCAGTTGGTCCAGACGCGGCCGGCCTGGATGGCGCGACCCATGCGGAAGTAACGGCTGCCGTCACGGCTCCACACGCCGGCGCCCAGGCCGAACTCGCTGTCGTTGGCGATGGCCAGCGCCTCTTCCTCGGTCTCGAAGGTGGTCACGGCGACGACCGGACCGAAGATCTCCTCCTGGAAGATGCGCATCTTGTTGTGGCCTTCCAGGATGGTCGGCTGGACATAGTAGCCGCCCTCCAGCTCGCCGCCGAGATGGGCACGCTCGCCGCCCAGCAGCACCTTGGCGCCCTCGGCCTTGCCGATCTCGATGTAGGAGAGGATCTTCTCCAGCTGCTCCTGCGAGGCCTGGGCGCCGATCATCGTGCCACCATCCAGCGGATGGCCCTGGACGATCTTCTTGACGCGCTCGACCGCCAGCTTGATGAAGCGGTCGTAGATCGACTTCTGGATGAGGACGCGGCTCGGGCAGGTGCAGACCTCGCCCTGGTTCAGCGCGAACATCGCGAAGCCTTCCAGCGCCTTGTCCAGGAACTCGTCGTCTTCGGCCATCACGTCTTCAAAGAAGATGTTCGGCGACTTGCCGCCCAGCTCGACGGTCGACGGGATGATGTTTTCCGCGGCATATTGCAGGATCAGGCGGCCGGTCGAGGTCTCGCCGGTGAAGGCGATCTTGGCGATGCGCTTGTTGGTGGCGAGCGGCTTGCCGGCCTCCAGGCCGAAGCCGTTGACGACGTTCACGACGCCCGGCGGCAGCAGATCGCCGATCATCTCCATCAGGACCAGGATCGCCATCGGGGTCTGCTCGGCCGGCTTCAGCACGATGCAATTGCCGGCGGCCAGCGCCGGAGCCAGCTTCCAGGCCGCCATCAGCAGCGGGAAGTTCCAGGGAATGATCTGGCCGACGACGCCCAGCGGTTCATGGAAGTGGTAGGCGTAGGTGTGGTGGTCGATCTCGGCGATCGAGCCTTCCTGGGCGCGGATGCAGCCGGCATAGTAGCGGAAATGGTCGATGGCGAGCGGCACGTCGGCAGCGCGGGTCTCGCGGATCGGCTTGCCGTTGTCCAGCGTCTCGGCCAGCGCGATGATCTCCAGCCGCTCTTCCATGCGGTCGGCGATCTTCAGCAGGATGTTCGAGCGCTCGGTCGGCGAGGTGCGGCCCCAGGCCGTCCTGGCGGCGTGGGCGGCGTCGAGCGCCAACTCGATGTCGGCGGCCTGGGAACGGGCGACCTCGCACAGCGGCTTGCCGGTAATCGGCGTCAGATTGGTGAAGTATTGGCCATCCACCGGAGCCACCCACTGGCCGCCGATATAGTTGTCGTAGCGGGGGCGGAGCGCGATCTGCTTCTGGAGCGTTTCGAGAGCCTGGTGGAGCATTTGGGCCGTTCCTCTCAATGTGGTGAACCGGTCAGGTCTCCGGTCCAGCGCGTTTGTCGGGGCCATTCAGCCACTCTGAGAGGGAGGGGGTAAATTGTACTATGGAAGGAGACGGTCTGGGGGTGGGATTGTTCGTATTCCACCCAATGGACGGCGCGAAGCCGCTCACTCCGCCGGCTGGCGTCCTTCGACATAGCCTTTGCGCAGCTGCTCCTGGTACCAGCGGCGGTGGTGTTCCATCGCCCAGTTCTCGTCCACCACGCCGCAGCCCATGGCATCGAAGGCGCCTTCCATGCCGATGGTGCCGATGTAGATGTGACCGATCACCGCGGCGATCAGCCCGGCCGCCATCAGGCCGTGGATGACGTGCATGATCTGCATGCCGCCGATCCCGGAGACGGCGAAGGGCACCATCATCAGGTAGCCGGTCGCCGCCATGCCAATGCCGCCCAGAACGATGCTCCAGAACACCATCTTCTGCCCGGCATTGAAGCGCCCGGCCTCCGGATGATGGCCGCCGGCCTTCGAGAAGAGGCCGCCCGCCGTCCTGATCCAAATCCAGTCGGCCTTCTCCGGGATGTTGTCGCGCAGCCACAAGGCGAGGATCATCAGCAGCCCGACGACGAAGGGCACGCTGACGAAGTTGTGGATCGACTTGGCGTATTCCGCCAGCGGCGTGAAGGCCTGATGGCCGATCAGCGGGATCAGCAGCGGCCGGCCGAAGGTCAGGATCACCCCGGTCAGCGCCATGATCAGGAAGCTGACCGCCGTCGTCCAATGGGCGAAGCGGTCGGCCCAGTTGAAGCGCAGCACCAGCCGTCCCGACCGGCCGGCATGGATGCGGATGGTGCCGCGATAGAGGAAGAAGACCGTCAGCACCGCCGTCATGCCGATGGCGAGCCCGCCGATCGCCAGCCGCAGCGTGTGGCTGCGCCACTCCCGCCACTTCCGCCCTTCCGGCTGGACCAGCACCGCCAGCTTCTCGTCCGGGATGCTGACGCGGCCGATCACCTTGTCGTCCTGCGGGACGTAGAGCGGCACCTGCTCCTTGGTGGTCGGCGAGTTGGGGCCGGGCACCTGGGTAAGCTGCGCTTGTGCGAAAGTCGGAGCGGCCAGACTCACAATGGCCAGCAGGGCGAAGAGCAGCAGGGCGTGCAGGGGGAGTCTGGTTGGGCGCATGGTGGTCTCCCGGTATGGACTTCAACAGGGGGAGGAAACTCCTCACGCCCCTCCCGTGCTCGGCCCGCCGGGGCCGAAGGGGGAGCCGCGGTCGTTGCGGCCATAGGCGGTGGACCAGCCCGGCGCGGCCGAGCCGTAGCCGCGGCGCAGCGAGCGTTCCTGATAGATGTCGGCCAGCACCGCACCGTCGCCGCCCATCAGCGCGCGGGTGGAGCACATCTCGGCACAGAGCGGCAGCTTGCCCTCGGCGAGCCGGTTGGCGCCGTATTTCTGGTACTCCTCGACGCTGCCGTCCGGTTCGGGGCCGCCAGCGCAGAAGGTGCATTTGTCCATCTTGCCGCGGCTGCCGAAATCGGTGGTGCGGGGGTATTGCGGCGCCCCGAACGGACAGGCGTAGAAGCAGTAGCCGCAGCCGATGCACAGATCCTTGCTGTGCAGCACCACCCCATCCGCCGTTTGCAGGAAGCAGTCGACCGGGCAGACCGCGGCGCAAGGCGGATCGTTGCAATGCATGCAGGCCATCGAGATCGACCGCTCGCCCGGCTTGCCGTCGTTCAGCGTGACCAGCCGGCGGCGGTTGATGCCCCAGGGGACCTCATGCTCGTTCTTGCAGGCGGTGACGCAGGCGTTGCATTCGATGCAGCGTTCGGAATCGCACAGGAACTTCATCCGGGCCATTGTTCTGCTCAACTCCTGTGCGTCACGCCGGTTCGACCCGGCAGAGGGTGACCTTGGTTTCCTGCATGAAGGTGACGGGGTCGTAGCCGTAGGTCGTCACCCCGTTCACCGGTTCCCCCAGCACGATGGGGTCGGTGTTGGGCGGGTAGTTGCCGCGTAGGGAATCGCCCTGCCAGAAGCCGGAGAAGTGGAAGGGCATGAACACGGTGCCGCCGCCGACGCGGTCGGTCACCAGCGCCTTGACCTTGGCCTTGCCGCCGTCCTCCGGCCCATAGACCCAGACCCAGGCGCCGTCCTTGATGCCCAGCCGTTCGGCGTCCTTGGTATTGATCTCGGCGAACATGTCCTGCTGCAACTCGGCCAGCCAGGGGTTGGACCGGGTTTCCTCGCCGCCGCCCTCATATTCGACCAGCCGGCCGGAGGTCAGCACCATGGGGAAGCGCTGGCGCAGGTCGCTGTCCGCCACCTTGAACTGCAGCGAGCGGGCAAGCTGGACCAGACGGAAGTCGCGCCGGTCCTCGATGGCCGGATAGGCCTTCACCAACTCAGGGCGCGGGGAATAGATCGGTTCGCGGTGGACCGGCACCGGGTCGGGCAGGTTCCAGGCGACGGCGCGCGCCTTGGCGTTGCCGTGCGGCACGCAGCCATGCTTCAGCGCCACGCGGATGATGCCCATCGACAGGTCGGTCTGCCAGCTGACATTGTCGACATCGTTGCCGCCGATGGCCTGGATGACGCGCATCTCGTCCGGCGTCAGATCCTTGTCCCAGCCCAGCTTCTTCAGCACGGCCATGGTGAATTCGGGATAGCCGTCCTCGATCTCCGATCCCTTGGAATAGGAGCCGTCGGCCAGCAGCGAGACGCCGTTGCGCTCCACCCCGAAGCGGGCGCGGAAGACGCCGCCGCCATCCATGACATGCTTGGAGGTGTCGTAGAGCACCGCCGATCCCGGATGCCTGATCTCCGGATGGCCCCAACTCGGCCAGGGCAGGCCGTAATAGTCGCCGGCGCAGGGACCGGAGGTGGCCCGCATGGTGATCTTGTCGAAATCGGCCTGATGCTTCATGTGCATCTTCAGCCGTTCCGGCGACTGGCCGGTGGCGCCGATGGACAGGCAGCTGCGGTTCATCTCGCGCAGGATGTCCTCCGGCACCGGGCGGGTGTCCTCCACCGTGATGTGCTTGAACATCTCGTCGGCGAAGCCCAGCTTGCGCGCCAGCAGATAGATGATGGTGTAGTCGTCCTTCGATTCGAAGATCGGCTCCACCACCTTCTCCCCCCACTGCATCGAGCGGTTGGAGCAGGTGCGCGACCCGTCGGTCTCGAACTGGGTGCAGGCCGGCAGGATGTAGGTGCCGTTGCGCCGCTCCTTGATCGCGGCGAAGGTGGTCGGGTGCGGGTCGGCGATGACCAGCAGGCTGAGCTTCTCCAGCCCCTTCACCATTTCCGGCATGCGGGTGACGGTGTTGCCGCCATGGCCGAAGCACATCATGGCGCGCAAGGGGCTCGGCTGGTCGATCTCGCCCGGCTTGGCCAACACGGCATCGAACCAGCGCGTGGTCGGGATGCCCTTGGCCTCCATCAGATCCTTGGTGGCGAAGCGGCCCTTCAGATAATCGTACTCGACGTCCCAGGCGCGGGCGAAATGCTTCCACGCCCCCTCCGCCAGCCCGTAATAGGCGGGCAGCGTGCTGACATCGAGGCCGAAGTCGGTGGCGCCCTGCACGTTGCAGTGGCCGCGGTAGATGTTGGCACCGCCGCCGGCCACGCCGATGTTGCCCAGCGCCAGCTGAAGGATCGACAGGGCGCGGACATTGGCGGTGCCGACCGTGTGCTGGGTGACGCCCATGCACCAGATCACCGTGCTGGGCTTGTTCTTCGCCAGCGCCTCCGTCACCCGGCGAAGCTGCGATCCGGGGGCGCCGGTCACCCGCTCCACCTCTTCCGGAGTCCACTTCTTCACTTCGGCGCGGATCTCGTCCATGCCGTAGACGCGCTGGCGGATATACTCCTTGTCCTCCCAGCCATTCTCGAAGATGTGCCAGAGCAAGCCCCAGGCGACCGGGATGTCGGTGCCGGGACGGATGCGGACATATTCGGTGGCGTGCGCCGCGGTGCGGGTGAAGCGCGGGTCGATGACGATGAAGGGGGCCCGGTTGTGCTCCTTGCCGCGCAGCATGTGCTGCATCGACACCGGATGCGCCTCGGCCGGGTTGCCGCCGACGATCACCAGCGCCTTGGAGTTCTGGATGTCGTTGTAGCTGTTGGTCATGGCGCCGTAGCCCCACGTGTTCGCCACGCCGGCGACCGTGGTGGAGTGGCAGATGCGCGCCTGATGGTCGACGTTGTTGGTGCCCCAGAAGGCCGCCAGCTTGCGGTAGAGATAGGCGCCCTCGTTGGAGAACTTCGCCGAGCCCAGCCAGAACACCGCATCCGGTCCCGACGCCTTGCGGATGTCCATCAACTGGTTGCCGATCTCCTCAATCGCCTGATCCCAGCCGATCCGCTGCCAGACGCCGTCGACCAGCTTCAGCGGGTATTTGACCCGGCGGGTGCCCTTGGTCAGTTCGCGGACCGAGGCGCCCTTGGCGCAGTGGGTGCCCTGGTTGATCGGGCTTTCCCAGCCCGGCTCCTGCCCGACCCAGACACCGTTCTGCACCTCGGCGATCACCGTGCAGCCGACCGAGCAGTGGGTGCAGACGTTCTTGCGCGTCACCACCTCGACATTCGGCAGGATCGGCCCGGCCTCCGCCTTGCGGATCATGGCGCCCGGCAGAGCGCCGACGGCGGCGATGCCGCCCGCGGCAAGTCCGGAGCGGCGCAGGAAACCGCGGCGGCTGACTCCCGACTCCAGACTGTCGGCCAGTGCCGCGACCAGACCGGACCGCTTTCCGCCTGCCGTTTTCGCCGAGCTGCGTTTGACCAGCATGGATAGTCTCCGGATCGCCCTTAGAGGCGGTTCAGCGCATAGAAGCGCTTGACGTGTTCGGTTTCGCGGTAGCGGGCCTTCACCTGCTCCTGCGGCGATTCCATCGCATGCGCCTCGTCGCCTGCCGGAAGCACGGCAGCAGCCGCGGCGCCGGCCGCACCCAGGCCAAGCGTCTTCAGGATGTCGCGGCGTTGCAGGGGATTGCGCGGGGGGGAATTGCGCGGGGGTTCTGGCGGCGTTTTCATGCGTCGGCTCCCTCCAACTCGTCGATCTGTCGGTTCAGGGCTTCCTGCTCGATCTCCAGGAACAGGCGGCCGATGGTGCCGACCGGGCGGTAGAGGGCTGCCGCCTCCGCCTTCTCCAAATCCTGGAAGAAGCGTCCGGCCCAGGGCGTCAGGTGGCTGTCCAGCATGTGGCGCTGCACCGCCGGGTCGGCCCCCTCGCGGATCAGCACGGCCATCACGTCGCACAGGGCAGCGATGTGGTCTTCCGGCTCCGACACATCGGGCGCACGCTCCAGCCCCAGCGCCTGGAGATCGGCGCGCAGGGCCGACAGCGGCCGGTCGGTGAGGAAACCTGTGCGGTAGTAGGAGGCATAAGGCACCAGCTCGCCCTGGACGACGCCGATGAACAGGGCGTTGAACTCCCGCTCCACTGTTTGCGGATCGCTGGCGCGGGCATGGGCTGCCAGATCATCGAAGGCCCGGCCGATCGGCATCTCATCGCCGGTCAGACCGCTCAGCAGCGCCAGCAGGTCGGCGCCCGGCGGGGCGGCCAGCGTCAGCGCCAGCAGCCGGTAGACATCGGCGCGGAGGGCATCCGCGCCGCTTTCCGGATCATGAACCGTCATCACACTCCCGCAAGCCGCTCCGGAAATCTTGTATGGGGCCAGGGCCAGCCCGAACTTGGTTAACGTCCGGCGGGGGCAAAGGTTGCCTTACCCGGTCGGGGCTACCCTGCCGGGATCATCCTTTTTCCCTGTCGGCCGGATCACTTCTGCGGATTGCCGGCCTGCTGGGGGTCGATCTGCGGGCGGCCGGAGAAGTTGCGGTGCGCGACAGACGCCTCCTCCCCCACCCGCGCGCCACTCGACGCGAAGGTCTCGTCGGCACTGCGGGCGAACAGGGCCGGCAGGACCGCCCAGGCACCGCCGGCCAGAACGACAATGGCGCAGAGCGCGGCGAGGAAGGCTTTCATCGGCGAAACTCCAGACAACGCAGACCCGAGGGCGAGGCCCTACTGCCGGCCTCCCCGCCACCGCACAACGCCGCCCGCGCCAGATTGTTTCCGCCCCCCTTTTCTTCTTGATATGCTCCAATAGAGCACATATGGTTTTGCTCAGAACGAGCATAGAGCGGAGCCGTCCGATGCCCGAGGTCGCCGAACTCGCCTACACCCCCGCCGTCGCCGCGGCGACCGCACCGATCTATGACCGCATGAAGCGCGTCGTGCCGGCCATCGAATGGCCCTTCCACGCGCCACTGGTCCACGCCATCAACGAGCTGAAGCGCGAACGCAACGCCGTCATCCTCGCCCACAACTACCAGACGCCGGAGATCTTCCACGGCGTGGCCGACATCGTCGGCGACAGCCTGGCGCTGGCCGCCAAGGCGACGCAGACCGACGCCGACGTGATCGTGCTGGCCGGCGTGCATTTCATGGCGGAGACGGCGAAGCTGCTGAATCCGGCCAAGACGGTGCTGATCCCCAGCCGCAACGCCGGCTGCTCGCTGGCCGACAGCATCACCGCCGCCGACGTGCGGCTCCTGCGCGAGGCGCATCCCGGCGTGCCGGTGGTCGCCTATGTCAACACCTCGGCCGAGGTGAAGGCGGAGGTCGACATCTGCTGCACATCGGGCAATGCGGTGGAGGTGGTGGAATCGCTGGGCGTCGACCGGGTGATCTTCCTGCCCGACGAATATCTGGCGAAATATGTCGCCACCCAGACCAAGGTCGAGATCATCGCCTGGAAAGGCCATTGCGAGGTGCATGAGCGCTTCACCGGCACCGAGATCGAGGAGTTCCGCCGCCGCTTCGACCGGCTGACCGTGATCGCCCACCCGGAATGCCCGCCCGACGTTCTGGAAGCCGCCGATTTCGTCGGCTCCACCGCCCGGATGATCGACTTCGTCGGCTCGGAGAAGCCGCCGCGGGTGCTGATGGTCACCGAATGCTCAATGAGCGACAACGTCGCCGCCGCCTCGCCCGAGACGGAATTCGTGCGGCCCTGCAACCTGTGCCCGCACATGAAGACGGTAACGCTGTCGAGCATCCTGGAGTCGCTCCAGACCTTGGAACCACGGGTGGAGATCCCGGACGCGCTGGCTGCCCGCGCCCGCCGTTCGGTGGAGCGCATGCTGGCGGTGAGGCCGAAGTAAACCCCCTCTCTATCCAGAGGTGAAGGGGATCCACTTCGTGGCTCTCTTCGGCTGCGCCGAACCCCCTCATCCTAACCTTCTCCCCAGGGGGGAGAAGGGATCTGTTTGCGTTGTGTAGGAGTCCCCCATGACCTCCAGCACGCCTTACGATGTCCGCGATGCCGAGGTGATCGTCGTCGGCTCCGGCCTTGCCGGAATGACGGCGGCGCTGCAACTGGCACCGCGCGCGGTCACGCTGATCACCAAGACCGCCGGCCTGCCCGGCGGCTCCAGCCTTTACGCCCAGGGCGGCATCGCCGCCGCCGTCGGCACCGGCGACCGGCCGGAGGACCATGCCGCCGACACCGTCGCCGCCGGGGCCGGGCTGGTCGATGCCGCGATGGCGGCCCTGCTGACCCGCGACGGCGCCGCCCAGGTCCGCCGGCTGCTGGAGGACGGCCTGCCCTTCGACCGCGCGCCGGACGGTTCGCCGCTGCTCGGCCGCGAGGCCGCGCATGGCGCCGCCCGCATCGTCCATGCCGGCGGCGACGCCACCGGCCGCACGTTGGTCACCGCCCTGGCCGAACGCCTGCGTGCCACCCCGTCGGTACGGGTCGAGATCGACGCCTTCGCCGTCGATCTCGTGCTGCGCAACGGCCGGGTCTGCGGCCTGCTGGCCTGCCATGGGCAAGGCTGGGTGCTGCACCGGGCGCCGCGCGTGATCCTGGCGACCGGCGGCATCGGCGCCGCCTTCGCCCGCACCACCAACCCGGCGGAAGCGACCGGCGACGGCCTCGCCATCGCGGCACGGGCCGGCGCCCGGCTGGCCGACCTGGAGTTCGTCCAGTTCCACCCGACCGCACTCGCGGTTGACGCCGACCCGGTACCGCTGCTGACCGAGGCGCTGCGCGGTGCGGGTGCCCTGCTGCTCGACAGCGAGGGCCGGCGCTTCATGCCGGACGAGCATCCGCTGGCGGAGCTGGCACCGCGCGATGTCGTCGCCCGCGCCATCGGCCGGCGCGTCGCGGCTGGGGAGCCGGTCTTCCTCGACCTGCGCCCGGCGCTGGCCGCCAAGCCCGACGGCTTCCCCACCGTGCTGACGCTCTGCACCGAGCATGGGCTCGACCCGTTCGCGGAGCCGATGCCGGTGGCGCCTGCCGCCCACTACCACATGGGCGGGGTGGTCACCGATGCTGACGGGCGCACCAGCCTGGAAGGGCTGTGGGCCTGCGGCGAGGTCGCCTGCACCGGCGTCCACGGCGCCAACCGGCTGGCGAGCAATTCCCTGCTGGAGGCTCTGGTGTTCGGCGCCCGCGTTGCCCGCGACGTGGCCGAACGGCCCCTGGCGCCTCTGCCACCCTTCGCCCTGCCCCGCCCGCCGGCGGTCGCCGCCGATGTCGGCCATCTCCTGCTCGACGCCATCGGGGCGGAGGCGCGGACGGCGCTCTATGAAGGCGCCGGGCTGGTGCGCGACGGGCTGGGGCTGCTGGCCGCCCGGCGCAAGCTCGACCGGCTGGCGGCTGCCCTGGACATGCTCCGCTGCGAGGATGGCGACGAGGCTCCGCCCGAAATCGTCCGCCATTGGGGCGAGGCGCGCAACCGGCTGCTGGTCGGCCGGCTGGTCGTCCATGCCGCCCTGGCGCGGGAGGAGAGCCGTGGCGCCCATTGCCGCAGCGACCACCCCCTGCCGAACCCCGCCTCCATCTCCCGCTCCCTGACCCTCAGCGATCTGGCCGGCACCACCGGCCCCCTGTCCGGAGACGCCGCATGCTGCATCCTCTGACCATCGAGCCCATAGTCCGCGCCGCCCTGGCGGAGGATCTCGGCCGGGCCGGCGACATCACCACCGACAGCATCATCCCGGCCAACGCGGTGGCGACCGCCCGCATCGCCGCCCGCAAGGACGGCCGCGTCGCCGGGCTGGAGGCGGCGCTGATCGCCTTCCGCCTGCTCGATCCCGACATCGCCGTGGCGCTGGAGCGGATCGACGGCGAGGACGTCCCCCCCGGCGGCACCATCGCCACGCTGACCGGCAAGGCCCGCGCCCTGCTGACGGCGGAGCGCACGGCGCTGAACCTGATGGGCCGGCTGTCCGGCATCGCCACCGCCACCCGCGCCCTGGTGCGCGAGGTGGAGGGCACCAAGGCCCGCATCGTCTGTACCCGCAAGACCACTCCCGGCCTGCGCGTTCTGGAAAAGCATGCGGTGAAGCTGGGCGGCGGTTTCAACCACCGTTTCGGGCTGGATGACGCCGTGCTGATCAAGGACAACCACATCACCGTCGCCGGCGGCGTGCGCCCGGCGGTCGAGCGCGTCCGCGCCGCCATCGGTCACATGGTCAAGGTGGAGGTGGAGGTCGACACGCTCGACCAGCTGGACGAGCTGCTGGGCCTGCCGGTCGATGTCGTGCTGCTCGACAACATGGACCCGGATACGCTGCGCCGCGCGGTGCGGAGGGTGGATGGCCGCCTGCTGACCGAGGCGTCGGGCAACGTCACCCTCGCCACCGTGCGCGCCATCGCCGAGACCGGCGTCGACATGATCAGCTGCGGCTGGCTGACCCACAGTGCCCCGAACCTGGATCTGGGGCTGGATATGTGAGGGTACGGGAATCAAAAAGCCCCTTCTCCACGCCTGAGGAGAAGGGGCTTTTTGCTGGAGTTCTTACGCCGCCAGCTTCTCGACCTTGCCGTCCAGGCCCATCAGCAGCAGTTCGACCTCGAGGTCCGGGTGGCGTTCCTTGACCATCGCCTTCAGCTTGGTCAGGTACTGGCCATGCACCTCGGACTCCTTGGCCGGATCGGGCGCCAGGTCCATGCCGAGGAAGACCTTGTAGGCGCCGCAGTCGCGGTGATCCATCACGATCAGCCGCTTGATGTGGTGCAGTTCCTTGGCGACCGCGACATGGTCCCAGAAGGCGTCGCCCCAGGCCGGCTTCTTGTCGGTCAAGGCACCCAGGCTGGCACCGGCCAGGATGACATGGTCGTAATTGGCCTGCAGGTTGCGGGCATTCATGTAGCTGGCGACATGGCCCATCAGACGATAGTCCATGCAGGACAGCAGAAGCGTGTCGACGCTGCCGGCCAGCGCCGGGCGGCTCATCATCATCGGCGCCATCAGCGTCACGCCGGCGCCCAGCGTCGCCAGCTTCAGGAACCCGCGGCGCGAGCTGTGCTCGCCCTGGCAGCAGCCATGGTGATGACCGGTCGAATGATCCATTGTGCCCTCCCAACACGCCCCGAACCCGTATCGGGGGTTTCACGCGCGATGGTGGCAGCTGATTGTTAAAAATTTCAATATAGGGTCTTCCGCCATATGGAAAAGCAATAAAAATTTACCTCTGCGGCATTTAATGGATAATGCGGACCACAACCCTGTTTCAATGGTTGTTCAATCGCCAAAGAAAACGGGCCGCCCGGTGAGGGGCGGCCCGTTCCGATGCATGGGCATTTCCTGGTCGTCAGCGTTCGGCTTTCACCCGCCGCGCGTGGTGCTCGGCGCCGG
The DNA here is from genome assembly GCF_004923295.1 of Azospirillum sp. TSH100. Taxonomy (NCBI): domain Bacteria; kingdom Pseudomonadati; phylum Pseudomonadota; class Alphaproteobacteria; order Rhodospirillales; family Azospirillaceae; genus Azospirillum; species Azospirillum sp. TSH100. The sequence goes on from NZ_CP039638.1 coordinate 421,069, forward strand.
TGTTCCGGCCGACCCGACGGTGCTGGAGGCCGGCGGCGGCGATGCGCTCGCGCTGTGGTTGGGCGAACAGTCCGCGTTGGCGATCCCCGCCGTCAGGAGAGTGGCGAGACCGAACAAAGCGGCGACGACCGGACTGGCTCCATGAGACATTGGATCACCTCCTTTCTGAAACGTTGCGACCACCAACAGATTGACACAGTACGGCGCTCGGTCAATGGCCGAATCAAACAATCGCGATACCGTCTCCCAATGGAACAGGTCGGGACCTTGACCTTGAGCGGCGTTATCGGGTTTCCAGCAGCCCGCTCATCGTCGCGAACAGTTCGGACTTCGCTTCGAAGCCGACACCGGGCAGGTCGGGCAGCCGCACCCGGCCATCCTCGACTGCGATACCGTCGGCGAAACCGCAGAAGGGCTTGAAGACGTCGGGGTAGGACTCGTTGCCGCCCAGATGAAGGCCGGCGGCGATGTTCAGCGACATCTGGTGCCCGCCATGCGGCACCACCCGGCGGCTGGACCAGCCATTGTGTTTCAGCATGTCCAGCGTGCGCAGATACTCGACCAGCCCATAGCTCAAGGCACAGTCGAACTGAAGCCAGTCGCGGTCGGGCCGCATGCCGCCATGGCGGATCAGGTTGCGGGCATCCTGGTGGGAGAACAGGTTCTCGCCGGTCGCCATCGGCCGGTCATAATGGTTGGCGAGTTCGGCCTGCAACGCATAGTCCAGCGGGTCGCCGGCCTCCTCGTACCAGAACAGGCCGTAGGGCTTCAGCGCCTCCGCATACTTGACGGCGGTGTCGAGGTCGAAGCGGCCGTTGGCGTCGACGCACAGGTCGGCACCCGACCCGACCACCTCCAGCACCGCGTCGATGCGGCGCAGATCCTCCGCCAGCGGGGCACCGCCGATCTTCATCTTCACGACCTTGTAGCCACGGTCGCGATAGCTGCGCATCTCGTCCTGAAGCGCCTTTACATCCTTGCCGGGATAGTAATAGCCGCCGGCCGCATAGACCCAGACGCTGTCGTCGGCCACCCCGCCGCGGTAGCGGTCGGCCAGCAGGCGGTAGAGCGGCACGCCGGCGATCTTCGCCACGGCGTCCCACACCGCCATGTCGATGGTGCCGACGGCGACGGAGCGCTCGCCGTGGCCGCCCGGTTTCTCGTTGGTCATCAGCCGCGCCCAGATGCGGAACGGGTCGAGGTTCTCGCCCGTGTCGTCCAGCAGGCTGTCGGGGTCCGCCGACATCAGCCGGGGAATGAAGCGCTCGCGCAGCAGCCCGCCCGCGGCATAGCGGCCGTTCGAGTTGAAGCCGTAGCCGATCACCGGCTTGCCGTCGCGCACCACGTCGGTGACCACCGCAACGACGCTGCACGTCATCTGGCTGAAATCGATGAAGGCATTGGCGATGTCGGACTTGATGCCGGCGGTCTGCTCGCGGATTTCGACGATGCGCATGGCGGTTTCCCTTGCAGCGTGGTGGCGCGTTTCGTGACGGCACTGTAGGGATGATGCGGGCCGCCCGGCCAATGCCAAGGTCGGAACGCATCATGCGGGTTCGGCATAGGGCAGCGGACGACCGGCCCGGCAGACGTGACGTAAGATTGGGCGATGGAACTCTCCTGGCTCGACGATTTTCTGGCGCTGGTGGATTGCGGCAACTTCTCCCGTGCCGCCGACGCGCGCCACCTGACCCAGCCGGCTTTCAGCCGGCGCATCCGCGCGCTGGAGGATTGGGCCGGCACCCCGCTGTTCGACCGTAGCGCCCAGCCGGTGACCCTGACGGAGGCCGGCCGCCGCTTCCGCCCCTTCGCCGACGAGACCGTGCGCCGCCTGCTGCAAGGCCGCGAGGAGGCCCGGCTCGCCGCCCAGTCGGAGGCCGCGACCCTGCGTTTCGCCGCCACCCACGCGCTGTCGCTGACCTTCTTCCCCTCCTGGCTGCGGGCGCTGGAGACCCGCGCCCGGCTGGGCGCCATCACCCTGTCGTCCGACAGCATGGAGGCCTGCGAGCGGCTGATGCTGGCAGGCCAGGCGCAGTTCCTGCTCTGCCACGCCCACCCGGCGGCGGCCGGCCGGCTGGATGCGGAGTCGTTCCGTTCCGTCGTCGTCGGCGGCGACAGGCTGCTGGCGGTGACCGCACCCGATGCCGGCGGACGGCCACGCCATCTGCTGGCGGACGGCCAGGATGCGCCGCTGCCGCACCTGTCCTACAGCCGCGAATCCGGCATGGGCCGCATCCTGGAGGCGGTGCGGGCGGTGCAGCCGTTGCCCGCAGCGCTCGACACCGTCTTCACCTCCCACCTTGCGGCGGTTCTGCGCACGCTGGCGCGCGACGGGCGCGGCGTGGCGTGGCTGCCGGAAAGCCTGATCGCCGAGGATCTGGCGCGCGGCTCCCTCGTCCGCGCCGGGATGCCGGCCGGCGACGAGCGCTGGACCGTGCCGGTGCAGATCCGGCTGGTCCGCCCCCGCGCACGGCAGAGCAAGGCGGCCGAGAATTTCTGGACGCTCGCGGTCGAAGCCGCCCTGTGGCGCAATGCCGAGTCGCCGCCGGAGGCCGCAGCCCCGGTTGCCGGAACGGAAGTGACCGCTGAAAAAGAGTTGTGAGCGTCGCCGCCCAAGTCACTTTGATCATTGACATTCTCGAAATAGCTTGTCCAGGCGCGCGATTTCGCTGGCGCTACCCCGTCCGATCGGGCAAAATTTGCCTAGTTTGAGGTAAGTGGCGTCGCACCAGCGACGGGAGGAACGATCATGGGCGTCAGCAGCATCGGCGGTATCGGCGGCTACCAGCAGCAGCCATACGTCACCCCGCTCAGCAGCGGTCCGGCCGCGGCTCAGCGGTCCACCTCGCCCGTGGAATCCGCGCAGGAAGACGAGACCGAGCGTACCCGCCGCCAGCAGGAAGCGCAGGCCGTCCAGAGCGGTTCCAGCGGAGGCAACACCACCGCCACCCGTGGCCAGAACCTGAACATCACGGTCTGACGCAGATCGGTTCACGGGGCGGCAGTGGTGTGACGGCAGTGGTGAGGAAAGCGAAGCGGGGCAGCGCCCGGTAGGGATTTGCCTCTGGATCAACGCCTGGAATGCGGGCAAAAGCGCGGGAGGCACCGATGGAGATCCGTGGCGTTTCCAGCACGACGGCAATCCGTCCGACGGCTTTCCAGCCGACGGAGGCGGGCAGCGCTTCCGCATCGCGTCCAGCCGACAGCAGCGCCACCGGCGAGACGGAAAAGGCCTCCGGCGCCGGCTATATCAGCCCCTTCCTGCGCTATGACCAGGGCGCCCGGGTGGCCGTTCTGTATTTCCGCGACTTCGACACCGGCGAGACCCAGGACCAGATCCCGTCCCAGCGCGTGGTGGACGAATACCGCCGCACCGCCAGCCGCCTGACCCAGGATGACGGGAGGTCGGCGGCGTCGAAGACAGGTTCGGCCGGCTCGGCGGACGGCTCCAGCGGCGGCACGGGGACTTCATCCGGCAGCGGCTACAACACGGCAGCGGGTGGTTCCGGATCGGCCGGCACGTCGGCCAGCACGTCGGTCGGCGTGTCCTTCGCCAGTGCCTCGGGCAGCGGCGGGACGACTGCGGTGGCCGGTGGCACGGCGTCGGCGACAAGCGGCTCCACGCCGGCCGCGACCGGCGGCGGGCTCACGGGCGGATCACCGGGCGGACTGGTGTCGGTTACGGTTTGAGGGATTTCGCTGCGGTATCGGCAGCCCCTCCCCAATATCATCCCCCGGTCGCCTCTTCCTCCGCCTGACGGCGCCGGAAGCCGACGAGAGCAGTCTCATCAAGCATCGCCGCGTCCTTGCGCTTCTGCTTGTCGCGTTCGCGCTTCTGCCGCTCCTCTTCCGCCAGTTCGTAACGCTTCAGTTCCTGGAAGGCTTCGGCCATCTCGTCGGTGGCGATTTCGATCTGCGCCTCCACCTGCCCCAGCGACTGGCCGAGTTTGCGGCCGCGCTCCATCGCCGCCTGGGCGAAGTTGGAATAGGTGAAGGAGACGGAGAAATCGTCGCGCACGGTTTCCTGTTCGTGCACGATCTCCTGCTTGACCTTCTCGATCTCGTTGCGCAGCCGGTCGGCCAGCGTGTGGAGTTCCGCCAGGACGCGACGCTTCTCGTCCAGTTGCAGCTTCTGCAGGCGGATGATGGTTTTCAGGCTCATTGCGGCCACTGCACCCCAAAGATTTCAGCGAGCATGGCGTAGCTGGTCTCCAGATCGGTGGCTTCCCGCTTGCCCTGCTTCAGAAAGGCCTCCAGCGCCGGCTGGAAATGGATCGCCTCGTCCACCTGCGGGTCGGAGCCGCGGCGGTAGGCGCCCAGCCGGATCATCTCGGCCATGTTGTCGTAGGACGACAGCAGGCGGCGGGCATGCCCCACCAGCTCGTTCTCGTTCGGCGTGTTGCAGCCGGGCATGGTGCGCGACACGCTGCGCAGGATGTTGATGGCGGGATAGCGCCCGCGCTCGCCGATCTGGCGCTCCATCACGATGTGGCCGTCCAGGATGCCGCGCACGGCGTCGGCAATCGGTTCATTGTGGTCGTCGCCGTCCACCAGCACGGTGAACAGGCCGGTGATGGTGCCCGACCCGACCACCCCCGGCCCGGCGCGCTCCAGCAGGCGCGGCAGTTCGGCGAAGACCGTCGGCGGATAGCCCTTGGTCGTCGGCGGCTCGCCGGCCGACAGGCCGATCTCGCGCTGGGCCATGGCGAAGCGGGTGACGCTGTCCATCATGCACAGCACGTCGCGGCCTTGGTCGCGGAAATGCTCGGCCACCGCCAGCGTCATGTAGGCGGCCTGCTTGCGCATCAGCGGCGCCTCGTCCGAAGTGGCGCAGACGACGACGCTGCGGGCCAGACCCTCCTCGCCCAGATCCTCGGTGATGAATTCCTGCAATTCGCGGCCGCGCTCGCCGATCAGGCCGATCACCGCGACTTCGGCGGCGGAGAAGCGCGCCAGCATCGACATGACCGACGATTTGCCGACGCCCGACCCGGCGAAGATGCCCATGCGCTGGCCGCGGCAGCAGGTGAGGAAGGCGTTGATGGCGCGGATGCCCAGGTCCAGCTTCTCCCCCACCCGGGCGCGCGAGTGAGCATTGGGCGGGTTGTTGCGGATCGGCGTGCCGACTGGACCCTTGGGCAGCGGTCCCTTGCCATCCACCGGCTCGCCCAGTGCGTTGACGACGCGGCCGAGCCAGGCGTCGGTCGGGAAGATCTGCGCCTGGTCGCCAGCCACCAGGGCACGGCAGCCCAAGCCGACCCCGTCCAGGGCGCCGAAGGGCATGGCGAGCGCCCGGCCCTGACGGAAGCCCACCACCTCGCACGGCACCTGACGGCGATCACGCGTCTCGACGATGCAGCGGCCGCCGACCGACAGCTCCTTCTCGATCCCACCGACCTCGACCATCAGACCGGACACTGCGGTGACGCGGCCATAGCGGCTGAAATCAGGGATCTGGTCGATGTCACGGATCAACTGATCGATATCGAACGGCATGAATCGGACACCGTCGTCCCAAAGACGGGACGCGCTCCTATTAAGGGGTAGTTCTATGGATGGGGGCGACGTTAACCACCATGATCGCATCTTGCGATGGAAGGATTAACGTTGTGTAAGCGCTTGGCGCTGGCGTTAAGCTGAATCGTCTGTTAACTTGTGTAAACGGGATGGTTGAAATCGGTCATGAAGGATCGGGGACCATCCATGGGGTCGGGTAGCGAAAGCGCGCCATCAAACGTCGGGATATCGCCATGAGGGTTCTGCTGGTTGAAGACGATTCCTCCGTCGCCAAAAGCATCGAGCTGATGCTGAACACGGAAGGATTCATCGTCGACTCTACCGACCTGGGTGAAGACGGGCTGGAGATCGGCAAGCTCTATGACTACGACATCATCATTCTCGACCTGATGCTGCCGGACATCGATGGGTACGAGGTTCTTCGCCGCCTGCGCGCCGCGCGCGTGACCACCCCGATCCTGATCCTGTCCGGTTTGACCGAAATGGACAACAAGATCAAGGGTCTGGGTTTCGGCGCCGATGATTACCTGACCAAGCCGTTCGACAAGCGCGAGCTGATCGCCCGCATCCAGGCCATCGTCCGCAGGTCGAAGGGCCATTCCGACAGCATCATCCGCACCGGCCGCCTGACCGTCAACCTCGACACCCGCACGGTGGAGGTCGACCAGTCGCCGCTGCATCTCACCGGCAAGGAATACGGCATCCTGGAGTTGTTGAGCCTGCGCAAGGGCACGACGCTGACCAAGGAGATGTTCCTGAACCATCTCTATGGCGGGATGGACGAGCCGGAACTGAAGATCATCGACGTCTTCGTCTGCAAGCTGCGCAAGAAGCTGGCCGCCGCCACCCAGGGCGACAATTACATCGAAACGGTGTGGGGCCGCGGTTACGTGCTGCGCGACCCGCACGAGGCAATCGTCGAAGGCAATCCTCCGCCGCCGCCACGCGTGCCGCAGCAGCAGGCCGCCGGCTGAGACGGCGCCGGTTGGACTTTTCTTTTCGTCAGCCCATCTCTTTTCCCCCCATCGAACGCCCGGCCGTCTTTCACCTTGAAAGCCGAACCGGGCGTTCCCATACTTGGGGGGTCATTCTGCTTCGGACTGCGGGGCGTTCAACTGCCCCCACGCTCAGCCCCCCTTTTTTCGCCATTGCGAGCAGTCGTTCGCGAGCTTATGGGGGCCGCCAATCCCACACCCAGTCTGATGCGCCGCACCGGTGGTGTGGCGCCCTTTGCGTTATGGGAGACAGACATGCCCGTCGGCACCGTCAAATGGTTCAACAGCACCAAGGGCTTCGGTTTCATTCAGCCGGAAAGCGGCGGCCCGGATGTGTTCGTTCACATCTCCGCTGTCGAACGCGCCGGGCTGCGCAGCCTGGTCGATGGCCAGAAGATTTCCTACGAGGAGCAGCGCGATCCGAAGCGTGGCAAGACCTCGGCGGAGAATCTGAAGGCGGTCTGACCGCCTGACCGCCGACCTGCGGAAAAAGGGGCATCGGGAAACCGGTGCCCTTTTTCCGTGTTGCACAAGTCCCTGTCGCCCAGATGCAGGGCTCTGCCCAGAGGAGAACCGCGATGGCTTTCAAACCGAACTACAACCAGCAGCGGGCCGAGCGCAACCGGGCCAAGGAACAGAAGAAGCAGGAAAAGCTTCAGCGCCGCGAGGAAGGCGTCGCCGCCCGCCGCGCCGGCGAGCCGGAGGGGACGGAGACGCAGGACGACGTCCTGACGACCGGCACCGATTCCGACGCCGAGCCCAAAACCGATACCAACAATGCCTGACCGGACGGCCGCAAGCACGGCCGGCCGCGACCATACGGAGGACAGGCCATGGCCCGTCAGAAGAAGCAACCCGTTGAAAACGCCTTCGCGCTCTTCGATGTGATCTACCAGGACGGTGCGCGCACCTCGAACCGCAAGGTGCCGACGTCCGACATCGATCAGTTCGACCGCGAGAACTCCATCCGCGCCTTCATCGAAGCCCAGGACCGCAAGATCGCCGAAATGTCCGGCAACCCGCGCGGCCCGATCAAGTCGATCACGCCGTCGCCCTGAGAGTTCGCTGATCGAGTGGGGGCGGCTTCCCCGCCCCCGTCGCTCTTGATGGGCCTCACGCCACCTTGGCGCCGGCGGCGGAGAAGCCGCCCAGGCTGTAGAGGCCGCGCTGGCCCTCCACCGGCTTGAATTTGTCGGTGATGCCCAGCACCGTTTCCGCGCCGCCCAGATAGAGCACGCCGTCCTGCGGCATCTGGCGGGAAATCGACTCCAGAACCTTCGCCTTGGTCGGCTGGTCGAAATAGATCAGCACATTGCGGCAGAAGACGATGTCGAACTGGCCCAACGCCGACAGGTCGCCCAGCAGGTTCCATTCACGGAACGAGACCATCTGGCGCAGCTGCTGGCTGATCTGCCACTTGTCGCCGTTCTGCTTGAAATGCTTCACCAGCATGGTGATCGGCAGGCCGCGCTGCACCTCGAACTGGGTGTAGACGCCGGACTTCGCCCGCTCCACCATTTCCGCCGAGATGTCGGTGCCGACGATCTCGATGCGCCAGCCGGCCAGCTTCGCCGCATCCTCGTTCAGGAGCATCGACAGCGAATAGGCTTCCTGGCCCGACGAACAGGCGGCCGACCAGATGCGCAAGCTGCGCTTGGCCGCCCGCGCCTCCATCAGCTTCGGCAGCACCAGCTGCTTGAACTGGTCGAAGGGCTTCTGGTCGCGGAAGAAGGACGACTCGTTGGTCGTCATCGCTTCCGTGATGTCGCGCAGCAACGCCTCGTCCTTGCGGGTGCGGACGGTCGTCGCCAGTTCCTCCAACCCCTTCATGTTCCACTTGCGCGCCACCGGCATCAGCCGGGATTCGAGCAGGTACGCCTTGTCGCGGGTGAGGACCAGGCCGGAACGCTGCTTGAGCAGCGTGGAGAACATGTCGAAATCTTCGACTCTCATGCTGCCCTCGAAGCGAGCTTGCGGATGTGGGGACCGATTTCCTTGAGCGGCAGGATGGCGTTGCAGATGCCGGCTTGCGCCACGGCACCGGGCATGCCCCAGACCACGCTCGACGCCTCGTCCTGGGCGATCAGGGTGCCGCCGCCATTGACCACGTCGGTGCAGCCCTTCAACCCGTCCTGACCCATGCCGGTCAGGATGCAGGCCAGGATTTTGCGGCCGCCATAGGCCTTCAGGATCGACCGCATCATCGGATCGACCGCCGGGCGGCAGAAATTCTCGGGCGGATCCTTGCTCAGCGTGATGACGTTGGCGCCGCCGCGCTGCGCCACCAGCATGTGGAAGTCGCCGGGCGCGATGTAGCAGCGGTTCTGGACGATCGGCTCGCCGTCCTTCGCCTCGCGCGCGTCGATCCCGCATTGGCGGGTGATGTGCTCTGCCAGGATGGTGGTGAAGGTCGCCGGCATGTGCTGGGTGATCAGGATCGGCTGGCTGACGCCGGCCTTCAGGTGCGACAGCACCTCGAACAGGGCCTGCGGGCCGCCGGTGGAGCTGCCGATGGCGATCACGTCCGGCTTGGTCGCGATGGCGCCGGCCGGGGTCGGCCGGGTGACGATCGGCCCGACCTCGCGCTTCATGAGCCCCAGCGGGGCCGCCGGGGTCAGCGGGCGGATTTCGCCGCGCGACCGCGATCCGGCGCGCCGGGCGGCGGCACCCAGCGCCTTCACCTTGGCGACCAGCTCGCGCTTGAAGTCCTCCGCCCCGCCGATCTCGCGGGTGGAGGTCGGCTTCGGGATGTAATCGGCCGCACCCGCCGACAGGCAGCGGATCGACACGTCGGCCCCGCGCAGGGTCAGCGTCGAGGCCATGATGATCTTCACCTGCGGCGCGACCGCCAGCAGCTTCGGGATGGCGGTCAGCCCGTCCATCACCGGCATCTCGATGTCGAGAACGATGACATCGATGGAATTGCGCTGAAGCGAATTGACCGCCATCTGGCCGTCGCCGACGGAGGTGACGACGCGGATGTCCGCATCCCCCTCCAGAGCGCGGGTCAGCAGGCCGCGGATGACGGCGGAGTCGTCCACCACCATGACCCGGACGGGATCCGGGTTGGCCGGTCGCGCGGTGGTGAGGGGGCCTCTGCCAAAACTGTCCGACATAACGGCGATTCGCCTTTCAACTCGACTGGTTCAACTCCGCTTCTCCCGGGAGGCCTCTCCCGGCACCCGGCCGGATTCAGAGAAGGCCGACCTGCGCGAACTTGGTCTGGATGATGTCGCTGTCGAAGGGCTTCATGATGTACTCGTTGGCCCCGGCGGACAGCGCCTCCTGGATGTGGGCGAGGTCGTTCTCGGTGGTGCAGAACACGACCTTGGGCTGCTCGCCCCCGCTCATCTTGCGCAGCCGGCGCAGGAACTCGATCCCGGTCATGACCGGCATGTTCCAGTCCAGCAGGATGGCGTCGGGCATCTGGGCCGCGCAGGCCTCCATCGCCTGCTTCCCATCCTCCGCCTCGGTGCAGGCGAAATTCAGCTCTTCCAGGATCTTGCGCGCGACCTTGCGGACAACGCGGCTGTCATCGACCACCAGGCAGGATTTCATTGCGGCAGGGCCTCAGGTCATCTGTTCGTCGGCGAAAGCCGGCCGGCCGGAACGGCGCCTTGCCCGATGGGGCAGGCGCCGCGAGCCGTCAGGCCGTCTCGATGGTTGTGAAGTTGAGCAGACGGGGCACGTCCAACACAACCATCAACTGACCGTTCAGCCTATAAATTCCGGTGGAGACCTCGCGCCACCGCGGATCCAGCGTCGCCGGATTGCGCTCGAAGTCCTCCTTGGTCAGGCTCAGCACCTCGCCGACCGAGTCGACCATCAGGCTGTAGAGTTCGCCGCGCAGGTCGACGACGATCGACATCCCCGGCTTGTCCTTCGGCCGGCCGGTCAGGCCGAGCCGCAGGCGGACGTCGATGGCGGTGACGATGCGACCGCGCAGGTTCAGCGATCCGGCGACCTCCGGCGGGGCCAGCGGGATACGGGTGATCCGCTGATGGCCCAGCACGTCCTGCACCTGAAGGACCGGGATGCCGAACATCTGGTCGGCGATCGTCATGGTCACATAGTCCTGGTTGCCGGAGACGACGAGATCGTCGCCCTTCGACTTGCGGACGGTGGACGGCAGCTTGGCGTTGCTCATGCGGCACCTTTCTGGTCGGTCAGCGTCTGCTGGAGCGCGAAGAGCAGCGCGTCACGGTCGAACTTGGCGACATAGTCGTTGAAACCGGCGATCCGGCCGCGATCGAGGTCGCGGGCGCTGGCATGGCTGGACAGCGCCACCATCGGCACCCCCTGCCAGCGGCTGCCGTGGCGCACCGCCTCGGCGAAGTCGAAGCCGCTCATGCCCGGCATCTCGATGTCGGAGACGATGACGTCGAAGTCCTCGCCGGCCTCGCAGAGCGCCAGCGCGTCGCTGGCATTCTCCACCGCCGTCACGTCGTAGCCCGCGACCGACAGCAGCGGCGTCAGCAGGTTGCGGAAGAAGGGGCTGTCGTCCACCAGCAGCACGCGCTGGAGCTTCTCCTCCTCGAACCCCTCCTGGGTGGAGGAGCCGAACCAGTCCTTGTAGGCCTGGGTCAGGAAGAAGCCGGCATCGATCACCTCGGTCGCCTTGCCGGCGATGATGGCGGACCCCATCAGGCCGGGACGCTCCGCGGCCAGCTGGACGTTCAGCTTCTCCTCGACGATGTCGACGATCTCGTCGACGATCAGGCCCATCGAGCGGTCGCCGTCGGCGAAGACCAGCACCGGCTGGCGCCCCTCGGTGCCGACGACGAAGTTCGGGTCGATCGGGACCAGCGGCATCAGCTTGCCGCGGTACTGGACGACCGGGAGGCCGTTCGACAGCTCGACCGTGGCGAGATCGACATCCTCCAGGCGGGCGACCAGCGACAGCGGCACCGCCTTGGGCGCGCCCTCGCCGGCACGGAACAGCAGGAGCGCCATCTTGTCCTCCTGGCGCTGGGTCTGGACCGCGGTGGTCTCCTTCCCGGCGGCCTCGCCCATCGCCATCTCGCCGGTGGCCGACGCGATGCCGTTGGGATCCAGGATCATGATGACGGAACCGTCACCGAGGATGGTGTTGCCCGAGAACATCTCGATGTGGCGCAGGATCGGCGCCACCGGCTTCACCACGATTTCCTCGGTGTCGAACACGCGGTCGACCATGATGCCGAAGGTGTAGGTGCCGACCTGGGTGACGACGATGAAGGTCTCGTCCGCCGGCTTCTTGCTATCCTCGCTGTCGTCCAGCCGCAGCAGCTGCTGGAGCGAGACCAGCGGCAGCAGGCGGTTGCGCAGGCGCAGGACCGGGGTGCCCTTCAGCCGCTCGATGGTGTGCTCGCTGTCGGAGGCGGCGCGCACCAGCTCGACCACGCTGATCTGCGGGATGGCGAAGCGTTCGCCGGCGCATTCCACGATCAGGGCCGAGACGATGGCCAGCGTCAGCGGGATCTTGATGACGAAGGTCGAGCCCTTGCCCTGGGCCGACTTGATCTCGATCGTGCCGCCGATCTTCTCGATGTTGGTCTTCACCACGTCCATGCCGACGCCGCGGCCCGACACGTTGGTGACCTTGGCGGCGGTGGAGAAGCCCGGCTTCATGATGAACTGGATGATCTGCTGGTCGGTCATCGAGGCCAGCTCGATCTCCGACGCCATCCCGTTCTGGATCGCCTTCTGCTTGATCTTGTCGATCGCCAGGCCCTTACCGTCGTCCTGGATCTCGATGATGATGTGGCCGCCTTCGTGATAGGCGTTCAGCGTGATGCGCCCGGTCTCCGACTTGCCGGCCTTCAGGCGCTCCGCCGGGATCTCCAGCCCATGGTCGGCGCTGTTGCGCACCATGTGGGTCAGCGGATCCTTGATCAGCTCCAGGACCTGGCGGTCCAGCTCGGTGTCGGCGCCGAGCATCTGGAGGTCGATCTTCTTGTTCAGTTCATGCGCCAGATCGCGCACCAGACGCGGCAGCTTGGCCCAGGCGTTGCCGATGGGCTGCATGCGCGTCTTCATGACGCCTTCCTGCAGCTCCGACGTCACATGGTTCAGGCGCTGCAGCGGGGCGGCGAACTCGCTCTCCTTCTGCGACCGCAGGATCTGGAGCAGCTGGTTGCGGGTCAGCACCAGCTCCGACACCATGGTCATCAGGTTTTCGAGCAGGTCGACGTTGACGCGGATGGTCTGGGCGGCGACCGCCGATTCCTTGGTCGCGGCCTCGGCACCGGCGTCGGCGGCACCGGCGTTGCCGCCGGCCGAACCACCGGCCATCGGGGCGACCGGCGCCGGCATCTTGGCGGCGGCCGGCTCGGCGTCGGGCACGACGAGGTCATGCGACGGGGCGGGCTCGTCGGCCGGCTCGGGCGCGCGGGTGGCGACCGCCGTGCTGGCGGCCGGGGCCGCGGCAGGAGCGGGAGCGTCGTTCGGGCCGGGGGTGGAGTTCCAGAGGGCCTCCAGCTCGTCCAGCGTCACCGGCCGGTCTTCCGATGCCGCCACCGCGGGGGCGGTCGGCGGCGGAGGCGGCGGAGGCGGGGCGGCGGCGGCCGGGGCGGGACCGCCCAGCTTGCCTTCGGCGCACAGGTTCAGCCGCTCGATCAGCGGCAGGTCGTCGCCGGGCGGCTCCGCCTCGGTCGCTTCCAGCACCGCCAGCAGGCTCTTGATGGTGTCCAGAGCCTGAAGGATCAGCGACACCGCTTCCGGATTGATCGTCAGTTCGCCGTCACGGAACTTGCCCAGCACGTTCTCCGAGGCGTGCGCCACCTTTTCCAGGCGGGGCAGGCCAAGGAAGCCGCAGGTTCCCTTGATGGTGTGGACGAGCCGGAAGATGTTCGACAGCAGTTCCGGATTGTTGGGATTCTGCTCCAACCGGACCAACTCGACGTCGAGCACCGAGAGGTTTTCGTTGGTCTCCGTCAGAAATTCGGACAGCAGATCATCCATGTCGCATTCCCCAGGCCCAATGTTTATGGTCCGCGCCGTCCTGCGGCTCGAACGGGCAGCATCGAAGGGCCGCCGGTTGCGCTCCAGTCCAGGTAGGGTCGGAGCCTGTCAAACACTGATTAAGAGAACCTTACCTCTTCCGATAGGGAGTCTTCCCGAGGCTTCCACCCGTAGGATAAGGGATCCATTGTCACAGGGAGGATCGATGACCGACGCCGAACTCGCCAAATCCGTGCGCGATGCCGTGGAACGGCTCAACACCGCGCTTGCGGAGGCGGCCCGCCACAATCTGGCCGTCACGCTGCGCACCACCGCCCACCAGACCACCGGCGGGGTGGAGCAGGTCGTGGTGGAACCGCGGATCTTCAAGCAGCTGTGAGGGACGCGACCGCAAGGGCGGCGGCAGGCGGTCTCACCATTCCGCGGTGAAGACCAGCCGTTCGCTGCTTTCGGTGGCGACGGCGACGCGGAAGCCGTCGCTTTCGGCCAGCCGGCCGGCCAGATAGGCATGGATGGTGCGCGGGCTCAACGCTTCGGGCGTCGCCGTGCCGGCCAGCGCCGCCGCCGCATCCGGGTTCAGGGTGCCCGGCCGGCCGGCAGCGGAGACGGTGATGCGGCCGGCGGTCTCGTCGCCGTCGGCGGCGACGGAAACCAGCCCGCCATGGGTCAGCGCCTCGTCCGCCAGCATCACCATGTTGAGCAGCAGCTTCACCACGCCGCGGCGCTGGGCGGTCATGTCGTGGGGCACCCGGTCCGGCCAGTCCAGCCGGGTGCGCCCGCCCTCGATATAGCCGGCGGCGGCGGCGCGGGCGTCGCCGAAGCCCTTCTGATCGCGCCCGGCCACCCCATAGGCCAGCCGGAACACCCGCAGCCGGCGGTCGGCCTGACCGGAGGAATGGTCGATCAGCTTCACCGCCTCGCCCAGGAAGCCGCCGATGGAGCCACCCTCCTCGTCCTCCTGCATCTCCTCGATCAGTTCCAGCCCGTTGCGGATGGCGCCGACCGGGCTGACCAGATCGTGGCAGAGCTTCGACGCCAGCAGTTCCAGAACGCGGATGTCGACGCTGACGGGGCGGGAGGACGATTCGGTCACGAGGCAGACTCCGGAAAAAGGAACGGCGACGGCACGGTGCAGGAGATTCTATACTGTCCCGGCGGCGCCGCACAGGCGGTCGCATTTCCTATGTACAATAGTGTGATGGACGGGATCCGACATGGACGATTCGCTGGTGCCGGGCGCCTGGGTGCGCCACCCCGACCAGCCCGACTGGGGGCTGGGGCAGGTGCAGTCGGCCATCCGCAACCGCATCACGGTCAATTTCGAGCATGCGGGCAAGGTGCTGATCGATTCCGACGTCATCTCGCTGACGCTGGTCGACCCGGACGGGATCTGACCTCCGACGGTCGACCCTCGGCGACCGCCCCTCTGCGGCATGGCTCCGGGAAAGCGCCGATTGCGCCGCCCCGGCCGCTTTGCTTTTATGCGAACGAGTTCGCTTACGCGTCAGGGAGAAATGGAATGAAGGCAATGATCCTCGGCTTCGCGGCCGCGGCGGTGATCGCGCTGGGCACGGCCGCCGTGCTGAACTCGCTCGGCCATTCGACCGCGGAGCGCTACTCCAGCAGCTCTGTCCGCCTTTAAGGGAAGAACATACTGGCCCGCTCCACGAAAAGGCGACTTCCGGCGGCCCTGTGCACGGTGTAGGATCGGCGGATCGATGACCGGACACGGCGGTCCGTCGCTTGATCTCGCGTCTCAAAGGGGGAATGGGCGCATTCGGCGTGGCGCTGATCCTCGGTCTCAACGCCCTGGTCGGTTACGACCTTCTGCACCAGCGTGACGAGACCCTGGTCCGGGCGGGGGAGGACAGCGCGTCGCTGGCGCTGGTTCTGGAGCGTCATGCCACCGACAGCCTCTCCGGCGTGTCGAAGATCCTGGCCGGCGTCGTGGAGGTGCTGGCCGTCCGCACCGACAGCTGGAACCGCGGCGACACCGATGTCCATGCCCTGCTGCGCCGTCAGGCGGCCCTGTCGCCGCTGATCCGCGCCATTCTGGTGGTGTCCGCCGACGGCAGGCTGGTCCACGATACCCAGACGACCGAGCCGGCCGGCATCGACCTGTCGGACCGTGATTACCTGATGGCCCATCGCGACGGGCTGGCTCCCGGTGGCGCCGATGCCGTCTTCGTCGGCAATCCGGTGCGCGGCCGCACCTCCGGCACCTGGTTCATCAGCATGAGCCGGCGGCTCACGGCGCCGGACGGCCGCTTCGCCGGCGTGGCGGTCGCGGTGATGGAGCCGATGGCGTTCCGCAGCTTCTACCAGACTCTGCCGCTGTCCGGCGACGCGGTGATCACGCTCTATCACGCCGACGGGCCGGTAATCGCCCGTTTCCCCGACCATGACAGCTTCATCGGCCGTTCCGTCCGCCATTTGCCGCTGTTCACCAAACTGCTGGCCGAAGCGCGGGCGGGCACCTTGACGCTGGACAGCGCCAGTGACGGACCGCACCGGATTCTCAGCTACCGCGCGTCGGACGAGATGCCGCTGGCGGTGACCGTGTCGTCCTCGCGCGATGCGGTGCTGGCGCACTGGTGGTCCAAGGCGATGACCCTGGCGGCGGTCGACCTGGCGGGTACGCTGGTGCTGGCGGTGATGACGCTGGCCCTGCTGCGCGAGGCGGAGCGGCGCGAACGGGCGCTGGCGGACCTCCAGGACGGCGAGCGGGCGCTGCGCGACAGCCAGCAGCGGCTGATTCAGGACATCGCCGCCCGCCACCGGATCGAGGCGGAACTGATCGCCGCCAAGCAGGTCTCCGACGCCGCCAACCGCGCCAAGACCCAGTTCCTCGCCAACATGAGCCACGAGCTGCGCACGCCGCTGAACGCCGTGATCGGCTTCGCCGAGGCTCTGGAAAGCGGCATCTTCGGCCAGATGTCGGCCAAGCAGACCGAATATGTCGGCGACATCCGCAAGTCCGGCCAGCATCTGCTGAGCCTGATCAACGACATCCTCGACACCACCAAGATCGAATCGGGCAAATATGTGCTGCATCAGGAGGACCTGGCGGTCGGCGAGCTGATCGGCGAGTGCCTGCGCCAGATGGAACCGCTGGCGGTGGAAAAGGGCGTGACCCTGACGGCGACGCTGCCAATCTCCCTGCCCGTTCTCCATGCCGACGCTCGTGCGGTGCGGCAGATCCTGCTGAACCTGCTGTCCAACGCCGTGAAATTCACCCCGCCCGGCGGGCGGATCGTCGTGGAGGCGGATCGCGCGGCACGCAGCCTGCGCCTGCGGGTCAGCGACACCGGCATCGGCATCCCCGCCATGGAGCTGGATCAGGTGATGGAGCCCTTCCATCAGGTCGACAACTCCCACACCCGCCGCTATGCCGGGACCGGACTGGGGTTGCCGCTGGTCAAGTCGCTGGTGGAGTTGCAGGATGGCCGCTTCGTGCTGTCCAGCGTGCTGGGCCGCGGCACCACGGCAACCGTGCTGTTCCCGCCCTCCCGGCTGCGCAGCCGGCCGGACGATTTCCTGACCCCGAGGCGGGCCCAGGGGCAGATACAGGAGCGGACGCAGACCGCCCCGGCCTGAGGCGGGCTCTCACGCCCGCCGGGACTTGCCGACGATGACCAGGGCGATGCCGCCCAGCACCGCGAGCGACGACAATGCCAGGATCGGCGTGATCCGTTCCCCCAGCGCCA
The DNA here is from genome assembly GCF_004923295.1 of Azospirillum sp. TSH100. NCBI lineage: Bacteria > Pseudomonadati > Pseudomonadota > Alphaproteobacteria > Rhodospirillales > Azospirillaceae > Azospirillum > Azospirillum sp. TSH100. Next base: position 438,230 of record NZ_CP039638.1, read on the forward strand.
GCACGGCGGCGAGCGCGGTGATGACCGGCACGCTCAACTGGACCGAGGCGGCGCGGGCGGCGGTCAAGGCCGGCAGGGCCGCATACCAGATCGAATAGCCGACGCCCGACGCCAACGCTCCCGACAGCGCCGCATAGGCCAGTCCACCCTGGTCCCAGCGCAGGCTGCCGCCGACAACCGGGCCGGCGAACGCCGCCAGCAGAGCCAGAACGGCCGCCATCGGCGTAGCCCGCAGGAAGTTGCCGGCAGTGGTGGCGATCGGGTCGCGGCTGGCCCGCCCGAGCAGCGAATATGCTCCCCAGGCCGCGCCAGCCGCCACCATCAGCAATGCCCCCAGCGGGTCCGGCGCCGACAGTCCGGGCGCCAGCAGCAGGGCGAGCCCGCCGAGCGCCAGCGCCAGCCCGACCCATTGCAGCGGCACCAGCCGTTCGCCGCGCGAAAGCCCGACCAGGATCATGGTGGCCTGCACCGCTCCGAACAGCAGCAGCGCCCCGGTCCCCGCCGTCATGGTCAGATAGGCGAAGGAGAAGGCGGCGGCATAGGCCAGCAGCGCCGCCGCACCGCGCCAGCTCCCCGCCTTCGCTCCGGGCCCCGCTTTCGCATGCCCGGTGGCACGGGCGATCAGCCACAGGCTGGCGGCACCCGAGGCGATGCGCACGAGGGTGAAGACCGCCGGGTCGATGGCGGTCTGCGTCAGCGCCAGCCGGCACAGGATGGAATTGGCGGCGAAGGCCAGCATCGCCAGCAAGGTCAGCAGCGCCGCCCGCCCCGCACCCGGCACGGCCGGTGCGGGACCGGCTTCGGCCCGGTCGTTCGTGGGCAAGATTGTTTTCCTTGAAACCATTATGGACCAGCTAGCCGCAGGATCGCCCGCCTGTCAAATGCCAGGCGGCGCTCTCCTCCTTTGGTCGAAGCGGGCTTTGGTCGAAGCGGGCTTTGGTCGAAGCGGGATGGTCAGGAAGACGGGCCGTGCAGGGCGAACATCAGCAGGTAGGTGCGCTGGAGCGAGCTGAAATTGTTGTCGGAGATCAGATAGACCAGTGTTTCCCCCGCCGGCCCCGGCCGGGTGGCGATGCCTTCGAAATTGTCGTTCACCAGGGGCGCCTCCAGACGCCCAAGCTCCTCCCCGTCCACCACGGCCCCGGCCACGGACCCGGCGGTCAGCTGCCGCGCCGCCACGCGCACCAGCCGCGACGACCAGCCACCCAGCAGCGACACCCGGCGCTCCAGCACCAGCACGCCGCCGTCCGGCAGCGGGGCGACGGAGGTCGGGCGATAGCGCGGCGCCGTGCGATAGGTGAAGGGCTGCCAGTCGGCCGCACTGTGCGGCACGCCCCCTCCGGCCGGATCCGCCTTGGTGTTCCCCAGCTTTGTAATCCAGGCGCGACGCTCCTGACGGCCGTCCTCCTCTCCCTCCTCGATGGTCAGCAGCCGGCCATCGGACAGCAGGGTCAGCGACTCCAGCCCGCCATTCTCCGGTGTGCTGTCCATGCCCGGCGGCAGGGGGATCGGCGTCGGAATTCCCTCCGGTCCACGCTCGCCGGCCTTGTAGCGCAGGATGCGGTGGTCGCGTTCGAGCGACACCAGCCAGCCGCCGTCGGGCAGGCGCGTCAGATCCTCGGCGTCGGTGCGGCGCTTGCGGTGGGAGGTTCCCTCCTCGACCGTCAGCGGGCGGGCGTGGACCTCCGACAGGCCGGTCAGTCGGCCATCGGCATCGGTTCGCAGCCGGCCATCCACCACCAGCCCGGTGTCGCCGATGGCGACGAAGCGGTCGCCGGCCGGATCGACCCACAGGCCGGACAGGCCCCCGACCCGCTCGCCGCCGGAAATGTCCAGACCGCCCAGGAAGCGAAGCGGCCCGACCGCGAGCTTGTCCGGCCGCCCACGGTCGAGCGGCACGGGAGAGGCGGTGACCGGGCCGGGTTCGCCCCCGCCGGCGCCGACCACGGCGGCACAGCCGCCGGACAGGGCGACCAGCAGCAGGCTCCAGAACAGGTTTTTGCGTATCGTCATCGCTGCACTCTTGCCACTGCAACCGAGGGATACAATATCTCTTTTCGGCATGCCTTCGGGCATCGGGCAGGATACGGCGCAACCGTCATGTCACCCCCACCATAACGGCCCGGTCATATCGGCTAGGCGCGGCGGGTTACTCCCTCAGAACCGGTGGGGCCGGCCGGACAAGCGCTTAGATTGACGACTGTTTTCGACGATGCTTACCCGTGACGATCGAGCCGAGTCCGTTCCCATGCCGATGCTTCCGCGGTCGCAGGCCGCTTTTTCTCCTCCGGACCAGACCGGCGACGGCATCGCGTCCGGCATGTCCGGCGCCTCGCCGGCCGACCGGCTGACGGCGCGCATCCAGGAGTTGGAAGCGGAGCTGCGGGAGTTGCAGCATCGCGCCAAGAACAGCCTGCAGCTGGTCATCAGCCTGCTGAAGCTCCAGGCTGGCCGCATCCGCGATCCCGACGCCCGCGCCGCCTATGAACAGACCATGGTCCGCATCGAGGCGCTGGCGATCCTCTATCGTCAGTTGCACGAAAGCGGCGCCGGCACCCATGTCGATCTCGGCCGCTACGTCACCGCACTCTGCGAAGCGGTGCGCGAAGGCACGCCCGGCGCGCTGTCGCGCGTCCCGGTGACCGTCAATTCGGACCCGATCCAGATCGGCCTGTACGAAGCGATGCCGCTCGGCCTCATCATCGCGGAGCTGGTGACGAGCTGCCTGCACCATGCCTTCCCCGACGACGGCTGGATCCGCATCACGGTGCGCCAGCAGGGCGACAGCGGCCGTGCCCGCCTGACGGTGGAGGACAACGGCCGCGCCCTGCCCGCAGGCTTCGACACCACGACGGAGGACGGCCTGATGCTGGCCGAGGCACTGGCGGGACAGCTGGGCGACACGCTGTCCACCGACAGCGACGCCGCCGGAACCACCGCCAGCGTCAGCTTCCCGGTTTAACAGCGCCCTGGCGCCATCAGTGACGGTGCCCGTCGCCATCCTCATGCTCATGGGGGTGCGCCGGCTCGGGCGCCGGTTCCAGCGTGCCGGCGAACCAGCCGCGGATCGCCCGCAACGGATCGGTTTCCGTCGTCGTCACCGGTTCGATGCCGCGGCGCTTCATGTGGGCGACGAAGCCGGCGCCGGACGGGCCGGTGACGACCACCCGCACCGCGTCGATCGGGTGGGGCCGGCCGTCGCCGCAGAGGTGCAGCACCTCCTCCTCCCCAAGTTCGATCCGGCCGGTCTCGACCGGGTCGCCGCCGGCCTCGGCCTCATAGACCAGAAAGCGGCGGGTACGGCCGCCATGGGTGGCGATGGTGGCGAAATCCTTGGTGCCGACGGCGATCTTCATGCTTTGCTGTCCCCTTGAAGGTGGTGCCCGGCGACCGCGCAGTCCTGCCACGCCCGGCCCTCCTTCCGCACTGAGCGAGGTCAATCGGCGGGCACGGAACTTCCCCCGCCGGATTTTTCGACCGTCAGCATGGCCTGGGTGGCTGCAATTCCCACGGGCTTTCACCAAATGGCGAAGGGTGGGGAAGGAATGGCCTTCCCACATGTTATGACCCAGGACACGCACCCGATCGGACGCCATGTACGCCCACTCGCCCCAGCCTCTGCCGTCAGCCGGACCACCGCCCGACCTCGCCGGGCCGGCCGGCCTGCAGCGGCCGATCCTGGAGCCTGGGCGGACCTGCTGGCGGGTGGAGGACACCGCGCGGCTGGGCGTGATCGTCGATGCCGAGGACTACTTCGCGCTGGCCAAGGCCGCGATGCGGCGGGCCCGGCGCAGCATCTACATGACCGCCTGGGATTTCGACGCCCGCATCCGCCTGATGCCGCAGACCCGCCGCCCGCGCCGGCCCGACCGGCTGGGCACGCTGCTGAACTGGCTGGCGACCACCCGGCCCGACCTGCACATCCATGTGCTGAAATGGGACTATGCCGAGCTGTTCGACCTCGCCCGCTGGTCACACCCCTTCATGCTGCGCAACTGGCTGACCCACCGGCGCCTGCAATACCGGCTGGACGGCGACCACCCGACCGGCGCCTGCCATCACCAGAAGCTGCTGGTGATCGACGACCGGCTGGCCTTCTGCGGCGGGCTGGACGTCACCGCCAACCGCTGGGACACCCGCGCCCACCATGCCCATGACCCGCGTAGGCGCCAGCCCGACGGCAAGCCCTACGAGCCGTTCCACGACGTGATGATGGCGGTGGACGGCGACGCCGCCCGCGCGCTGGGGGAGATGTTCCGCGACCGCTGGGCGCGCGCCACCGGCGAGCGGCTGACGCCCCCCGCCCCCTCTCCCGGCCGCCCGGCCCGGCGGCATCCTCTGGCCGCCGACCCCTGGCCGCCGGGCTTCGAGCCGATGCTGCGCGATGTGCGCGTCGGCATCGCGCGCACCGACCCAGCCTGCAACGGGCGCGAGGCGGTGCGCGAGGTCGAGGCGCTCCATCTGGAAGCCATCGCCCAGGCGCGCGAAGTGATCTATCTGGAAAGCCAGTATTTCGCCTCCACCGCGGTGGCCGAGGCGCTGAAGGCCCGGCTGGCCGAGGAGGACGGGCCGGAGGTGATCGTCGTCAATCCGGTGCGCACCACCAGCTGGCTGGAGAACACCGTCATGCTCGGCGCCCGCGCCCGGCTGACCCAGGAATTGCGCGAGGCCGACCGCCATGGCCGCTTCCGCCTGTTCGCCGCCCTGACCGACGGCGGCGCCTGCATCACCGTCCATGCCAAGGTGATGGTGGTCGACGACCGGCTGCTGCGCATCGGCTCGGCCAACCTGAACAACCGCTCCATGGGGCTCGACACCGAATGCGACCTGGCGCTGGAGGCAGGACCGGGGCCGGGGCATGCGGAGACACGCCGCGCCATCCTGCACACCCGCAACGACCTGATCGCCGAGCATCTGGGCTCCACGGCGGCGGAGGTGGCGGAGGCGCACCGGCGGCTGGGCTCGCTCGCCGCCGCCATCGACCAGTTGCGCAAGCCGATCGGCCGCACTCTGGAGCCGCTGCACGATCCTGAACCCGACGGGCTGGCCGCCGCGGTGGCCGACGCCCGCGTCTTCGATCCCGAGCACCCGGTCGGCGCGGTGGAGATCGTCCGCCGGGTGCTGCCGTCGCGCATCCCGCGCACCCGCCATTGGCTGACGCTGGCCGGCATCCTGGCGCTGCTGGGGTTGTGGGGCATGTGGCGCTACACCGCGCTGAAGGACTGGGCGACGCTGGAGTCGGTGCTGACCGTCTTCCACAGCCTGGGCGAAAGCCCACTGGCGCCGCTGTGGCTGATGCTGGCCTATGTCGCCGGCGGCTACGTGATGTTCCCACTGACCGTGATGATCGCCGCCACCGCCATCGTCATGGGGCCGTGGTGGGGCTTTCCCACCGCGATGGCCGGAGCGGTCGCCTCGGCGGTGGCGATGTTCTGGACCGGGCGGATGGCGGGACGCGACCTGCTGGACCGCCATGGCGGGCCGCTGATCGCCCGCATCAACGAGAAGCTCGCCGACAGCGGCATCGCCGCGGTGGCCGGCGTGCGCGCCGTGCCGGTGGCGCCCTATACGGTGGTGAACCTCGCCGCAGGTGCGTCGAAGCTGCGCTTCGGCGACTATGTGATCGGCACCATGGTCGGTCTTGCGCCCGGCATCCTTGCCTTCAACCTGCTCGGACGGCAGCTTGAGCGCACCATCACCGATCCCGGAGCAGGCGACATCGCGCTGCTGGTGGCGATGGCGGCGGTGGCGGTCGGGCTCGGCTGGCTCACCGGCCGGCTCCTCGGCCGTTCCGGCGGGGGCAAGACCGGTGAGGACCATAAAGACGACAGGTCAGACGAAAGGCCAAAGGGAAGGAATTTGGAACCGTGATCCGTTTCAGCCGCGACCGTGTCCAGCGCATCGCCGCCGCGTTGCGCGCCGCCCGCGCCCGCCGCCCCCGCCCTGCCGACCGCCGCAGCCTTCCCGTTCCCGACGGGATGGCGGCCCTCAGCGTCGCCACCTGGAACATCCACAGCTGCGTCGGGCTGGACGCGCGCTTCGCCCCCGACCGCATCGCCCAGGTGATCCGCGAGCTGGACGTCGACCTGATCGGACTGCAGGAGGTCGGCTGGCACCACCGCGGCGAATCGGGGATGGACCAGTTCGCCTTCCTGGAACGCAACACCGGGCTGACCGCCTATGCCGGCCCGACCAAGCACAGCGAGCGCGCCCATTACGGCAACTGCCTGCTGACCCGGCTGCCGGTGCGGTCGATGGAGACGATGGACCTGTCCGTCGGCAAGCGCGAGCCGCGCGGCGGCATCGACGCGGTGGTGGAGGTGCAGGGCCGTCCCGTCCGGGTGATCGTCGCCCATCTCGGCCTCGACCCCTGGGAACGGGCCAAGCAGGTCAGCGACATAGTGTCGCGGGTGGAAAGTCAGCCGGAGCTGCCCACCCTGTTCATGGGCGACCTGAACGAATGGACGCCAAGCTCTCCCCGGCTGCGCCAGCTGGCCTCCTCCTTCGCCGACGTCGCCAATCCGCGCAGCTTCCACGCCCGCATGCCGACCCTGCGGCTCGACCGCATCTATGTGACGGGAGGCCTGCAAATCCCCGCTTTCGAGGTGGTCCGCACCATCCTCACCCGTCGGGCATCGGACCATCTGCCGGTCCGCGCGGTGCTCGCCGTCCCCTGATCGTCGGGGGCCGCCCCATAACGTCAGTATGACCAACGGACTCATGCGCCGGGGTCATAGCGGGATCGTTGCGGTTGATATTTTTTTGTGCACCGCAATGTTCTTTCAACAACAGAGCTTTGCAAATGCGAAAAGGCTCTTGACCTATACGCAACCCCCGACGAAGGATATGGTTGGTAATACGATCAATATGTGGTCGAAGGAATGACCGACCCTGGCCGGCCGGGGGCAGCCGTGACGTGAGGATCTGACTTGCTGTATCACCTGTACGACATGCAACATGCCGCCATGCGGCCAATGCGTTTCTGGGCTGAAGCCGCCCAGCACACCTTCCAGAACCCGTTGATGCCGTTGTCCTACACCAAGCTGGGCCGGGCGGTCGCCGCCGGGGCCGAACTGGTGGAACGGACGACCCGCCGCTTCGGCAAGCCGGCCTTCGGGCTGGCGGAGACGGTGGTCGACGGTCGGACCGTTCCGGTCACCGAACGTTTCGTCTGGCAGTCCCCCTTCTGCAAGCTGCTGAACTTCGCCAAGCCGGAAGGCACGCCGCGCCAGCCGAAGGTGCTGCTGGTCGCCCCGATGTCGGGCCATCACGCCACGCTGCTGCGCGGCACGGTCGAAGCGCTGATGCGCGACCATGACGTCTACATCACGGACTGGATCGACGCGCGGCTGGTGCCGATGTCGGCCGGCCGCTTCGACCTGGACGACTACATCGACACGGTGGCGGAGCTGATCCGCTTCCTCGGCCCCAACACCCACGTCATTGCGGTGTGCCAGCCGGCCGTGCCGGTGATGGCGGCGGTGTCGCTGATGGCGGCGGCGGACGAGCCGGTTCAGGCGCGCAGCATGACCCTGATGGGCGGCCCGATCGACCCGATGGCCAACCCGACGACGCCGGTCAAGCTGGCGATGGAACATCCGCTGAAGTGGTTCGAGCGCAGCGTCATCACAACGGTCCCGGTCTATTATCCGGGCGCCTTCCGCCGCGTCTATCCGGGCTTCATCCAGCTGTCGGGCTTCATGTCGATGAACCTCGACCGCCACATCAACGAGCATGTCGGCCTGTTCCGCCATCTCGTCCGCGGCGACGGCGACTCGGCCGAGCAGCATCGCCGCTTCTATGACGAGTATCTGTCGGTGATGGATCTGTCGGCGGACTTCTACCTCCAGACCATCGAGACGGTGTTCCAGAAGCACGCCCTGCCGGAAGGCAAGATGGTCTCGCGCGGCCGCAAGGTTGAGCCGGCGGCGATCGCCAAGACCGCGGTGATGACGGTGGAAGGCGAGTTGGACGACATCTCCGCCCCCGGCCAGACCATCGCGGCGCAGCGCCTGTGCTCGTCGCTGCCGGACGGGATGCGCAAGACGCATTTCCAGAAGGGTGTCGGCCATTACGGCATCTTCAACGGCCGCCGCTGGCGCGAAAGCATCCTGCCGGAAATCCGCAGCTTCATCCAAAGCCACGATGGGCAGTGAAAACGAAAGGGGCGCCGAAAACCGGCGCCCCTTTCCCTGACGTCAACCAGCCTAAACTCTCAACCTCAATCCACCGCCTCAATCCACCATGGTCCGCGCCTCGGTGAACGCATCCATGTGCGTCAGCCCGGCGCCGCCACCCGCCTTCACCCGCATGCCGGCGGTGGCGAGATGGAACAGGTAGCCCAGCGCGAACAGCGCCACGAACAGCCCGAACACCAGCGTGTTGTAGTAGACCATCGTCACCAGGGCCAGCACCGCCAGCACCAGCGAGATCGCCGGGAACACCGGATAGAAGGGCGCGCGGAATGGACGCTCCAGCGCCGGCTCGGTGGCGCGCAGGCGGAACAGCGCCGCCATGCTCATGATGTACATGACGATGGCGCCGAAGACCGACATGGTGACGATGTTGGCGGTCAGCGGCTGGCCGCCGATCTGGATCAGCTCGTCGGAATAGATGGCGGCGATGCCGATCACGCCGCCGGCCAGGATGGCCCAGTGCGGGGTCTTGCGCGTCGGGTGCAGGCGGGCCAGAACCGGCGGCAGGAAACCGGCGCGGGACAGCGCGAAGATCTGGCGCGAATAGCCCATGATGATGCCGTGGAACGACGCGATCAGGCCGAACAGGCCGATCCACACCAGCATGTGCAGCCAGCCGCTCGATTCACCGACCACCGTCTTCATCGCCTGCGGCAGCGGGTCGTTGATGTTCGACAGCGCGTTCCAGTCGCCGACGCCGCCGGCGAAGATCATCGTGCCGAAGGCCAGCACCACCAGCGTCAGGATGCCGCCGATATAGGCGCGTGGAACCGTGCGCTTGGGATCCTTGGTCTCCTCGGCGGCCATGGCCGCACCCTCGATCGCCAGGAAGAACCAGATGGCGAAGGGGATCGCGGCGAAGATGCCGCCCAGCGCGTCCTTGCTGAAGCTGGCCTGCCCCGCCCAACCGTTGGCGGTGAAGTTGGCCCAGGAGAAGCCGGGATAGACGACGCCCATGAACACCACCAGCTCGATGATCGCCAGGATGGTGACGAACAGCTCGAAGGTGGCGGCGATCGACACGCCGGCGATGTTCAGCCCCATGAACAGGATATAGGCGCCGACCGCCGCGGTCTTCGGGTCGAGCCCCGGAAACTGCACGTTCAGATAGGCGCCGATGGCCAGCGCGATGGCCGGCGGGGCGAAGACGAACTCGATCAGGGTGGCGAATCCGGCGACGAAGCCGCCCTTGGGCCCGAAGGCGCGGTAGCTGTAGGCGAAGGGACCGCCGGCATGGGGAATCGCGGTGGTCAGCTCGGTAAAGCTGAAGATGAAGGTGGTGTACATCGCCGCGATCAGGATCGTGGTGACGAGGAAGCCCAGCGTCCCCGCCGCCGCCCAGCCGTAGCTCCAGCCGAAATATTCGCCGGAGATCACCAGCCCGACGGCGATGCCCCACAGATGGAGCCCGCTCAGGCTTTTGCTCAATTCAGGTGTCGTGTTCCCAGACATGTTGCCTCCTGCCCCTGTTCAAAGGCGGTTGATGCCGTTGGCGGCGCTTTCTCATGACCGGTCGGTCAGTTGGTTTTTCTGGTTGTCCGGACCGGCGAGCGACGGGGCGTCCTCCTTCAGGGCGACCCCCGTCAGTTTCAGCCGCGCCGCCTCGGTGGCGAGCCAGCACAGCTTGTCGGCGGCCGTCTGGATCGACAGGCCGTCGGCATGGATGTTCGATATGCAGTTGCGTTCGGAATCGGCGCGGCCGGGCCTGGGCTCCCAGGTCAGATAGACTCCCAGCGATTCCGCGGCCGACAGGCCGGGCCGCTCGCCCACCAGCAGCGCCACCAGCCGGGCGCCCATCGCCGACGCCACCTCGTCGCCCAGCGCGACGCGGGCCTGTTCCGCCAGCACCACCGGCCCGATACGCAGATGCCCCAGCCGCGCCATGCAGGCCTGGACCAGCGGCGCGGCGTTGACCTGCACCGCCGCGGCCGACAGCCCGTCGGCGATCACGAACAGCAGGTCCCACTCCCCCCCCGGCAAAGCGGCGGCGCTGACCGGATCGAGTCGACGACCAAGGTCGGGTCGCCGCAGATAGGTTGGCCGGTCGGGGGCGGCGCTGTGGACGCGGATGGTCTCCAGCGGCGACAGGTCGGCGGCCAGCCGGTCGAAATCGACGGCGCTATGGACGGCGTCGCGGGCGCGGGCATGGGCCAGCTGGAACTCCAGCAGCGCCTTGGTCGGCAGGGCGTCGCCGCTGCGGCCGAGCGCGATGCGGGCGCGGGTGGCGCTGCGGAAGCGCGCCCATGGATCCTTTTGGGTATCGCTCATCAGGCCGCACTCCCCAGCAGAGCGGAGACGACGAGGCTCTGATCGGGCCAGGGTGGCAGGCGGCGCCGCTCGTCGAGCCAGCCGGCCTTCTCCAGCCACGCCTCGAACTCCGGGGCCGGCGGGCGCTTCAGCAGGTGCCGCAGGCCGAGCACGTCGTGATAGGACAGGCTCTGGTAATTCAGCATGACGTCGTCGGCGCCGGGCACCGCGATCAGGAAATTGACGCCCGCCGTCGCCAGCATCGTCATCAGGACGTCCATGTCGTCCTGGTCGGCCTCGGCGTGGTTGGTGTAGCAGGCGTCGCAGCCCATCGGCACGCCGAGCAGCTTGGCGCAGAAATGATCTTCCAGCCCGGCGCGGGTGATCTGCTTGGCGTCATACAGATATTCGGGGCCGATGAAGCCGACCACCGTGTTGACCAGCAGCGGGTCGAAGGCGCGGGCGACGGCATAGGCGCGGGTTTCCACCGTCTGCTGGTCGACGCCGAAATGGGCGTCGGCCGACAGCGCCGAGCCCTGCCCGGTCTCGAAATACATGACGTTGTCGCCGATGGTGCCGCGCTTCAGCGACTTGGCCGCCTCCTGCGCCTCGGCCAGCAGCGACAGGGTGACGCCGAAGCCGGCATTGGCCTTCTCGGTGCCGGCGATGGACTGGAACACCAGATCGACCGGCGCCCCGCGCTCCATCGCCTGCATCGTCGTGGTGACATGGGCCAGCACGCAGGACTGCACCGGAATGTCGAAGCGGGTGCGCACGGCGTCCAGCATTTCCAAGAGCGCGATGCAGGCCGGCACATTGTCGGTCGCCGGGTTGATGCCGATCACCGCGTCGCCGATGCCGTAGAGCAGCCCGTCCAGCGTCGAGGCGGCGATGCCGGTCGGGTCGTCGGTCGGGTGGTTGGGCTGCAGGCGGCTCGACAGCCGCCCCGGCAGCCCGACCGTGGTGCGGAAACGGGTGACCACCGAGCATTTGGCAGCGACGCTGACCAGATCATGGTTGCGCATCAGCTTGGACACAGCCGCCACCATCTCCGGCGTCAGGCCGGGGGCGAGCGCCGTCAGGGCGGAGGTGTCGGCCTGATAGGACAGCAGCCAATCGCGGAACTGCCCGACCGTCATGTGCGCCACCGGCCGGAAGGCGTCGGCATCGTGACGGTCGATGATCAGGCGGGTCACCTCGTCGGTCTCGTAGGGGACCAGCGCCTCGCTCAGGAAGGTCTTCAGCGGCAGGTCGGCCAGCACCATGCGCGCCGCCACCCGCCGTTCATCGCTGTCGGCGGCGATCCCAGCCAGCTCGTCCCCCGACCGCCGCGGCGAGGCGCAGGCCATCACCGCCTTCAGGTCGTCGAAGCGGTGGCGCTGCCGCCCCAGATCGCAATGGTACCCAGCCATCCCGGCCTCCCGCCCGTCTCATCCTGCGACGAGAGTGGCACGGGCGACGCGGCAGGCAGTTGACCGTAGAACACAAAATGCGGAGATCGCCGTGGCGATTTACCTCTTCCGCGCAGGCTGAAGCCCAAGCGTGACCGTCGGCGGAGCAATCGGTCAGGCGGGCGAACCCGAAGCCCGGCCGTACCGTTTCCTATCGCACCGCAGCGTGGCGCCCACGATCGCCGCGCATCATAAGCGAAGGAGTCTCTAGATGCTGACGTTGTTGCGCACCGCCGCCCTGGTTCTTCCGCTGGTCGCCGTGGCCGCCTGCCATCAGGAAGGTCCGGCCGAGCGCGCCGGCGAGTCGATCGACAAGGCCGGCCAGAGCGTCAAGGACGCCATCGATCCGCCGGGCCCCGCCGAAAAGGCCGGCCGCGCCATCGACCGGACGGTGAACTGAGCCGCCGCCGGCTAGCGGGCGGCGAAATCCCGCCCCCGTCCGCCGGGCTGGACGCCCGACACCTCCAGCAGCAGCTTGCTGAGAATGGCGTCGGCGAAGGCGTCGAAGTCGCGGGCGGGCACGAGAAAGGCGCCGGGCCCGCCGATGACATGGTCGCGGTAATAGGCTTCCAGGTCGTTCGGGGCCGCGCCGCCCCACGGGTTGGGACGGTCGTTCAGGATCGGCAGCCCATTGATGGTGACGCCGCGGGCGACCGCGGCGTCGCGCGCCTCCTCCACCGGACGGCCACGGTTGTTCTCGCCGTCGCCGGAAATGTCGATGACCCGCCGCGTGCCCTCGAAGCCGTTGTTGCCGAACAGCGGGACGGCGAAGTCGATGACCGCGCTGATCGAGGTCCATTGCTCCGTCATCATCGGCGCCTCCGCCACGCTGGCGGCGAAGCGCTCGACGCTGGCCGGATCGCTCAGTTCGGTCCAGCCGACGACGATGTGCTGGTGGCTCTCGCCCGCCCATTCCACATAGGTGGCGCTGATCCTGCCGAACGGCCCGCCGCGAATCGCCGCCTGCACCTTCGGATTCAGCAGAGCCTGGACGTAGCCGTTGCGCTGAAGCTTCGCCTCGTCGGGGTCGACGCTGCCGGACACGTCGATTGCCAGAACCAGTTCGACGTCCACCGGCGTCTGCGCGGCGGCCGGAACCACGGATGCGGGCAGGTATGACAGGGCGAGGATCGCAAGACGGGCGACCGCCGGCGCGGACGCACGGATCAGGGAGTGGGCCAAGAGACGGTATGCACGCATCCGCACCCTCCATCCAGCCACCGGTTCCGGCCAAGGCGCCGGACGAAGGATTGAGGATTGGTATGCGAACGTTCCCTGTCTATGCTTCACAGGACGATTCCGACGCCGCCGGAGGACCAGTGCGGGGTACTCCGTCGCCGGAATGATCCCTGAACGCCAGGAATGTGCAGGCGGACCGCGGGTAACGGATGACAAAGCCAAGGTTGCCTGCATAGGTTAAGCCCTAAGGGGTAAGCCGTCAGGCACGGCGTTATCCTGTGCCGCCAACCTCCCCGTTCAATGTCCGAAGCAGCCATCGACGTGCTCCCTGGTCGTTTGCTCCCCGTGCCCGCTGCGGCATCCTCGTCGCGATGGACCCGCCGGCTGCTGCTGTCCGCCTGCGCAGTGCTGTCGGCCGGGCTGCCGGCGCTCGGCGCGGCGCAACCATTGACGACGCCCGCACCGATCGCTGCCCCTATCGCCTCCCTGGACGCCGTTGCCGAGTTGCCGGCCCCGCCCGCCCCCATCCATGCGGCGGAGCTGATGGCGCCTGACCGGCCCAAATCCGACCGCCCCAAACCGCAAGCCCAGGCCCAGCGGATCGCCATCAGGCCACCCGATGCGCCGAACGCCGACCCTCAGGCAGCCGAAGCCAGGGCCGCCGCCGCGAAAGCGGCGAGAGCCGCCAGGATGGCTGAAGCCAGGGCGGCCGACGAGCAGATCATGAACAGCCGCGCCGCAGACAGCCGGCCGGCCGAAGGACAGACCGCCTGCGCCGACCATGAGCCGGCGAGCCAGCCGGTGCTCGACGCCCTGTTCGGCGGGGAGGTGGCTTTCGCCGAGCTGGTGCGCCGATCGCCGGCCGAGGCCTTCCGCTGCTCCAGCCTGTTCCCCGGTGACGCCGCGCTCGCCGCCCTGCGCGACGCGGTCCCGCTGGCGCCTTTCGATGCGATCGGTGCCGCCGACCAGTTGAGCACCCGTCCCGGCGGAGAGGGGGTCATCGCCAGCGCGCTCGATCCAGGCCTGCTGACGCGCTCGCTCGACGGCGGCATGCCCTTCTACGAGACCCGGCACGAGTTGCGCAAACGCCTGCCGAAGACGGATCTCCAGGCTCTGGAAATTCGTGCGGCGAAGGCATTGGCCGTGTCGCTGGCGCGTGACCCGGCGGGAATGGCGCCGAAGATCGGCGCGCTGCTCGACGACATGGTCGACGATCCGCCGGCCGACCGCTTCCGCATCACCATGGCGCTGTCGTCGGAGGATCTGCTCGGGCTGATCGCGCGGACCGGGCCGCAGATCTACACCTCCTCGCTCGACGGGCTGGTCAACATCCTGCGGATTCAGTTGAAGCTGGAGAAGCGCAGTTTCCTCGACCTCGCGCGCGAAGAGCGGACGCGGCCATTGTGGGCGGAATTCTTCGTCGCGGCGGTCGGTGGCGGACGGGCGGCGAGTGTGTTCGGCACCAACCCGGCCATGGCGCGGGACCTGATGCGCGAGAGCCTGCGGGCTCTTCTGCCGGTCGACGGCAAGCCTCCGGCGATCGACACCGCGGTGGTGATCGGCGCCCTGGCCGACGCCATGGACCTCGACAATCCCGCCATCCGCGCGGCGCTCGAGGATGAGCTGGCCGCCCGCTACCGCGCCGCGGGGCAACCGCCGGCCAAGTCCGGACTCCAGGAGGTTTCCGTCCGGAACGGGGCCAGCGATGCGCTGGCCCGGAGCGGGACCAGCGATGCGCTGGCCCGGAGCGGGACCAGCGATGCGCTGGCCCGGAGCATGATCGGGTTGGCGGGCAGCCTGCACGCGGCACGCCTGTCCGGCCGGCCGGCCACCCCGGCCTTCGAGGCCGAACGCTTCCTCCAGAACCATCCGCTGGCCGCCCTGCCGGTCCTGAGCGGAGAGCGCCTGTTCCACAACGGCCTCAACGTGCAGCGGATGACCTTCTACGACGATCCCGACGGCCGGGCGTCCTTCCGCGGCTTCCTGCGCCAACATCGGGCGCAGGGCTGGGCGCTCCACGCCCAATCCGGCTTCGCCGTCGCCATCAGCCCGGAACGCAACGGGCGCCGGATCATCATCGTCGCCGACATACCCGGTGCCGGCGATGCCGGACGGGCCGCCGCCTGGGACTGGATGGCGCGCGAGGGGCTGACCCCCTCCATCGTCGTCCATCGCGGCCACAGCTATCACGAAGACGCCACGATGACGGAAATCGCGCCGGGCACGGCGCTGGTCTTCTGGGGCTCCTGCGGCGGACACACGCGGCTGCGCGCCACGTTGGAACGCGCGCCCGACGCGCTGGTGCTGGCGACGCAGAACATCGGCGTGTCGACGGTCAACGAGGCCCTGCTCGGCATCATGGAGGAGCGGCTGCTCGCCGACGGCGGCATCGACTGGAACGCCGTCTGGAAGGAGGCGCGCAGCCGGATCCGCGACCGCCGCTTCGCCTCCTACAAGCGGCCGGACCATGATTCGGCGAATCTCGCCTTCCGTGCCTGGCAGGTCCAGACGGCGTCGCACTGACCCGCATCGGACAGCGGGTCCCAAAAGCATGGCTGTGTTTCGCCGGCACCGCTTGCAGCGGAACCGGTCGCATGATGCTGTGGTGTGGCCAATTGTCGCCCACCCCCCGGCATCCATCCGGTATCGAGGTTTCCAGCCATGACGTGGCAAACGCTCGCCTTCTTCTTCGCCACCGCCTTCGTGATCTCGATGACGCCGGGGCCGAACATGCTGTTGGCGATGAGCCTCGGCCTGCGGTTCGGCGCGCGCCGCGCCGCCTGGGGCGGGGTCGGCATGTGCGCGGCGCTGGCGGTGATGGCGGCCCTGTCGGCCTTCGGGCTCGGCGCCCTGCTTTCCACCTCGGTCCTGGCTTTCGAGATCGTGCGCTGGGCCGGCGTTGCATATCTGACCTGGCTCGGCATCGCCGCATGGCGGGCGCCGGTGCAACAGCCCGGCGAGCGTGACGCAACGGCATCCGCCTCGGGGGAGGGCACGCCCGTCCGCCTGTTCCTGCGCGGCGCGCTGGTCGCCTTCAGCAACCCGAAGGCGCTGGTCTTCATGGGCGCCCTGTTCCCGCAATTCATCGACGCCGCCGCCCCGCTGGCTCCGCAACTGATGGCGCTGGTGGCCACCATGGTGGTGATCGAGTTCGGCTGGATCATGGCCTATGCCACCGGCGGCGACCGTCTGGCGGCGAAGCTGACCACCGTGTCGGCGGCGAAGTCGCTGAACCGCCTGACCGGCGGCCTGATGATCGGCGCCGGCGGCCTGCTGGCGCTCGCCCGACGCGTCTGACCGCTCCACTTCCCTCCCGGAAAAGAAAAGGGCCGCGCAATTGCGCGGCCCTATAGTTTAGGGAGGAAACGCCCCGAGAATGGGCAGGGCCAGAATATGCTGCGGCGCACACGAACTGGTATTACCAATGCTGAATGGTAGCCATGCGCCTTGGGAATGGCCCCATGCAGCAATATGCGTTGTCAGCAATAGAACACCGCTCCGGTTACAAAAATTTAACAGAATCGCCGCGCCTCGGTAATCGGTCACGCCACTAATGCTTCGGTTCGCCACCTCTGCCGAAAGGCTTACTCCCGGCAAAGGTGGTGGTGCGAAACATCCGGCCGAGGAACGGTGCGATGGCGATCCCAGTCCTGCGCAGCCTGACGCTGAAGCAGGCGATTCACGCGGTACTCGCCGCCTTCGTCATCGGCCTGACCATCAGCGCTGCCGAATTCGCCTGGACCGCCACGCGCGAACGGACGATGGCGCTGGCGCAGGTGAAGGATATGGTCGCCCTGGTGGAGGGGCCGGCCGCCACCGCCGCCTGGCTGATCGACGGCGAACTGGCCGGAGAGGTTTTGCAAGGCATGGTGCGGGCCAACGCCGCCTGGGCGGAGATCCGGCTGGGAGACGGCACCCTGCTCGCCCGCCGCGAACGCCCGGCCAGGCCGCCGAGCCTGCTGGCGCGGGCGGCGACGACCCTGCTGTTCATCGACCGGCCGATGGTGACCCACGACCTGATGACGCCGGCGAGCGGGACCAGGGTTGGGGCGGGGGCGGCCGGCGCTTCCCGGATCGGCCGGCTGTCCGTCGGCATCGACACCGGGCGGGCGGCCTCCGCCTTCCTCGCCTATGTCTCGGCGGCGCTGGTGGCGGGGACCCTGCGCAACCTGCTGATCGGGCTGGCGATGGCGGCGGTGTTCCATCGGCTGCTGACCCGCCCGCTGTTGCAGATCGGCCGCGCGGTGGCGCGCATCGACCCGGAAAAGCCCTATGGCCAGCCGCTGGCGGTGCCGCGCGGCCACGCCGACGACGAACTTGGCTTCGTCATCGCCCGCTTCAACCACACGCTGACCCTGCTGGAGCGCGAACATGACGAGTTGCGGCGTCTGGCGACCCGCTGTCCGCTGACCGGGCTGGCGAACCGGGCGCTGCTGCTCGACCGGCTGGACCACGCCATCGAACTGGCGAACCGGGCGCGCGAGCCGGATGCCGGCCGGCTGGCGGTGCTGTCTGTCGACCTCGACCGCTTCAAGCGGGTGAACGACAGCCTGGGCCACGGCGTCGGCGACCTGCTGCTCTGCCGGGTGGCGGAACGGCTGGGCGCCAGCGTGCGCCGCTGCGACACCGTCGGCCGGCTGGGCGGCGATGAGTTCCTGGTGGTGCTGGAACGCGTCGCCGACCGCGACGAGGCGGCGATGGTGGCGCAACGGCTGCTCGACGGCCTGTCCTCCCTGCGCGAGGTGGGGGAGCATCGCGTCCACCTGACCGCCAGCATCGGTATCGCCATTCACCCGGCCGAGGAGAATGGGGAACCGCCCGACAGCACCGGCCTGATGCGGATGGCCGATTCGGCGATGCAGGCGGCCAAGACGGCGGGCGGCGACCGTTTCGTCTTCTACACCCGCGACATGACCGACCGGGCGGAGACCCGGCTGCGGCTGGAATCCGGCCTGCGCGAGGCGGTGGCGGCGCGTGCCTTCGAGCTGGTCTATCAGCCGAAGATCGAGGCGGCGGGCGGCCGGCTGACCGGCTTCGAGGCGCTGATCCGCTGGCGGCACGAAGGGACGGCGGTCTCCCCCGCCGATTTCATCCCGGTGGCCGAGGATACCGGCCTGATCATCGAGATCGGCCGTTGGGTGCTGGAGGAAGCCTGCCGCACCGCGACCCGCTGGGCGCTCGACCACGGCCCGGTTCCGGTGGCGGTCAACGTCTCCGCCCGCCAGCTTGCCGATCCCGGTTTCGCCCGGCTGGTCGAACAGGTGTTGCAGCGCCACGGCACCCCGCCCCACCTGCTGGAACTGGAGATCACCGAGACCGTCATCATGAAGGACGTGCGCCACCATCTGCCGACGCTGAACCGGCTGCGGGCATTGGGGGTGCGCATCGCCATCGACGATTTCGGCACCGGCTATTCCTCTCTGGCCTATCTGCGCCAGCTGCCGGTCGATGTGCTGAAGATCGACCGCAGCTTCGTCAACGACCTGCCGCACGCCCCCGACATCGCCTCCACCGTCATAGCACTCGCCCAGCGGCTCCTGCTGTCCACCGTGGCGGAGGGGGTGGAGACCGCCGAGCAGCGCCATTGGCTGGCGGAGGCGGGATGCGACTGCCTGCAAGGCTATCTGATCTCGCGCCCCCTGGCGGCCGAGGCCGCCGAGGCGATGGTGATGGCCGCTTTCGCCCGCGACGAGGCGCTTCCCTTGAGCGCTTGAGGCCGGAGGTTCGGTCAACGCGGGGCGGAGGTCCGGTCAAGACAGCCCTCCGTCGGCCGGTTATGGTCGCCCCCTTCGCGCCAACCGACCGATCGTCCGATGACCGTCTCCTCAGCCCCCTCTTCCGCCGTGCCCGACCGCCGTTCCGCCAACCGCGCCACGCTGGTCGGCTTCATCGCCATCCTGCTGTGGGCGACGCTCGCCCCGCTTGCGACGCTGGCCTCCATGGTCCCGCCCTTCCAGCTGGTGGCGACCTCCTTCCTGCTGGCCTTCCTGGTCGGCTGCGGCTGGACCGCCTCGCGCGGCGACAACCCGTTGCGCTATTTCCGCCAGCCGGTTGCAGCCTGGGCGCTGGGAGTCGGCGGGCTTTTCGGCTTCCACTTCCTCTATTTCATGGCCTTGCAGGCGGCACCGCCGGTCGAGGCCAACCTTATCAATTATCTGTGGCCGCTGCTGATCGTGCTGTTCTCCGCCCTGCTGCCGGGGGAACGGCTGCGCTCCTGGCATGTCGGCGGCGCCGTCGCCGGGCTGGCCGGCACCGCACTGCTGATCGCCCGCGGGAGGAATGGCAGTTTTTCCATCGACCCGGCGCATCTGCCCGGCTATGCCGCCGCGCTGGCCAGCGCCGTCACCTGGGCCGGCTATTCGGTGTTGCGCCGCCGGCTGGGCCAGATCGGCGAGGCGCCGACCGACGCGGTCAGCGCCTTCTGCCTCGTCACCGCGATCCTGTCGCTGCTCTGCCATCTGGCGCTGGAACAGACGGTATGGCCGGAGACCGCCGCCGGCTGGGGGGCGATGCTGCTGCTGGGGCTGGGACCGGTGGGGGCGGCCTTCTTCGTCTGGGATTACGGCGTGCGCCACGGCGACATCCGGGCGCTGGGGGCGCTGTCCTATCTGGCGCCCCTGCTGTCGACCCTGCTGCTGGTCCTGTTCGGCCTCGCCCCCAACTCCAGCATCATCTGGCTGTCCTGCGTCCTGATCGCCGGCGGATCACTGCTCGCCAGCAAGGATCTGCTGAAGCGGAAGGGTTAAGCCTCCACCCCCTGCGCGGCGGACGCGACGTCGTGGCGGGCGCGGTCGGCGCTCGCCAGACCGTTGAAGTACCAGTTCAGCGCCACTGCGGTCAGCGTTCCCAGCAGGATGCCGCTGTGCAGCAGCGGCGACAGGACGGCCGGCATCTGCGAGAAGAACTTGTCGGACACCAGCGGGATCAGCCCGACGCCGACGCTGACCGCCACGACGATCAGGTTCTCGCGCCGGTTGGCGAAATCGACCTGCGCCAGGATCTTCACCCCGGTGGCCGCCACCATGCCGAACATCACCAGCCCGGCCCCGCCCAGCACGAAGGCCGGCACAGACGCCACCACATGGGCCAGCTTCGGCAGCAGCCCCAGCAGCAGCAGGATCAGCCCGCCCGCCGCGCAGACCCAGCGGCTGCGCACCCCGGTCACCCCGACCAGCCCGACATTCTGCGAGAAGGAGGTGTAGGGGAAGGTGTTGAAGACACCGCCGATCAGCGTGCCCAGCCCATCGGTGCGCAGGCCGCGGACCAGATCCTCCCGCGTAACCGGTCGGCCGACCATGTCGCCCACGGCCAGGAACATGCCCGTCGATTCGATCATCACCACGATCATCACCAGCGACATGGTCAGGATGGCGACCGGATCGAACACCGGCATGCCGAACTGGAAAGGCTGGACCAGCGCCACCCACGGCGCCTCGGCCAACCCTTTGAAATCGACCATGCCCAGCGCCATCGCCAGCACCATCCCGGCCACCAGCCCCAGCAGCACCGCGACGTTGCGGACGAAGCCGCGGCCATGCTTCATCAGCGCCAGGATCGCCAGCAGCACGAAGGCGGCAACCCCCAGGAAGGCCGGGTCGCCGAAGCGCGGGTTACCGACCCCGCCGCCGGCCCAGCCCACCCCGACCCGCATCAGCGAGACGCCGATGATGGCGATGACGCTGCCGGTCACCACCGGCGGAAACAGCGGCAGAAGCCGGCCGACCAGCGGAGCCGCCAGCATGGCGAAGATACCCGATCCGATCACCGCGCCGTAAATCCCCAAAAGTCCGAGCGACGGGTTGGTCGCCATCGCCACCATCGGGCCGACGGCGGCGAAGGTGACGCCCATCATCACCGGCAGGCGGATGCCGAACCGCCAGAATCCCACCGCCTGGATCAGCGTGACCACACCGCAGGCGAACAGGTCGGCGTTGATCAGCATGGCGACCTGGTCCTTGGGCAGCTTCAAGGCACCGCCGATGATCAGCGGCACCGCGATGGCCCCGGCATACATCACCAGCACATGCTGCAACCCCAGCGCCAGCAGCCGCCAGGGCGGCAGAAGCTCGTCGACCGGGTGAACGTCTGCGGGATGGGAATCGGGGGTGGCGGCGCTCTTCATGGCGAAAGCCTCGCTGTCCGGTAGGTCGACTTCATTCTGCATGGGGCGTGCCGCCCTGCCGCCCTGCGGATCCAGCGGCATCAACCCTTTCGCTGCACAAGGTTTAGGCACATCAAGATCGCGGCTGCCCGCGCAGGTGGCAAAAACCGCGCGATTTATTGCCACGCCCGGCTGGAGACCCCGACGGTGGCTGCGTTATTCTTTAACGATCGGTGCGTACAGTCGCTTCCGCTTACCCCTTTTTCGCAACCCGAACCGAGCGTCGCGATGAGCAAGTCGATCGAGGGTGTGTCCAACTGGATGCACATGTTCCGCTGGATCGTGAAGCTGATCCGAGACGAATATGGGGTCGACGAGGCTCTGCTGACCCGGAATGCGACGCTGGAGACCGACATCCAGCTGTCGATCGACCAGATCGAGCAGGTTCTGGAGTATATCTCCGACAGCTTCGCCATCCGCTTTCCCGAGGGCACGCTGGACGAGCTGGTGAAGCTGGAGGAACTCTGCCTGCTGGCGAGCTGGATCAAGGGCTATTACAAACGCCCCGAATTCATCTCCGACGATTTCGAGGCGCGCTGCCGCAGCATCAACCAGATCGCAGCCTGACCATGACCGACCCGGCCTCCCCCTACCCTCCCGGTTTCGTTTGGGGCGTTTCCACCTCCGCCTACCAGATCGAAGGAGCGGCGGCCGAGGATGGGCGCGGCGCCAGTATCTGGGACGTGCGCTGCCGCACCCGGGGCGGCGTGGTGAACGGCGACACCGGCGACGTCGCCTGCGACCACTACCACCGCATGCCGGAGGACGTGGCGCTGATGAAGGGGCTGGGTGTCGACGCCTACCGCTTCTCGGTCTCCTGGCCCCGGGTGATGCCGCGCGGCAAGGGCGCGGTGAACGAGGCCGGGCTCGACTTCTACGACCGGCTGATCGACCGGCTGCTGGAGGCCGGGATCGAGCCTTGGCTCTGCCTCTACCATTGGGACCTGCCGCAGGCCTTGCAGGATCTGGGCGGCTGGTCGTCGCGTGACTGCGCCGGCTGGTACGCCGACTATGCTGCGCTGTGCGCCCGGCGCTATGGCGACCGGGTGAAGCGCTGGATCACCTTCAACGAATTCTCGGTCTTCACCCTGTTCGGCTATGCGATCCCCTGGGCGGCCCCGGGCATCGTCGACCGGGCGCAGCATCTGCGCGCCATCCACCACGTCAACCTCGCCCATGGCGCCGGGGTCGACGTGCTGCGCGCCCTGGTGCCGGGAGCCTCCATCGGCGCCATCCACAACCGGCAAGTCGTGATCCCGGAAACCGACACGCCGGAGAACCGCGCCGCCGCCGCCTTGCTGGACGAGCATTGGAATCTGGTCTTCTGCGACCCGCAGATCCTGGGCCACTATCCACCGCAGACCGCCGCCGCCATTGAGCCTTACGTGCAGGCTGGCGACATGGCGCGCATCGCACGGCCGGTGGACTGGTTCGGGCTGAACCATTACGGCCCGATCTTCGCCAAGGCGGACCCGACCCGGACCTGGGGCTATGGCTGGGGCGACGCGCCTCCCGATTCGCCGACCCATGGCGTCGGCTGGGCGATCTTCCCCGACGCCTTCCGGGACGAGTTGCTGACCATCCAGCGGCGCTACCGCCTGCCCATCGTGGTGACGGAGAATGGCTGCGGCGGCAGCGACACGGTCGGTCCCGACGGCGCAGTCCACGATCCGCACCGCATCAACTACCTGACCATCTACAATGCCGCGATGCGCGACGCGATGGCCCAGGGCGCCGACGTGCGCGGCTATTTCGTCTGGTCGCTGCTGGACAATTTTGAATGGGGCAGCGGCTATGGCCAGCGCTTCGGCATCGTCCACGTCGATTTCCAGACCCTGGCCCGGACATCGAAGGACTCGGCGCGCTGGTACGCGGAGCTGATCCGGGCGACGAAATCCTAACGCCGCCGCACCTCCGCACAGACACCCTCCGCCCCGGCCGGCGCCTCGACCAGTGCCGCCGTGCCGCGCAGGAGCAGGCTGTGACCGGCGGGAACCGTCAGAGCTTCCCCACCCTCGGGCGTGACCGACAGCGCGCCGTCCAGGGCGTGGACCAGCAGCACGTCGACAGCGGCGGCACGGTGCGCAACGGGACCGGCCAGCAGGGTCAGGGCACCGGCGGCCGATGCGCGGTCCAGCATCAAATTCACGTCGCGGATCGGGCCGGCGGTCGGCTCGCACCACACCGGTGCCTCACCTGGAAAAGCGAAGGCGGGCTCCAGGCGGCGGCGTTCGACCGGCGGCGCTCCGTCGACCGACAGGCGCATGCCGTCGCCTTCCACCACGGCGATCAGCCGGTCATAACCGGGAAAGGCGGAAAAGGGGCCGGGCTCGACCACGTCGGCGATGCTGACGCGCCAGACGAACCGACCACCGGGCAGACCACCGGGCCGGCCATCGGCGGCCGGTTCGACCGCAAGCTCGGTGGTGACGCCGCCGCCATTCTTCCAGGGAACGCGGCGATGGTCGGCGGGGGTCAGGCGCGTGACGGATGGCGGATTCGACGACAAGATCTTGCTCCGGAACGGATAGGCTCCGCCCCGTCATAGCACAGTCGGCGCCTGGCACAACCGACGGCCCGGCTTCACACGAACAGGCTGAAGCTGCCCATCAGTTTCTGGGTGCCGGTCTGCCCGGTTGGGATGGAGTTCATGCTACTGATGGCCTGGTTCAGCCCGTCAAGCGTCGCCTGCTGACCGGTGGTGAGCGTCATGCCGGTATCACCCTTGGCCGGCTGCTTGGCGACGGTGTCGTAATCCTGGCTGTAATTCCCCATGACCAGCTGCATGGCGTAGTTCTTGGGGTCCTTGTCCGACTGGCCCTTGTCGCGGCTGACGCGAAGGGTGTAGTCGCCTTTGTCGACCGTCAGGTTGCCGGCCTGCAGCTGCTTGAAGGCCTTGTAGTCGTCGCCGGCCTTCGGGTCGCTGTCGGCCACCACGCGGCCCAGCCGGTTCATCAGCTGGACATGCACGCCGTCGTCGCCGACCTGGCCCATGGTCATCTCGCCCTTGGTGACGACCTTGAACTTGTAGAAATCGACCTTGTCGTTCGCCGCCAGCGTGCTGGCGACGTTCAGGCGGGTGGTGTTCTTGGCAAGCACGCCGATGTCGGTGGCGCCGCCCGTGGTGTTCAGCGCCGATTTCCTGACCGTCTTGGAATATTCCTTGACGTCACCGACGGCCTGATTGCTCTGCGACTTCTTGATGGCCTCCACCGCGGCGTTGATCGACGCGTTGAGGCCCGAGACCATAGAGTTGACGCTTGAGAGAGCATCATCCGCCATGATTCGTCATCCTTCTCCCGATCCGACCATCACGCCCGACCCACCCGTCCAATCCTGAACGCCGGCGAGTGGTATCCATACAAGAGGCGCGGCCGGCAGAGCCGCCACCCGGACACGTCTGCTCAAAGGGAGTATACGACAACAGCCGGCCGAACATAGGATGGATTCGTGATTTTTTTGGTCGAAAGCTGGGATGCGGAACCTGCACGCCACGGTCGGCGGCCCGATCCACGCTCAGGATCGCACCTTTTCCCCCTTTGTCGTATGCGTCTCGGCCGGGGCGGCGGCGGCCTTGGCGGTCGGGATGGAAGGCTGCGGGACCGACTCGGAGCCCGACTCGCCGATGAACTCGTCGGCAAGGGGACAGTGGGGCGGCTGGGTCGGACCGGTGACGACATCGAAATCGAACATGACAACCTCTCTTGGCGTGTGGTGAGGCCGCCCGGGTCGCCCATGTTCGGATTTTCAGGATGTGCAGCCCGTCAAAGGGCTGGGGTCACAAACACGAAAGCCGCCGCGGGTCGGTCCGGGCGGCTTCGGGAGTGAGCGACAGATGCGCGTTCCTAGGCCGCCGAACGAAACCAGCGGCCAAAATATCGGGAACGTCCGCAGGACGCGATGGAGAGCATCTGTTGCATGACACCGACCATAGCGCGCGGCGGCCGGCCTGCCAACAGGCAAATTGGGCCAAGGGGTGTTTGGGCAGCCGATTGGGTGGCCGATTGCCGATCAGCTCGCCTTCCGCTCTCCCACCGTGTCGGCGACATAGGCGTCGCGCTGGCCCAGCGGCCGGGAGGGGCGGCCGTCGCGATCAGTGGTGTCGCGGGCGGTCTGGTGTTCGATCTCGGCGTTCAGCTCCGCCCCCAGCAGCACGACGTAGGAGGTCAGATTGAACCACAGCAGCAGGACGACGACGGCGCCGACCGACCCGTAGGTCTCGTTGTAGCTGCCGAAGTTCGACACATAGACGGAAAAGGCCAGCGATCCCAGCAGCCACACCACCGTCGCCATCGCCGACCCCCAGGTGACCCAGCGCCATTGCGGCTCCCGCCGGTCGGGGGCGTAGCGGTAGAAGACGGCGAGCGCCAGCATGATCGTCACCGCCAGGATCGGCCAGCGGGCGAGGCTGGCGATCCAGCCGATCGGCGTGTCCTTCAGCCCGATAATGGCGATGGCGGCCGGAACGGCGACGATCAACGCCATGGCAAGGATGACGAACAGCAGCCCGGCCACCGTCAGCCCCATCGACAGCGCCGCCAGCGTGATGAAGCCGCGCGTCTCCTTCTCGCCATAGGCTATGTTCAGCGCCGACACCAGCGAGTTGGTCCCGCGCGAGGCGCTCCACAGGGTCAGCAGCAGGCCGAAGACCAGGCCGAAGCCCAGCCCCTGGGACGGGGCGGTCGCCACCTTGCGCGCCTGGTCGCTGACGATGGTCAGGGCTTCCGGCGGCAGAAGGCTGCCCAGCTGGTTCAGCTGGCTTTCGATCATCGACGGATCGGCGACGAGGCCATAGATCGACACAAGCGCCGCGATGGCCGGGAAGATGGCGAGCAGGGCGTAATAGGCGACCCCGGCGGCCAGCATCGACACATTGTCCTTGCCCTGCTCGTCCCACACCCGCAGCAGGATGTCCTTCCAGCCCTTCCTGGGGATCTCCGACGGGCTGTCCGCCGACCGTCCCCGGCCGTCACCGCCCCGGCTGCCATCCCCACGCCCATCATTGGCGGCGCGCCCGCCACCATGCTGCCGGTTCGTCCGGTTCCGATGCTCGTAATAGTGACGGCGGCTCAGCCCCAGCATCCCCCGCCCTCCTCAGGCCACGGCTTCGCGCAGCGCGCCGACCCGGTGCCGCGCCGTTTCCAGCGCGTGGAACTGGGCGCCGATGGCGACCTGGAGATGGTCGTCCGGCGCATCGCGCAAGGCGTCGCGGAACAGCGCCAGCGTGCCGTCCAGCCCGCCTTCCAGCCGGGCCAGCAGGTCGCCGCGCGCGGCCGGTCCGCCAGCCCCTGCCATCACGCTGCGGGCGCTGGCCTCCGCCAGACCATGCATGGGCGACCAGACGCGCGCACCGTCGCCGGCGGTCTCGATCCAGCCGCCGCCCTCGCGCAGCTCGGCGTCGAGCGCCAGGGCGCTGCGGTCGAGCTGGTCGGCCAGCTCCTGCAGCCGTCCGGACAGCGACGGGTCGGCGATGGTCATGTCGGCCCGGCGGAAGGCCTCGGCCCCATCGCGGCAGGCGCCGGTCAGGTCGGTCAGCAGATGCCGGCTGCGCGGGTCGAGCTGCCGCCCCTGGGGGGCGTAATCATCGAACTCGGTCGCCGGGTCCTGCGTGCGGGCGACCGCCACGGCAAGCCAGAGGGCGCCGACGCCCATCAGCGCCACCGGGATCGGGTTGGCGCGCACGGCGCGGGCGATGCGGCCGGACAGGCCGTCGCCGCCACCCTGGATCACGTCGCGCACCACCTGCACCACGCCGCCGGACATCTGGCCGGGCGACAGGCGGAACTCGATCTCGTCGATCACCGTATCCATGCGGGCGCGGATCGATTGGATCTCGTGCTCGATCTCTTCGGGGCGGCGGCCCTGGGTTGCTGTCGTATTGGGAGGAGCGGCGGACGGAATGGCGTCGGTGTGATGGGTCATGCCGGGCGTCTCCTGTGGGGGCTGCCGGCTTGCAACACCGGGAGACGCCGATTGTTCCGGCTTGGGCGCTCCGGCCAGGCCCCTTCGACCTGGACAGCCGAAGGGCCGGACGGTTTCCCGCCCGGCCCCTCGTCAGAAGCAGCCTGTTCTTCAGGAGCAGCCTGGAGGCCGGGCTCAGGCCAGGGCGGCCAGCGCCACGCCGCTCAGGCCGATGGCGGCGCCCAGCCCGCGCAGGGCCAGAGCCCCCTTGCCGCCGCGGGCGATGCCGCGCAGCGACAGGGCGGCGGCGACGCCGGCGCCATGCAGGAGCGCGGTGGCCAGTGCGAAGCCCAGACCGTAGAGCAGCGGCTGTGCCGCCTCCGGCATCTCGGCGCCATGGGCGTGGCCGTGGAACAGGGCGAAGGCAGCGACCACCGCCAGCGAGACCGGCAGCGCCAGGCGCGATTGCGCGGCGACCAGGGCGCCCAGCGCGATCACCGAGCCGGCGATCCCCAGTTCCACCGCCGGCAGCGCAATGCCGGCCATGCCCAGCAGGCCGCCGCCGATCATGGCGGTGACGAAGGCCGCCGGCAGCGCCCACAGGGCGGCCCCGCCGCGCTGCGCCGCCCACAGCCCGACCGAGACCATCGCCAGCAGATGGTCCCAGCCGCCGACCGGATGCAGGAAGCCGTGGGCGAAGCCGGCGTCATGGGCGCCGAAGGTGTGGGCGTCGGCAACCGCAGGCAGCACCAGCCCGGCCAGCAGGACGGCCGAGGCGAGAGGGAAACGTTTCATGGATCAGCATCCTCTGATGTCGTGCGCGCCATCGGATTGTGCCGCCCTGGCTTTCCCGCCCGACGCAGGGGAGACCGGACGGCAGTGGCGCGGTTGGGCGAAAGTGTAGCAGAAAGCGCCAGCCCGGCCATGGCCGAGAGGGGGGTCCCACCCCGCCGGATCTACGTATTTTGACGCAGGTCAATGAGTTGGCCCCCCGATCCGTCAGGATGCAGACCGACGATGCGCCAGGAATCCCCGATGTCCGCCACCATGCTTCCCGGAGAGGGTTCGGTGTCCGTCCGGCTGTGGCTGGACGGCGGCAGGGATGGCATGGCCGTTCAACGGGCCGAGGTCGCCACCCGCCGGCCGCGCGCCGTCGCCGCCCTGGTCGGCCGCAAGGCGGAGGAGGCGGTGCGGCTGGCGCCGCTGCTGTTCAGCCTGTGCGGCAGCGCCCAGGGTCTGGCCGTCGCGCGCGCCTGCGAGATGGCGCTGGGGATCGACGCCACCTGCCACGAGACCGCCCGCGCCCTGCTGACCGATGCGGAGTCGCTGGACAGCCATGGCTGGCAGGCCATGGTCGAATGGCCGGCGCATCTGGGCGCCCCTCCGCGGCCAAGCGCCCTGCGCGACCTGCGGGCGGCGGTGTCCGCGATCCTGCCGGCGCTCTATCCCGGCAAGGACGGGCTGCGTCCGGGCGGCGGCGCGCTGCGCCCCGACATCCTGGTTCTGCGCGACGCGCTGGCCCGGATGGCCGGCTGGCTCGACGCGGCCGTCTTCGCCGGGCCGCCGCCGCAGGATGCCGACGACCTCGCCCGCTGGGCCATGGGCAGCGGCACCGACGCGGCCCGGCTGGCCGCCCGGCTGATGTCGCCCGATCTGGCCGGCTGGGGAGGCTGCGGCGTGCCTCTGCTCGGCGAACGGTCACCGGACTGGTTCGCGGCGGCACTGGCCGGCGATCCGGCCTTCGCCACCGCCCCCCATCGCGATGGGGCCGCGGCCCTGACCGGTCCGCTGGAGCGGCAGGCCGACCACCCGCTGGTCGTCTCGGTGACGGAACGCTTCGGCGATGGGCTGGTGCGGCTGTTCGCGGCGCGTCTCGCCGATCTGGCCGAGCTGCCGCGGCGGATGGAGGCAGCCATCGCGGCTCTTCGGCCGGCCGACCCGGTCGCCGCCGGCTCGACAGGTCCGGGCGAAGGCTGCGGCGTGGCGGAGACGGCGCGCGGGCGGCTGGCCCACTGGCTGCGGCTGGATGGGGAGGACCGGCTGGCCGACGCCCGCATGGTGGCGCCGACCGACTGGAACTTCGCCGCCGGCGGCCCGCTGGCGCGCGGTCTGGCAGGCGCCGAGGTGCGCGGCCGCGACGATGCGGTGAAGCGGGCGCGGCTGCTGGTCGCGATGCTGGATCCCTGCATCGCTTGCGGCATGGACGTACAGGAATGACGATGGCTTGCCGAAGCTCGCGGGCAAGTCGATGATGCGCGGGCGTCCGGCGAATTGACGAGTGGGAGAGCGCGTGATGTGTACGGTTTGCGGTTGCGGCGAAGGCGAGACGCGGATCGACGGCAAGGCCGCCGATGGCGGGCATGACCACGCCGACCATGAGCACATCGGTCCCGACGGCAAGGTCTATCGCCATCGCCACGGCGAGGCGCACCACCATGCCCATCATCACCATGACGACACCCACGAGCATGTCGCCCCCGACGGCACGGTGTTCCGCCACAGCCACAACGACCATGGGCACCATGAGCACGATCATGGCCATGGGCACGACCACGGCCATACCCATCACGCCCATACCCACGACCATCACCGCCCCGACCGTCCGGACGCCATCGACGGCGGCGCCGCGCTGAACCAGCCGCGGCTGGTCACCATCGAGCGCGACATCCTGGCGAAGAATGACGGGCTGGCCGCCGTCAACCGCCGCCGCTTCGCCGAGCGCGGCGTGTTCGTGCTGAACCTGATGTCCAGTCCCGGCTCGGGCAAGACCACCCTGCTGACCCGCAGCCTGACCGACCTGAAGGGCCGCTTCCCGGTCGCGGTGATCGAGGGCGACCAGCAGACCAGTTTCGACGCCGACCGCATCCGCGCCACCGGCACCCCGGCGGTCCAGGTCAACACCGGCAAGGGCTGCCATCTCGACGCCTCCATGGTGGCGCAGGCCGCCGACAAGCTGGCGGCCGAGGGCAGGTTCGGCGCGGACGGCGTACTGTTCGTCGAGAATGTCGGCAATCTGGTCTGCCCCGCCGGCTTCGACCTCG
The DNA here is from genome assembly GCF_004923295.1 of Azospirillum sp. TSH100. NCBI lineage: Bacteria > Pseudomonadati > Pseudomonadota > Alphaproteobacteria > Rhodospirillales > Azospirillaceae > Azospirillum > Azospirillum sp. TSH100. Next base: position 468,405 of record NZ_CP039638.1, read on the forward strand.
GCGAGACCCACCGCGTCGTCGTGCTGTCGGTGACGGAGGGCGAGGACAAGCCGCTGAAATACCCGGATATGTTCGTCCGCGCCGACCTGCTGGTCGTCAACAAGATCGACCTGCTGCCCCACCTGACCTTCGATGTGGAGCGGATGATCGGCTACGCCCAGCGCCTGAACCCGTCGCTGGCGGTGATCCAGCTGTCGGCCACCACCGGCCAGGGGCTGGAGGAGTGGTACGACTGGATCGCCGACGGTCTGGCCGAGGCCCGCGCCTCCCACGCCGCTTCCGCTGCCATCTGACCGGAGGCCCCCGCCATGTGCCTTGCCGTCCCTGCCCTGGTCACCGCCCTGCTGCCCGACGATCGCGCCACCGTCAGCCTGGGCGGCGTCACCTCCACCTGTTCGCTGGAGCTGGTGGAGGATGTTGCCGTCGGCGATTACGTGATCGTCCATGTCGGCTACGCCCTGTCCCGCCTGGATGCCGAGGAGGCCGAGCGAACGCTCGCTCTGTTGGCCGAGGTCGCCGAAGCCGAAGCCGCGGCCTGACCCCCCTCCCCCTCACCCTCACACACCCGCCGACCACCCGGACTCCCGCCATGACCGACCGCCGCCTCTTCACCCGCAAGCTCGACATCGCCCGCGGGGCGGTGGACATGACCCACGGGTCGGGGGGCAAGGCGATGGCGCAGCTGGTGCGCGAGCTGTTCGCCGCCGCCTTCGCCAACCCCTGGCTCGACCAGGGCAACGACCAGGCCGCCTTCGACGTGCCGGGCGGGCGCATGGTGATGACGACCGACGGCTTCGTCGTGTCGCCGCTGTTCTTCCCCGGCGGCGACATCGGCTCGCTGGCCGTCCACGGCACGGTCAACGACGTCGCCATGGCCGGGGCGGTGCCGCTGCACCTGACCGCCGGCTTCATCATCGAGGAGGGCTTCCCGCTCGCCGACCTGAAGAGGGTGGTCGACAGCATGGCCGCCGCGGCGCGCGAGGCCGGGGTCGCCATCGTGTCGGGCGACACCAAGGTGGTGGAGCGCGGCAAGGGCGACGGGGTCTTCATCACCACCACCGGCATCGGCATGGTGCCGCCCGGCGTTGCCCCCTCCGGCGACCGGGCGCGGCCGGGCGACGCCATCCTGGTCAGCGGCACCATGGGCGACCATGGCGTCGCCATCATGTCGACCCGCGACAATCTGGGATTCGAAACGGCGATCCTGTCCGACAGCGCCGCGCTGAACGGGCTGGTGGCGGCGATGGTGGCGGCGGTGCCCGATGTCCATGTGCTGCGCGACCCCACCCGCGGCGGGCTGGCGACGACGCTGAACGAGATCGCCCACCAGTCCGGCGTCGGCATGCGGCTGCGCGAATCCGACATCCCGGTGCGGGCGCAGGTGACGGCGGCCTGCGAATTGCTGGGCCTCGACCCGCTTTACGCCGCCAACGAGGGTAAGCTGATCGCGATCTGCGCCGGGGAGGAGTGCGACCGCCTGCTCTCCGTCATGCGCGACCACCCGCTGGGACGGGATGCCGCCTGCATCGGCCGTGTGGTGGACGACCCCCACCGTTTCGTTCAGATGGAGACCCGCTTCGGCGGCCGCCGGATCGTGGATTGGCTGACCGGAGAACAGCTTCCCCGGATCTGCTAAGCTATCTGCCGACCCGTACCGGCGGGCTAACCCGCTGTTTCCAAAGAAGGGGTCCCATTGGCGGGACCCCTTTCGCGCGCTGGCCGTTGCCTCTCTCGGATGGTCCTATGCTCTGACCAGAGACGATCAGCGACGAGAGAATACGATGGCGTTGTCCAACATCGCTCTTTTGGGCGCTCCCCGTCTGGACCCCGGCCGGATGGCCGGAACCCGGTCGGCGATGCAGGCGATGGACCGGCTCCCCGGTTGCCCGCCCCTGCACAGGCACCGCGTCAAACGCGCCTTCGACATCGTCGGCTCGCTGGCGCTGCTTGCCGTTTTCGGGCCGTTGATGCTCGTCCTGGCCTGGATGGTGGCGCGCGACGGCGGACCGGCGGTGTTCGGCCACCGGCGCGTCGGCGCCGACGGCCGCCCCTTCACCTGCCTGAAGTTCCGCTCGATGGTGGTCAATTCCGCCGAGGTGCTGGAACGGCTGCTCGCCACCGACGAGGAGGCGCGGGCCGAATGGCTGGCGACGCGCAAGCTGCGCAACGACCCGCGCATCACCCCGGTCGGCCGTTTCCTGCGCAAGTCGAGCCTGGACGAGCTGCCGCAGCTGATCAACGTGCTGCGCGGCGACATGAGCCTTGTGGGCCCCCGTCCGATCATCGACGACGAGGTGTCCTACTACCACGCCTGTTTCCCCTTCTATACCCGCTGCCGCCCCGGCCTGACCGGGCTGTGGCAGGTCAGCGGCCGCAGCGACGTCGATTACGTGCGCCGCGTCCAGCTCGACACCGCCTATGTCGTCGGCTGGAGCTTTTGGGCCGACATCGGCATCATGCTGCGCACCGTCCGCGTCGTGGTGAAGGGCAGCGGCGCCTACTAGCGCCCCCCACGGCCCCCTCCGAAAGTGCTCATCCCTTCACGCCGGTCGCGCGTCCCATCGGGGCGCGCGACATCGCTGTTTGCGCTTCCTATGTCAGGAGTCCGCCCCATCGCGCGGTCCACCATATCCACCGCAGGCATGACCCTCTTGCCGAAATCGGGGTGGACTTTGAGAATGGGCGAACGACGTGCTAGGGTCGGGCAACCGGCGAAACCCTGGTATAAGTGAACGATGCGTGTAAGACCGCCGGCCGGATCGGCCAGTCAAGAGGGTCCAAGGATGGCGAAGCTGCTGGCTGCCTTGCTGCTGATGATGGTGGCGATCGGGCCCGCCTGCGCCGTGGCGCCGACCAGCCGTGCCGACACCGTCGCGGCGCTCGACCGCTACCGCACCGATTTCGCCAAGATCCGTGGCTATGGCTCGCTGTCCACCGCCGACCGCAATTACGTCCTCTTCTCCGACGCCATGCGCCGCGTCCTGACGGAGCATGTGAAGCCCTTCGACCCGCAGGTGCTGGTCGACAAGGCCGAAGACGGCATGAAGAAGAAGAAGGCGGAGAACCCCAAGGCCAGCGACCGCATGCTGACCGAGGCCGCGCTGGACAGCATGCTGGGCTCGCTCGACCCCTATTCCAGCTTCCTCGACGCCGAGCGCTACCGCTATCTGCGCGAACAGACCCAGGGCGAGTTCGGCGGTCTGGGCATCGAGGTGACGATGGACGAGGAAAGCGGCCTGATCAAGGTCGTCTCCCCCATCGACGGCTCGCCCGCCGCCCGTGCCGGCCTGCGCAGCGGCGACCTGATCGCCCGCATCGACGACGTGGCGGTGAAGGGGCTGAACCTGCACGACGCCGTCGCCCGCATGCGCGGCCCCGTCGGCAGCTCCGTCGCCCTGTCGATCCGCCGCCCGCCGGCGACCGAGCCCAACACCCGCGTCTCGCTGACCCGTGCCATCGTCAAAATCCAGCCGGTGCGCTACCGGCTGGAGGGCAATGTCGCCTATGTCCGCATCGCCACCTTCAACCAGTCGACCTCCTCGGCGCTGGACGCGGCGATCGAGGACATGCGCCGGCAGGCGAAGGGCCGGCTGACCGGCGCCGTCATCGACCTGCGCAACAACCCCGGCGGCCTGCTGGAGCAGGCGGTGCAGGTGGCCGACCGCTTCCTGGAGACGGTGGACATCGTCTCCGTCCGCGGCCGCGATCCGGAGGAATCCCGCACCTATCGCGGCACCGCCGGCGACCTGATGGCCGGGCTGCCGGTGGTGGTGCTCATCAACAGCGGTTCGGCTTCCGCGTCGGAGATCGTCGCCGGCGCCTTGCAGGACCATCACCGGGCGCTGCTGTTCGGCTCCCGCTCCTACGGCAAGGGATCGGTGCAGACGATCTCCTCCCTCAGCGTCGACACCGGCATCCGGCTGACCACCGCCCGCTACTACCGCCCGTCGGGGGCGCTGGTGGACTGCTTCGGCGTCTCGCCGAACCTGGAGGTCAAGCCGACCCACGGCAGCACCGAGGAAACCCACCCCGATCCGGCCACCTGCGACCCCAACGCCCCGGTCCCGCCGAAGCCGCAGGTTTGGCTGGCGCAGGACATGTGCCCCGACGTGATGGACAAGGCCCCCAAGCCCGATGACGACCGCCCGCTGGAATGCGCCGTCTCCGCCATCCGCAACCGCCTGACCGGCACACTGGCCGGGGGAGAGTGAATTTCCCTCTCCCGGGGCGGGAGAGGGCGTTTTCCTACTCCACGAACCCCGCACCCACCACCCGCGTCTCCACCGTCCAGCCGGTGCCATGCGCCGCGATGGCGGCGATGGCGCCGGGCAGCACCCGGCAGTCGAACAGGCTCCAGTCCGCCGTCACGCCGACATCGCCGCGCAAATCCTCGCCGATCTCCAGCAGGGCCGGTGGTGCGCCCGGCGTCACCTCCACCGCGAACCGGTCGAGCGGCATCGACAGCCCGACGCCGGCCGCCTTGATGAAGGCCTCCTTCCGCGTCCAGGCCAGCAGGAAGCCCTCGTCCCGCTGTTCCGGTTCCAGCGCCTGCAAAGCAGCGCGCTCGGTGGCGTGGAAGAAGCGGTCGGCAATGCCGTCGGCGCTCTCGATCGGGCGCAGCCCTTCGATGTCGACGCCGATCCGCCCCTCCGCCGCCACGGCGATGGCGAGGCTGTCCTCGCTGTCGCTGAGGTTGAAGGCCGGGCCGCCGGGCAGCGCCGGCTTGCCGTGCGTGCCGTAATCGAAGACCAGCCCCGCCGGGTCGCGGCCGGTGCAGCGCCCCAACAGCAGGCGCAGCAGCCCGCGGCGAAGGATGAAGCGGTCGGTCAGCCGCTCCATCAGGAAGCGGTCGGCACGCTCCCGCTCGTCGGCGGACAGCAGGGCCCGCATCGCCGCCTTGTGCGCGGACAGCCGGGTGAGATCGGCGAACCAGACGCGGATGATTCCCGGCGCCAGGACATAGTCGCCGGCAAGCCCAGGATCCGGCATTTCGATGGTCCCGTCATGCATCGGACAGCGATCCTCCCTCCTAAATTAGCGTCCTGGCTCCGGCAGGGGTTTCGGGTATCATGCGCGCCTCTCGCATCCGCCCCTGCATCCGGACCAGGATCCCATGGTTGACACCGCCCTGCTCGCCCCGCACCTGACCAACGTTCTTCGCGACGCCTTCATCCCGGAGCTGCCCAATCATTACCGCGGCAAGGTGCGTGAAAACTACGACCTTCCGGATGGTCGGCGGATCCTGATCACAACCGACCGTCTGTCGGCCTTTGACCGCGCCCTGACCGCCATCCCCTTCAAGGGGCAGGTGCTGACCCAGACCGCCCGCTTCTGGTTCGAGGCGACGAAGGACATCTGCGCGAACCACGTGCTGGAATATCCGGATCCCAACGTGGTGGTGGCGAAGCGGCTGACCATCATGCCGGTCGAGGTCGTGGTCCGCGATTATATGGCAGGCACCACCGGCACCTCGATCTGGTCGATGTACAAGCAGGGCCGGCGCGAGATGTACGGCCACATCTTCCCGGACGGGCTGCGCCAGAACCAGAAGCTCGGCACCCCGATCATCACGCCGACCACCAAGGCCTTCGATGCCGGCCACGACGAGGAACTGACCGCGACCGAGATCGTCGAGCGCAACCTGCTGACCCGCGCCCAGTGGGACGAGGTGTCGGACAAGGCGCTGGCCCTGTTCGCCCGCGGCCAGAAGATTGCGGCGGAGCGCGGCCTGATCCTGGTCGACACCAAGTACGAGTTCGGCTTCGACGAGGACGGCAACATCCTGCTGGCGGACGAGATCCACACCCCGGACAGCTCGCGCTACTGGTTCGCCGCCAGCTATCAGGAGCGGTTCGAGGCCGGCGAGAAGCCGGAAAGCTTCGACAAGGACTTCGTCCGCAACTGGGTGGTCGCCCGCTGCGATCCCTACACCCAGGACATTCCGGAGATCCCCGGCGACGTCGTTCTGGAAGCCGCCCGCGTCTATATCGAAGCCGGCGAGACCATCACCGGCCAGCCGTTCGAGGTGCCGGCGACCGCCGTCCCGGTGCTGGACCGCATCCGCGCCAATCTGGCGCCCTACTTCACCAAGTAAGACGGGGAGGGCTCCATGCGTGTCGCCATTCTCGACGACTACCAGGGGGTCGCCCGCGACCTCGCCGACTGGTCGCAGCTTCCGGCGGGAAGCAGCCTGACGGTCTTCGAGCAACCGCTCGGGGACGAGCAGGCGGTGGCGGCGGCGCTGGAGCCCTTCGACGTGCTGGTCATCATGCGGGAACGCACACCGTTCCCCGCCTCCCTGATCGACCGGCTGCCGAACCTTAAGCTGCTGGTCACCACCGGCGCCCGCAACAACGCCATCGACCTGAAGGCCTGTGCCGCCCGCGGCATCCCGGTCAGCGGCACCCGCATGGTCGGCGCCCCCACGGCCGAATTGACCTGGGGCCTGATCCTGGCGCTGGCCAAGCGCATCCCGACCGAGGAGCGGGCCCTGCGCGAGGGCCGCTGGCAGACCGGCCTGACCGGCGATCTCGGCGGCAAGAGGCTGGGTCTGGTCGGCCTGGGCAAGCTCGGCAGCAAGGTCGCCAGGGTCGGTCAGGCCTTCGGGATGGATGTGGTGGCCTGGAGCCCCAATCTGACCGACGAACGCGCCGCGGAAGCGGGCGTGACCCGCGTGGAGAAGCGCGAGCTGTTCGCGACCTCCGACGTGGTCAGCGTCCATCTGGTGCTGAGCGACCGCACCCGCGGCGTCGTGGGCGCGGAGGAGATCGGCGCCATGAAGCCGACCGCGCTCTTCGTCAACACCTCGCGCGCCGGGCTGGTGGACGAGGCGGCGCTGGTCCAAGCGCTGCGCCACGGCCATATCGGCGGCGCCGGCATCGACGTCTTCCCGATCGAGCCTCTGCCGAAAGACAGCCTCTGGCTCGACCTTCCCAACACCGTGCTGACGCCCCATCTGGGCTATGTGACGCGGGAGAATTACGCGGTGTTCTACCGCGACGCCCTGGAGGACATCCTGGCCTGGACGGCCGGCTCACCGGTGCGGCTGCTCTCTCCCGCCTGAACGGCAACAGGGATGGAGGGTGCGGGTGAGCCGAAGCGAAGGGGGCGGGAGCAGCGGTGGAAACGGTTTTGGCAAAAGTGGCTTCTGGGCGAGGCTGAGCCGGCATCAGCTGGGCATGCTGGTCGGCCTTTCGGTCATCGCCGGCCTGCTGTTCGGCTTCGTCGAACTGGCCGGCGAGGTGATGGAGGGTGAGACCACCGCCTTCGACAAGCGCATCCTGCTGGCGCTGCGCGACCCGCTGAACCCCGACCAGCCCGGCGGCCCCTGGTGGCTGGCCCGGGTGGCGCGCGACATCACCTCGCTCGGCAGCACCACCATCCTCGCCCTGCTGACCGTCGCCACGCTGGGCTTCCTGCTGCTTCTGCACAAGCGGGCGGCCGCCCTGCTGGTTCTGGTGTCGGTCGGCGGCGGCGGGACGCTCAGCACGGTGCTGAAGATGCTGTTCGACCGCGCCCGCCCCGATCTGGTGCCCCATGGCGACGAGGTGATCTCCGCCAGCTTTCCCAGCGGCCACGCCATGCAGTCGGCGGTGGTCTACCTGACGCTGGGCGCCCTGCTGACCCAGTTCGTCGAGGGCCGGCGGACCAAGGCCTATCTGCTGACCTGGGCGATGCTGCTGACGCTGGTGATCGGGTCGAGCCGCGTCTATCTCGGCGTCCACTGGCCGACCGACGTGCTGGCGGGCTGGAGCGTCGGCGCCGCCTGGGCGGCCTTCTGCTGGATGATCGCCGAGTGGCTGCAACGCCGCGGCGCCGTGGAGCAGGACCGGCCGGAAGCGAGCGCCGGGCGTTGATGCCGGCGCTGATCCGGGTGCATCGCACAAAAGGTTAACAAGCGGGTTGAATAAGGACGCTTACCAACCGATAGTGTCGGCGCTAACCCATTCGGATCAGGCCGTACCATGCCCCAGGGCACACTCGACCGCGAAACCCTTGAAGCCGTCGGCGTCCTCGCCCGTGCGGTGGAGCGCGAACGGGTGCCCGGCGTCCTGGAATGCCGCCTGCTGGCCAACGCCCTGAAGCGGACGCTGGACAGCGGGCGGGAGAATGAACTGAACGAGGCCTCGCGCGTGTTCCGCACGCTGGATGTGGATTTGCGCGAACGCATCGTCGCCCGCGCCCGGGTTGAGGCGCAGCAGGCCCGCGCCCAGGCGAAGGCGGCGGATATGGCGGGGAGCGACGCCGACCGCGATGTGGTGACGCAGGAAATCCCGGCGCTGCCGGCCCGGCTGGTCAACGAACCGAAGGGCCGCGCCGGCACCAATTTCCTGGCCGCCCTGAACGGCCTGCGCCCGGCGGCCACCGCCGGCAGCCGGGGCGCCGCCCGCGACCGCCTGCGCGCCGCCGTCGATTCGCAGCGGCGGGTCGGCCGGCGGGTGGAACCGACGCTGGAGTGACGGGCTGTCTCCTGCGGCGGGAGTCTCCGCTCACCCCGCCGCCAGTGCCGCCGCGCGCTCGGCGTCCTTGCCCCGGCGGGCCTTGCGCTTCAGCCACCACATCAGCGTGCCGGTGACGGCGAACAGCGGCGGCGAAATCCCGGACAGGAAGACCGCCCATTTCCACAGCGGTCCCAGACCCTCGCCGGCATGCAGCGGGCGCTGCCACGCCATCACCGTCTCGCCGGCACTGTAACCGGCCGGATCGCGAACCTCGGCGACCTGCGCGGTCCAGGGATCGACGAACACCGTCGCGGCGGGTGCGCCATGCGCCCGTCCAACCGGGGCCAGACCGATCCGGTAGGCCTGATCCGGCCGGATCGGCAGCGAGACGGAGCGCAGATCAGCCCTCGGAATCGCCTCGCGCGCCAAAGCGACCGCGCGGTCGACGTCGATGGGGGCCGCTCCCTTCACCGGCTGCACCGTCACGGCGGCGCGCAGGTCGCGGGCCGGCAGGACCGACGACACCCCCGCCCCCAGCGTCTGCGGAAAGGCGAGATAGACGCCGGAAAAGCTGACGATCAGGAAGACCGGCAGCGACCAGATGCCGACCGCGCCATGCAGATCGCGGTGCAGGCGAAGGCCACGGGCGCCGGCCTTGACGGTGAAGGCGGCCTTCCAGCGGCCCGGCCGGGGCCACCACAGGACAAGGCCGCTGACGCCCAGCACCAGCATCGCCACGCCAAGCCAGCCGACCAGTTCGCGGCCGCTGCGGTCGCGGATCAGCAGATTGCCGTGCAGCAGGTGCACCGTGCGCAGGAAGCCGCCGGAGGCCTGGGCCGGATCGGCGCCCCCACCAGCGCCAGCGACACCGGGTCGATGGCCAGCATGCCGACCGGCCCCTGCTGCGGCGCTTGCGGCGCACCCGGTTGCGCCCCTTGCAGCCGTTCCCCTCCGCGCTCGCGCGCGGTGACCAGACGGACGGTCGCAGGATGGCCGGGCTCGTCCGGCAGGACCAGAAAGCCCGGCTGCGTCCCAGCCGGTGCGGCGGCGCGGGCGGCAGCCAGGATGGCGGAGACCGGCTGCATCGGCCCGTCGGCAATGGCCGGCGCATCGCCGGTCAGGCCACGCAACTCCTCGTCCACCACCAGGATCGATCCGGTGATGCCGAGGACGACCAGCGGAAGGCAGAGGATCAGCCCGACCCACAGATGGACGGTCTGAAGCGTACGGTACCACGGGCGCTGGCTGCGCGGCTTGCTGGCGTTGGCCATGGGCGGGCTCTGACGGGACAGGCGGCTGGACGGATCAGCGGATGAAGAACTGGACCGGAACCACCAGCTCGATGCGGTCCTTCGCCATCTCCTCCGGCGGGGCCGGCAGGGGGGAGGCGCGGCGCACCATCTCCACCGTCTCCTCATCCAGCGCGCTGACGCCGGAACTGCGGTCGAGCTGGACCGACAGCACATTCCCCTCGCGATCGATGACGAAGCGGACCTGGGCGACACCCTCCTGCCGGCGGGCCTGGGCGGCGCGCGGGTAACGCTTGTGCCGTTCCAGATGGCTCAGCAGCCGGCCCTGCCATGTCGGCACCGCCCGGCTGGGCGCAGGTGCCGCGGCGGCAGGAGCGGGCGCCGGAGCGGGCGGGGCCGCCACCGGAGCCTGCTGCACCGGCTGGGCCACCACCGGGCGCGGCGGTTTCGGTTTCTCCGGCTTCGGCTTCGGCGCTTCCTTCTTCACCTCGGGCTTGGGCTTCGGCGGTTCGGGCGGAGGCTTGGGCAGCACGACCTCCGGCTCGACCACGGGAGGCGGCTCCGGCGGCGGGGGCGGTTCCTCCACGACCGGTTCGGGCTCGGGTGGCGGCGGTTCGATCACCGGCTCCGGCATCGGTTCCGGCAAGGGAATGTCGATGGCCGGCGGCGGTTCAGGCGGGGTGACCGGCAGCGGGGCGAGTTCCAGCAGCACGGCCGGCGGTTCAGCCTCCGATCGCGTGACCGGCACATGCCAGGCGACCATCGCGACACCGGCCGCGGCATGGACGCCCAGCGCCAGCATCAGGGCGCCACCCCAGCGGAATGCCCCGCGCGCCGGCCGTTCGTCGTCCCCGGCCGACCAGTCGACAATGCCGTGGTCGAAGGCGGCGCTCATGGGGCGGGCGCCGTTTCCAGCCCGACGAGGCCGATCTTCAGGTAACCGGCGGCGCGCAGGCTGTTCATCACCTCGGTCAGCGCACCGTAATCCACCGTCTTGTCGGCGCGCAGGAAGACGCGCTGGGTCTTGTCGCCATGGGTGGCGGCGTCCAGTGCCGTGCCCAGAGCCTCCCTGGTCGTCGTGGTCTCGCCCAGCGACAGCGTCTTGTCGGCCTGGATGGTCAGGAACAGCGGTTTGTCCGGCCGTGGCGTCGGCGTCGCTGTGGAGGCCGGCAGGTCGACCGGAACGTCAACCGTCGCCAGCGGGGCCGCGACCATGAAGATGATCAGCAGGACGAGGACGACGTCGATGAAGGGCGTGACGTTGATCTCATGGGTTTCGGTCAGATCATCGTCGTTGCCGGAGCCGAGGCGCGCACCCATCGCCGTCACTCCGCCGCACGGGAATTGCCGTGGCCCTGAACACCATGGCTCTGGACACCATGGCCCGGCACGGCATGGCCCTGCACCGCATGAGGCCGCGGCAGGGCGTGGCGGTCGATGTCGCGGCTCAGCAGGCGCAGCACGGCGGCCGACGCGTCGGTCAACTGCGCCTTGTGCCCGCCGATGGCGCGGCTGCACGCATTGTAGACCACCACCGCCGGGATGGCGGCGACCAGGCCGATGGCGGTCGCCAGCAGCGCCTCGGCGATGCCCGGCGCCACGACGGCGAGGTTGGTGGTCTGCGCCTTGGAGATGCCGATGAAGCTGGTCATGATGCCCCACACCGTCCCGAACAGGCCGATGAAGGGACCGGTCGAGCCGATGGTGGCGAGGATGCCGGTGCCGCGCGCCATGCGCCGGCCGGCCGCCGCCTCGATCCGCTCCAGCCGCGAGGCCGCACGGTCCATCAGCCCGTCGCGCGACGGCGCGTCGGCCGACAGATGGGTCTCCGCCACCACCGCGCGGATCAGCATCCCCGCCGTGCCCTGGCTGAAACCGACCCGCTCCGCCGCCTGCGACAGCGAGCGGGAGTCCTCCAGCATCGCCAGCGCCGCCCGCGCCTTGCGCTTGGCGGACGACAGCTCCACCGTCTTGGCGATGGCGATGGTCCAGGTGACGACCGAGGCGAGCGCCAGACCGACCATCACCGCCTGCACCACGGGGCTGGCCGTCATGAACATGCCCCAGGGCGACAGGTCGTGCGGCAGGGAGGCGAGCGCCGCCGCAGCGTCCGGCACGCCCTGCGCCGCCCCTTGCGCCACCCCCGGCCCCGCTACCGGCCCCACCGACGGCCCCACCGACGGCATGGCGGCGGCCGGCGCGGCGGCCTCCTGCGCCCGGACGGCGCCGGCCATCAGCATCCCGGCGCCGGCGAACATGGCGGCCAGGACAGGACGGTGGCGATACGATGTCGGCATGGCGGTCCAACTCCCCCTCGGCGCGTGCCCGGCACGCGCGATGCAAAAACCCGATGGCACTCCGGAGCAATGCCCCGGAGCAGATACCCCACCGCGGTTATAATGCGAATGAGTCGCACTCGCACTGAAAATCGACCGCACCCAGCGGCGAGTCATTCGTTTTTTGTGGGAATTCGGCGCTGCTCGGCCGCGATTTTGTTGGCCGCACGAACTGTAAAGGACGCGGGAATGGCAGCAGCAACCAAGTGCGAATAAGTCTCAATACCACCAACTCCCCCCGGCTGTCGCGAAGAATCTCGGCGTTGCGCAACCTTCCGGCTTCCGCAGCGGTTGAACCGGCGGTCAAGACAACGCCAAGGAGAGGGCCGATGACCACGGTTTCGGTGGTGGAGGAAAAGGGCAGCTTCCGACTGGTGGCCTGCGATGGCCGTTTCGCGGTGGTCGAGGCACGCGCTGGACAGGTGTTCGGCATGCCGGACGACGTCGGCGGTGGCCGCGAGGGTGCGACGGACACCCCCGACGGCATCGCGTCCGTCGCCCACTGGACCGGCGAGGAGGAGGCCCGCGCCCTGATGCGTGATCTGTCCGGGCAGGGCGACCAACTGGCCCGCCGCATCTGGTGATCCGGCGGAGTCCCGGCCGCGTACCGCTCGGGGGAAACGGTGCGGAGCACACGCCATGGATGGTACGGAGGCCGGCTCGAACGGCGTTACCTGGATCACCGGGGCCGGCAGCGGCATCGGCCGGGCGCTGGCGATCCATCTCGCCACGGGCGGGGCTTCGGTCGCGCTGTCCTCCCGAACGGTCGAGGATCTGACGGCCGCCGTTCAACTGGTGCCCGACCGCATGCGGATGTTCCCGCTGGACGTGACGGACCGCAAGGCGACCGCCGCCACTGTCGAAGCGATAGAAAGCCGGCTGGGACCAATCGACCGGGCGGTGCTGAACGCCGGCACCCACATCCCGATGTCGCTGGAGGATTTCTCCGCCGACACCGCCCGCCGGCTGCTGGAGGTCAATTACATGGGCGTCGTCCATGGGCTGGAGGCGCTGCTGCCGCGCATGCGGGCGCGGGGACGCGGGCAGGTGGCGGTGGTCGCCTCGGTCGCCGGATACCGCGGCCTGCCGACGGCGGCGGCCTATGGCCCGACCAAGGCGGCGCTGATCAACCTGTGCGAATCGCTGAAGCCCGACTGCGATCGTGCCGGGATCAAGCTGCAACTGGTCTGCCCCGGCTTCGTCGACACGCCGCTGACCGCCCGCAACCGCTTTTCCATGCCGGACCTGATGGCGGTGGAGGACGCGGCCCGCGAACTGGCCGAGGGGCTTGACGGCGACCGCTTCGAGATCAGCTTCCCCCGGCGCTTCACCCGCAAGCTGAAGCTGGCGCGCTGCCTGCCCTATCGGCTTTATTTCCCCCTGGTGCGCAAGGCGACGGGAACATGACGGACGATCCGCGGAACGCCGGGCTGGAGGCCTGGGCCCAATTCTTCGAGACGCTCAGCCATGACAGGCTGGACCGGCTGCCGGCGCTGACGGTGCCGGAAGTGCGCTTCCGCGACCCCTTCAACGACGCCCATGGCCGCGACGCGGTGCGCGCGGTGCTGGTCCACACGCTGGACGGCTGCCGCGACCTGCGCTTCACCGTCACCCACCGGCTGTTCGCCGCCGATCTGGCGATCCTGCGCTGGCGCTTCGAGGCAACGGTGACCGGCATCGGCCGCCTGGACGTGATCGGCACCAGCGAGGTGCGGCAGGCCGCCGACGGTCGGGTGGCCGAACACATCGACCATTGGGATTCCGGCGAGCACGTCTATCTGCGCCTGCCGCTGCTGGGCGCGCCCTTGCGCCTCATTCGGCGGCGGCTGGGCGCCTTTCCGCCGGATTGACGGCCTCCGGCAGCGCCAGCCGGCCTTCGGGCAGGAAGAACAGGCTGACCGTGCCGATCCACAGCCCCCAGCGATAGACATTGGCCCGGTTGATCAGCGCATCGCCGGGTTGCAGCCACATCCAGTCGTCGAACCGCACGCGCCAGCGGTCGCCACCGACCTTCAGCGCCATCTCGTAGGTCCAGTTCAGCGCATTGCCGACCGACCGACCGGACGCCGTGCCGATCACATCGTCGGCCCGCCCCTCATAGAGGCCGTCGCCGGTCCTGGCGATGCGCCAGACCCGGCGGTCGGTCTCGCCGTCGGCATAGACGAAGCGTTCGTCCAGCATCAGCTCCCGGCCGTCCCACCGGCCGTCGATTTCGACGGTGAAGCTGCGGCGCAGCGTGCCGAACCGGTCCTCGAACACCCCCCAGGCATGGGTGCGCCCGGCGAAATACTCCTCGATCCGCAACTCGGGCGTCCGGCCGGCGAAATCCTCAATCTTCATCTCAGGCGCCCTCCGCTCACGGCTTGCGGAAACGCCAGAGCCCGACATCGATGGTCCCGGCGCGGAAGCCTGCCTCGCAATAGGCGAGGTAATAATCCCACAGCCGGCGGAACCGCTCGTCGAAGCCCTGTGCCGCCACCTGCGGCGCGGCCTCCAGAAAGCGACGCCGCCACTCGGCGCAGGTCCGGGCATAGGAAGCGCCGAAGGTCTCGACATGGTCGACCACCAGCCCGGCGCGCTCCGCCTCGGCGCGCAGGACCGACGGGCAGGGCAGCAGACCGCCGGGGAATATGTGGCGCTGGATGAAATCGCAATTGCGGCGGTAGGCCGGGAATCGGGCGTCGTCGATGGTGATCGCCTGGACCACCGCCGCCCCGCCGGGCAGCAGCCGGTCGCGCAGGGTGGCGAAGTAGCGCGGCCAATGCTCCTCCCCCACCGCCTCGATCATCTCGATCGAGACGATGCGGTCGAAGCTGCCGCCCACATCGCGATAGTCCATCAGCCGCAGATCGGCCTGTGCGGCCAGCCCGGCGCCGTCCATGCGGTCGCGGGCGAAGGCCAGCTGCTCGGCCGACAGGGTCAGCCCGACGACCGAGGCGCCGCGGCGGCCAGCCAGATGCTCCGCCATGCCGCCCCAGCCGCAGCCGATCTCCAGCACCCGATGGCCGGGCCGAAGATCCAGCAGGTCGGCGACGCGGGCGATCTTGACCTCCTGCGCGTCCTCCAGACTCTGGTCCTCGCGCTCGTACAGTGCGGAGGAATAGGTCATGCCGGGGTCGAGCCACAGCCGGTAGAAGCCGTTGCCCAGATCATAATGGAAAGCGATGTTGCGGCGGCTGCCGCGGCGGGAGTTGGCACGGCTGCGGTGGAACAGCCGGTTGACCAGCCCGGCCAGCAGGCTGCCGTCCAGACCGCTGCCCAGCTCCGCCTCGTTGCGGATCGCCAGCTCGATCAGCGCCGGCAGGTCGCCGGTGCGCCACAGCCCGTCGCCATAGGCCTCCGCCATGCCGATATCGCCGCCCAACAGCAGCCGGCGTGCCGCGACATCGTCGAGCAGCGTCAGGTCGGCGCGCGGGCCTTGCGCCGGATCGCCGACGCACATGGTCCGGCCGTCGGGCAGGCGCAGGGTCAGCTCGCCACGGCCGATGCGGCCGGCCATCCTCGTCAGGGCTGCGGTCCACAGGTCGCGTCCGGTCACAAGCCGCAGCCACCGGGGCTGACGTCGAAGCGCGCTTGCAGCGATGTCGGTCATGGGCGGAAAGCCTTCTCGGAAACGGTCAGGAACGGGTGGGGCCGATGCCTGTCACGCCGGCGCCCCCCACGATTGCGCTTTTCACGATGGTGACGGGATGCGCCGGGGCCGGCGGACGCGGGCGGATCGCCAGCCCCTTGCGCCAAAGATGCAGCGCCTCCCAATGGATGCCGGCGACCACCTTGGCGGTCATCAGCGGATGGCGGGCCCAGGCGCGCAGGATGGCGCCGTCGCTCAGCTCCACCCGTTCGGCGGTCAGCGAGGCGTGCAGCACCGGCCCCTCGGCATCGGTCTGGCGGATCGACACCGCCAGCGGCTCCCCCGGCTGCCCGCCGGGCGGCCGGATGCGGAAGTGATAGGCGGTTTCCATGTCCATGAAGGGCGAGACGTAGAAGCCCTTCTCGCAGCGCTGGCGCACCAGCCCGTCCGGCCCCGGCGCAGCCGGAATCAGGTAGGCGTGGCGCTGGCCGAAGGTGTTGGACACCTCATGGATGACGGCGGCGAGCGTCCCGTCCCGGCGGTGGCAGAACCAGACGCAGAGCGGGTTGAAGACGAAGCCCAACACCCGCGGGAAGCACAGCAGCCGCACCGGCCCGCCGCCGTCGATCCCCGCGGCGGCAAGCTGGCTTTCGGCCCAGGCTTTCAGATCCCTTATCTCCCTCTCCCCCCCGGGGGGGAGGGGGGATTCACCACCCAACGGCCCGAAATCGCGGTCGCGGAAGCCGATCAGCCCGAAGCGGTTGCGGGCGAACAGCCGCAACTCGCGGTCCAGCCGGGGAAGCTCGTCCAGATCGGCCAGCAGGCTGAACACCCGGTAGGACAGCCGGTGCCGCACCGGCTTCACCCGGTGGTGCATCACCGTGCCGACATAGAGACCGGAGGCGAAACGCGCCGTTTCCATCACGCCGTCTCCAGCTCGGCGGCGCCCGCTGCCTGGACGGGTGCCGGCGCCGGCGTCGGTCCGACATAAATGCGGCCGGACGGGTTCGCCACCGTCCAGGGCCGTGGCAGGCCGCCCAGCGCCTCCGCCACCGCAAGGCCGGCCTGCGCCCCGTCCTCGTGGAAGCCGGCGCCGAAATAGGAGCCGGCAAACCAGGTCCGCCGCTTTCCTTGCAGGCTCCACAGCCGCTTCTGCGCCGCCAGCGCCTCCATCCCGAAAATGGGGTGGTCGTAGAGCACGCTGCGCAGGATGCTGCCTTCGCGCGGCGGGCGGATCGGGTTCAGCGTGACGAACAGATCGCGTTCCCTTGGCAGGAAGCCTTGTAGCCGGTTCATCCAGTAGGTGACGCACACGGCGTCGCGTTCCCCCTGCCGGCCGCCATCGCCCTGCTCGGCCAGATAGTTCCAGCTCGACCACACCGCCCGGCGCTTCGGCATCAGGGCGGCGTCGCTGTGCAGGATGGCAAGGTTGCGCTCATAGCCGAAGGCGCCCAGCAGCCGGCGCTCCTCCTCCCCGGCATCCTCCAGCAGGGACAGCGCCTGATCGGCGTGGGTGGCGATCACCACATGGTCGTGGGCGCGCACAACGCCGCGGCGGTCGCGCAGCAGCACACGGTTCTCCTCGCGGACGATTCCCTCCACCCCGCAATTCAGCCTCAGGGCGCCGGGCATGTCGGCCAGGATGCGCCCGACATAGCTGCGGCTGCCGCCCTCCACCGTGCGCCAGACCGGGCGGCCGGTGATCCTCAGCAGGCCGTGGTTGTCGCAGAAGCGGATGAAGGCGGCGGCGGGATGGCCGCGCATCGAGTCCGCCGGGGTCGACCAGATGGCGGCGGCCATCGGCAGCAGATGGTCGCGGACGAAGGCGTCGGAATAGCCGCCGCGGTCCAGCACGTCGCCGAGCGTCAGCGTCTCCGCCGCCGGATCCGTCAACAGGCCGGGCGCCTCGCGGTAGAAGCGCAAGAGGTCGGCGATCATCCGCCAGAAGCGCGGGCGCAGCAGGTTGCGCTTCTGCGCGAACAGGGTGCCGAGCGAGCTGCCGGCATACTCCACCCGCCCGCCGTCCAGCGAGGCGGAAAAGCTCATGTCGGTCGCCCGGGTCGCGACACCCAGATGGTCGAACAACGCCACCAGATTGGGGTAGCAGGGCTCGTTGTAGACGATGAAGCCGGTGTCGACCGGGGTGGCGGCCTCCCCCTCCACATCCACCGTGTTGGCGTGGCCGCCCGGCCGGTCCTCCTTCTCGTAGAGGGTGACGCGGTGCGTCTTCGACAGCAGCCAGGCCGCCGACAGCCCGGCGATGCCGGCGCCGATCACGGCGATGTCGAGCGGAGCCGGAGAGGAAGGGGGAGACGGGGATTGCGGCATGGGGCGGCCCTTTTCGGGGTCTTGGCTGTTTCCGGGATCGGTCTGAGGGTCGGCACCCTAACCGGAATGGGTAGGCTCGGCGTGTGATCGAGATACGGAGGCGGATCGCGGTTGGATCATCGCCACGCTCGCGCTTTCCGGTCACCCGGCGGAATGCACGGGGAGACACGGACAAAAAGACGCAGGCACCAGTGATCCGAAGCGCGGGCGTCGGCGTAACTCCAGCATGATCGCCCCCTTGGCCACCCTTCTGACCCATGCCGCCGGACCGGACCGCGCCAGATCCGGAGCACCGGGCGGCGGGTTGCCGGCACGCGGCGACGATCCGGCGGCTGCGCAGCTGTCCGCCGATCTGGTCGCGGTGGCGGCGGGCGACCGGCAGGCCTTCGCCCGGCTGTTCGCCCATTTCGCCCCGCGGGTGAAGGCCTACATGCTGAAGCTCGGCATGCCGGCGCAGCGGGCGGAGGATCTGGCGCAGGACACCCTGCTGTCGGTGTGGCGCAAGGCCGCCCTCTACGACCCGGCGAAGGCGGAGGCGGCGACCTGGGTCTTCACCATCGCCCGCAACCTGCGCATCGACGCGCTGCGCCGTGAGCGCCATCCGGAGGTGTCGGACGACGAATTGCTGGAGCATGAGGACGACCGCCCGCGCGCCGACGAACTTCTGGACGGCGACCGCCGCGCCAGCCGGCTGCGCGGCGCGCTGGCCTCGCTGACGCCGGAGCAGGCGGAGGTGGTGCGGCTGTCCTTCTTCGCCGACCTTGCCCATCCGGCGATCGCCGAACGGCTGGACGTGCCGCTGGGCACAGTGAAATCGCGCCTGCGTCTGGCCATGGTCAAGATCCGCAAGGCGTTGGGAGACGACGACCGATGACCCCCCGCCAATCCACCGCCCGCCAGATCTTCCTGCCGAACCATCACCCCAGCGACGCCTTGCTGGTGGCTTACGGCGCGGGCAGCCTGGGAGAAGGGCTGTCGCTGGCCGTCGCCGTCCATCTCACCCATTGCCCCGATTGCCGCGCCGCCTTGGCGGAGGTGGAGGCGCTGGGCGGCGCCCTGCTGGAGGATTTGCCGCCGGCCCCGCTGGAGACACTGTCGCTGGCCGCCACGCTCGACCGGCTGGACCGGGAGGAGGCGCCGGCCAATCCGTGCAAGGCCCTGCCTTCCAGGCTGCGGCTGAGCAAGCCGAACCACGTCCCCACGGCCGATACGACGCCGGCCCTGCCCCGTCCGTTGCGCACCTATGTCCCGTCGCTCGACGGCCTGCCCTGGCAGCGTCTGGCCCCGGGCGTGCGGCGGGTGGAACTGCTGCCGCGCACGGCATCCGGCGGTGCCGCCCAGCTGCTGCGCATCGCGCCCGGCACCGCCCTGCCCCACCACGGCCATGGCGGGCTGGAACTGACCGTGGTGCTCAGCGGCCATTTCGCCGACGAGCTCGGCCGCTACGGCCCCGGCGATCTGGCGGAGGTCGATGGCGAGACCAGCCACCAGCCGATCGCCGACAGCCACCGCGATTGCATCTGCCTGATCGCCACCGACGCGCCGCTGCGCTTCACCGGCCTGATGGGCCGGCTGATGCAGCCCTTCATCGGGCTGTAGGGCAGGACGTATCCACCACCTCTCTGCGGTCACGCCACCGCGGCCATTGGCGTCAGGCCGCGCGTCAGCCGGTCGACCTCGCGGTCGAACGCCTCCTGCTCGGCCTCGGACAGATCGAACTTCACATGCAGCCGGTCCTGCTCGCCGAACTTGACCCGTGCGGTGAGCGGGCGGGCCAAGCCGTCGATGCGCAGGGTCACCGTTCCGCCGGTCACCGGATCGGGGAGGCCGGTCAGCATGGCGCCGCCCGCCGACAGGTTGGCGATGGTGACGGACGCCGGGCGGGATCCCGGAACCTCCAGCACGCAGCCGATCGAGACGGCGAAGCGCGGGCGCTGGCGGCGGTCGACATCGGCGGTGGCGGTGCGGACGACGCGGATCAGCACGTTGCGCAGGGCGTCGATGCCGCCGGCGACATCGTCGGCGACGGTGCGCACCTCGTCGGCCCGGTTCTGGGTTGAATCGGCCTCGGCGGAAACCCTGCCGATCCGCATCGACACCTCCTTCGCCGCATCGCTGGTCTGGGTGACCGAACGGGCGATCTCCTGGGTCGCCGCCGCCTGCTCCTCCACCGCGGCGGCAATGGAGGACGAAATGCCGGCCACCTCGTCGATGGTCTCCGACACCTCGCCGACGGCGCCGACGGCCAATGCCGTCACGGATTCGACCTCCGAGATCAGCGAGCCGATCTCCTCGGTGGAACGGGCGGTCTGGCTGGCGAGATTCTTCACCTCGTTCGCCACCACGGCGAAGCCGCGCCCGGCATCGCCGGCCCGCGCCGCCTCGATGGTGGCGTTCAGGGCAAGCAGGTTGGTCTGGCTGGCGATGTCGCCGATCAGCCGGGCGACGGCGCCGATGCGCTCGACCGAGGCCGACAGCCGTTCGATGGTCGACCGGGCGAGGCCGGCCCGCTCCACCGCGCGGCCGGTGACCTGGGTGGCGGTGGACACCTGCATGCCGATGTCACCGATGGAGGCCGACAGCTCCTCGGTCGCGGCGGCGACGGTTTCGGCGTTGCTCAGCGCCTGCTGGGCGGCGGCGGCGACGTTCTGCGCATTGCCGCTGACCTGCACCGCCGATTCCGCCATGGCGCCCGCATTGCTGCTCATGCGGCTGGTGCGTTCCGCCACATGGTCGACGGCGACGCGGGTCTCGCGCTCCACCTTTTCCGCCATCGCCTCCAGCGCGTGGCGCCGTTCCTCCTCGCCGCGGCGGCGGGTTTCCTCCTGGGCGGCGCGCAGCCGGGCGTTCTCCTGCGCGCTCTTCTGGAAGACGCGGACGGTGTCGGCCATGTGGCCGATCTCGTCCCGGCGCCCGTCCAGACCGACCTCGACCTCCAGGGTGCCGCCGGCCAGCGCGACCATGGCGCGGCGCAGCCGGTCCATCGGGCGGATCACCGCCGCCTCCAGGAAGATGACGCAGGCCAACGCCATCAGCAGGATGGCCAGCCCGGCGCCGATCAGCGTCCAGCGCAGACCGTCGGACGTTTCCCGCACCACCTCGATGCCACCGGTCAGCTCCTTCAGCCGGTCGCCGCTGACGGCGACCACGCTGGCGCCCAGCGTCTCCAGGCTGTCGCCCATCGCGTCGGCGACGCTGTCGAACTCTCCCATGATCCGGTTGCCGGCCTCCGGCCCGCCGTCGACATAGGCCTGCGCCATCCGCCGGCCCATGTCGTAATAGGGACCGAAAGCCTTGCGGGCGCTGTCGATCTCGCCGACCACCTGGGGCAGGTTCAGTGCCCGCGCCAGTTCGGTGGCCTTGACGGTGTGCTCCTCGAACTTGCGGGCATAGTCGGCGGCCTTTTCCGGGCCGTCATTCATCCCGTCCAGCCCGCGGGTGGCCGAAATGTCGGTCAGCCATTGCTGGGTCTGCACCACGTCGTTGCGGATTTCCCAGACCAGCGACAGCAGGGGAATGACGCTGCCGACCACGTCGTGCGCGCCGCGCTGCACTTCGGACAGATGATCGGTCTGCCGGCCCATGTCACGCATGGTGAGGACGGAGGACAGGCAGACCGCGGCGAAGACGAACACCGCGACCGACACAACCTTCGCCCGGATCGAGATGATGTGCAGAATGCTACCGACAGCCATCATGATTAAGAACTTCAATGGTTAAGAGTCCGACCGGCCAGCGGAATCCGGCAAATTTTCTCATAGACTACACAAATAATTTCGTCACTGGAAAGGCTTAAGTGTGACCAATTGTGTGATAATAATCCGGATTTCATCTTGAGAAATTCTGTGAAACTGCTTCGGAAACAAAGGAACAGCCGGCGGAGTATTCGTTGCGTCAGGCTGTCTCCTGCTCCCGGGCGGCCTCGTCGGCCGGCTGGAACTGCGAGGACAGCACCTCCAACGTGGCTTCGGCGACACCGCTCAGCGCCCCGCAATGGGGATCGTCGGCGGCCCAGCCGCCATGGCTCTGCGCCTGCTGCTCCAGCAGCGAGGCGAGACGGCTGAGACGGACGGCACCGATGTTGGCAGCCGTTCCCTTCAGAGTGTGGGCGATGCGGACCAGCGGCAGATCGCCCCCCTCGACCGGCTGTCCGGCCGCATCGCGGATGGCGGCAACGCTGTCGTCCACCGTCCGCCGGAAGGCGGCCACGGTCCGCGTCCAGGCCTCCTCCCCGATCACCGCGCGCAGCGACTCGGCCTGCCCGCCATCCATCAGCGGCGCCGCACGCCAAAGCTCCGCCTCCGGCAGGAGAGCGGGGGACGGGACGGGCGGCAGGGCAGCCTGTTGCGGCGGCATGCCGCCCTCCTCCGTATCGCCCGCCATCCGCGCGTTGACCACCGACGCCAGCACGTCGAACAGATCGGCCGACACGATGGGCTTGGTCAGATAGGCGGTCATGCCGGCGGCGAGATATTCGGCGCGGTGACCGGGCATGACGTTGCCGGTCAGCGCCACGATGGGCAGGCGGCCCGCCTCGCCCGGCATGGTGCGGATGTGGCGGGTGGCGGTGACCCCATCCATCACCGGCATCTGCACATCCATCAGGACAAGATCGAATCCGCCCTCCTCCACCAGCCGCACCGCCTGGAGCCCGTCCTCCACCGCGGTCACGCGGTGGCCGGCGCGGCGCAGCATGGTGACGACGATGTCGCGGTTGATCTCGTTGTCCTCGGCGACCAGCACATGCAGACCCGCCGACTGCCCCGTCCGGCATTCGGCCGTCCCGGTTCCCGCCACGGGCTCGGGGCCGCAGGGCACGGCCAGCACGCCGGCAGACGGATCGGCGGCGGGTTCGCAGCGGACGGTGAACCAGAAGGTGCTGCCCTTGCCCTCGGCGCTGACCACGCCGATGCGTCCGCCCATCAGCGTCACCAGTTCCCGGCTGATCGCCAGCCCCAACCCGGTGCCACCGAAGCGGCGCGTGGTGGAACTGTCGGCCTGGGTGAAGCGGCGGAACAGGGTGGGCTGCACGTCCTCCGGAATGCCGATTCCGGTGTCGGCCACCTCGAAGCGCAGGAAGAAGCGGCCGCCGGCCGCCCCTGCCGAACCGGCCTCCGTCCCGGTTCCGTCCAGCCCGACCCGCACGGCGACGCCGCCGCGGTGGGTGAATTTCAGCGCGTTGCCGACCAGATTGACCAGAACCTGCCGGATGCGGCGCAGGTCGGCGCGCACCCGCTCGGGCACGGCGGGGTCGACCTCCCGCGTCAGGATCAGGCCGCGTCCGCAGGCGGTCGGTTCCAGCAGGTCGATGCTGTCGCCCAGCACGGCGCGCAGCTCGAAATCCACCGGCTCGACCTCCGCCTTGCCGGCTTCCAGCTTCGACAGGTCGAGGATGTCGTCGATGATCTGCAAAAGCGCGTTGCCCGACCGGTTGGCGACGTCCAGCAGCTGGCGCTGCTCCTCGTTCAGGTTCGGCCCCTCCACCAGGGCGAGTGCGCCCAGCACTCCGTTCATCGGCGTGCGGATCTCGTGGCTCATCGTCGCCAGGAACTCGCCCTTGGCGCGGTTCGCCTGATCGGCGGCCTCCTTGGCGCGGCGCAGGCTGGCCTCGATCTCGCGCTGGGCGGTGACGTCGCGCAGCGCGCCGGTGACGTAGCGGCGGTCGCCCTCGCGCCAGCCGGCCAGCGTCGCCTCCAGCGGGAACTCGCTGCCGTCCTTGCGGCGGCCGGTCAGCTCCCGCATCTCCGATCGCGGGACCGAGGCATCGCTCTCGCAATAGGTGGCCAGCAGCCCGTCATGGACGGCGCCGACGGCGCTCGGCATCAGCCGGGTCATCGGCCCGCCGACCACATCGGCCGCGCGGTAGCCGAACAGCCGTTCCGCCGCCCGGTTGAAGGCGTCGATCGTCCCGTTCTCGTCGATGGTGATGATCGGCTGGCCGACCGCCTCGAACATGGCGCGGTAGCGCGCCTCGCTGGAGGCCAGCCGGTTGGCGGCCAGCTCGCGCTCGGTGATGTCGGTGGCCGAGCCGCGATAGCCGCGGAAATTTCCCGTCTCGTCGAAGATCGGGCGGCCGCTGACGCTGAAATAGCGCAGGCCCGCCGCCGTCATCACCCGGTAGCGGAAGTTCCGGAACGGCTCCCGCCGCTCCATCATCCGACGGTGATTCTCCCACTTGGCGGCGTCCCCCGGCTCGCGCAGCGCCACGTCCTCCCGCCGGAGGCCGATGGGCAGCGTGCCGTTGACGACATGCGGAACCAGCGGCCCGGCCAGATTGGAGAAACGCAGGTCGGCGTCCATCTCCCAGAACCAGTCGGAGGCGGTCTCCGCCTGATCGCGGAAGCGCTCCTCGCTCCGGGCCAGCTCTCGGGCCAGGGCGGCGAGCCGCGCCGTCTGCCGCGTCGCCAGCAGCGCCAGCCCGATCAACCCGGCGCTGCACGCGGTGGCCGCCAGCAGATAGACCCGCTGGCGCTTGCGGGTGTCGGCCAGGAACGAGCCCTCGTCGAAGGCCGCGGTGACGATCAGCGGATAGGAGGTCAGGGTGCGGAAGGATTGCAGGCGCGGGATGCCGTCGATGACGCTGGCGGAGCGCACGAAGCCGGTGGGCTGGCGGCGGGCCAGCAGCAGGGTCGGCGACTCGCTGACGTCCCGGCCGACGATGCGGTCGTTCATCAGCGAGCGGGCGCGCAGGATGCCGTCGGTGCCGATGATCGACACCACGCCGTTGGGGCCGACGTCCAGATCCTCCAGCGAGCGGCTGAAATAGAAGGGGTCCATCGAGGCGACCAGCACCCCGGCGAAACTGCCGTCGCTGTTGTTGACGCGCCGCGTCAGCTGGATCGACCATTTGCCGGATGCCCGGCCGAACACCGGCTTTCCGATGAAAAGTCCGGCGGACGGGTTGTTGACATGGACGCGGAAATGCTCGCGGTCGGCCAGATGGATGCGGACCGGCGTGTCCTCTACGCTGGTGTGGATCAAATCGCCATGCGAGTCGATCACCGCCAGCTGGACCAGGATGCCCGACCGCTCGACCGCCTGCCGCAGCATTTGGGAGATGCCCGCAGTCCAGATGTCGCCATGCTCGTGGTAGTCGTCGATCAGGAACAGCAGGATCTGATCGGCCTCGGCGATCGTCCGGGTCGCCTGTTCGGCGACGACACGGGCAAGATTGCCGCTGTCACGCTCGGCCCGCGCCATCGCCTCGGCATCGTCGTAATGGGCCAGCGTCAGGGCAGCCGCCCACAATCCCGCGGCGATCACCAGGGTCGCCGTCCAGACGGCGATGACGAAACCATGCAGGTGAAGGCGCCCGCCCATCAGCGCCGCTCTCCGGTCATCGCGTCTCCGCTTCCCTGGCCACTTCCCTGGCCGCCGGCGACAAGCGCCGCCACCCCGCGCGCCAGCCGCGGCAGATCGACGGGCAGCGGCAGCAGAAGGTCGGCCGCTCCCTCCCCGGGCTCAAGCGGGGCGGCCGCCGCTCCCGGAGACCCCGCGCCCGCCGCGGCATAGAGCACGCAAGGCAGGTCCGGCCTCAGCGCCTTCAGACGGCCGGCCAGCGCCAGACCGGCGGGAAGCGCGCTCAACCCCGGACCGACGACCACCACGTCGAAGAATCCCGGTTCGTCGGTGACGACGTCCAGTGCATCGCGAAGGTCGTCACAGACCGACACCTCGAACCCCTGCCGCTCCAGCCCGGTCTGGAAGCGGTCGCCCGAGGTCGGGTCGGCGTCGACGACCAGAACCTTGCAGGCCGGCGCGAGGCTGGGCTTCACCGGAGCCGGCGCCGGTTGCGCCAGCACGGGCGGCCGGGAGGAGCGGAGCGGAACGGGCGCGGCGGGAATATACAGCCGCACCACCGTGCCTTCGGCGGGGTGGGTCAGCAGGCTCAACCCACCGTCATGGAGCCGCGCGGTCAGCAGGGCCGCCGGCCAATGGGCGCCGTCCCCACGGCCGGACTGGCCCCGGCGGTAGCAGGCGCGGGCGAACAGCAGGGGATCGACCAGCATGGACAGCACGTCATCGGCCGGCGGCGGGCCGTCGACGCGCAGCTCGAACAGGGTGTGCGGCCCCGGGTGCGGCATCAGGAGCGGGCGGACGGCCCAACCGGCGGCGGCATCGTCCTGCTCCGCCAGACCGGAGACGCACGCATCGGAGGGATCGGCCGCGGCCCGCAGGCAAAGCCGGGCATCGCCGGCCCGGCCGGTGGCGGCGAGGATCTCCGCCGCCAGCCCCGCCAGCGTCCGCGCCAGCAGATCGGCGTTGCAGAGTGGATCGGGCGTGCCGGTGTCGTGGCGGACGGCGAGGCTGCCCGGCGGCGCCGGAACGGCGCGCAGCAGCATCGCCGCCTCGTCCAGAATGCCGGCGGCGCGTTCGGGCTTCATCGGGGCCGCCTCCATCCGCGCGGCCGTCACCAGCCGGCGCAGGCCGGGCCGGGCACGGTCGACGGCGGTGACGATGCGGTTGGCATAGTCCGCCTGGGGCGAACCGGCCGGAAGATCGCTGGCGAGGAAATCGGCGTAGCCGGAGACCGCGCCGAGCGCGTTGTTCACATCGTGGACGATGGCGCTGGCAAGCTCGGCACGGGCATCCATCGCCGCCAGCTGCTGGCCGCGCAGCCGCTCGGCCGCCTGCCTGTCCTTGTCGCGCAGCGCCTCTTCCAGCGCGGCGATGCGGACGGCGGCCCCGGCAGCCCACTCCGCGGCCGGCGGCGTCGCCGGCATGGACGGCAGGACGGGCTGCGGCAAGGGCGGCGACAGGAGCGAGGATGGGGACAAGGACGGGGACGGCAGGGCGGAACCGGGCGGCGCCTGATCCCGGGGAGCCGCGCGGCGTCCGGCGCTTCGGGCCGATAGAAGCGCCAGCCCGGCCGCCGCGCCGCTGGCGGCGGCCGTCAGGGGAAGCGCCCAGGGTGCGGCTTCGCGCAGCGAGGCGAGTGCCGACAGCAGAAACAGCGCCGCTCCACCCACTGCGGCAAGGACAGGGGCGGCAAAGGCGGACGCAGCGAAAACGGGTGCGGCGCGGCCTGTTCGCGGACCGGACAGGGAATGGTCGGATGGGCTCATCGGCGACTCGGAATGCGGCCCCATTGCTGTCACGCCCGTCTCTGCCGCGCTGGATAAAGGCGTATGACCGAAGAGCGCCACCATAACAGAAGGGCTGGCGTCGTGCTGCTGGGACCAGCCCTATGCGGTAATCCGACCGGAAACATGCACAGTCGCCGGCTTGCTTCCGGTTCTCTTCCCTTCGCCGGGCTTCCCTGTCCGACCCGCCCTATCCATTTCCCTGTCAGGGTGACGCTTCGTCCAGGCTTCGCGATAACAGGCCGGCCTGCTGGGCCCGGCGCACGGCGTCGGTGCGGTTGCGGGCGCCCAGCTTGCGCAGGATGCGGCGGGTGTGCAGCTTGACCGTCACCTCCTGAAGGGTGAGGTGCCGGCCGATCTCCTTGTTGGTGGCGCCGGTGGCGAGCATCGACAGCACCTGCTGTTCCCGGTCGGTCAGGGGCGAGGACGGCGCCCCCTCCCCCTCCAGCGACGGCGCATCGGCCTCTTCCGCCTCGTCGTCGTCGAGCGACAGGTCGCTCATGTGCAGCAGGTCGAGCGCCACGCATTTCGGCACGAAGCTGCCGCCTTCGGCCACCAGACGCAGGGCCTGGGCCAGGATGCGGCGCGGCGTGGTCTTCGGAAGGAAGGCTTCGGCGCCGCAGCGCAGAACCTCCAGGGCGGTGAGCGCATCCTCCGCCCCCGTCACGACGGCGACCGGCCCCAGGACACCGGCCTGGCGAAGAACGCTGATCGGATTGCCGCCCTCCGCGCCGGGCATCCGCCAGTCGAGCACGATCAGGTCATAGCGGAAGACGGCGCCGTCCATGCCGTCCACCGACGCCGGGACGGACGGCAATTCAAGCAGCGAGCCGATGCAGCCGATCTCGGCATCCGGCCAGGCTTGGCGGATCGACAGCTCCAACGCGTCCCGGAACAGGGGATGGTCGTCCGCCACCAAGATCTTCATCAACCAGCCTCCGCCACCCTCGGCAACCGCTCATCCCATAGTATCAACATTCCCTATTGTGTCGGACGAAATCTTAAGTTTTCGTGGCCTCGCCATATTTCACGTCAGTCATATTTGCCTGACGAATCATATTTCCCCGGCCGCGGGATAATATCCCCGCTATCCCATTTCCCGCCCCTGCTATCCCAGACGCCGCGGGTACACACGGCGATGGCCGGATATGCTGAACCATTGCGATTTCTTTCCGGCGCGACCCGCCGGTCGGGCGGCGGACCACGGAAGCGGCACCCATGGAAATGACCCTCTACGAGATGCGGGCCCGGCCCGCCTCCTCTCCCACGACCGAAGCCGCGCCGTCCGTCCTGCTGGTCGACGACGATCCCGACTTCCGCGGGATGGTGCGCATCGCCTTCCAACGCGCCGGCTACACCGTCCACGAGGCGGAGAACGGCAATGCGGCCTTGGACATCCTGACCGCCCATCAGGTGGATTTGGTGGTGACCGACATCATCATGCCGGAGGCCGACGGCTACGAGATCATCCTGCGGCTGAAGGCACAACAGTCGCGCCCGCCGTTGATCGCGGTGACCGGCGGCAGCCTGCGCCTGCGGCTGGAGCTGCCGGGTATGGCCCGCCTGCTGGGAGCGGAGGCGGCGTTCGAGAAGCCGGTCGACCTGAAGGCCCTGCTGGCGGAAGCCGACCGGCTGGTCGCCATGCGCCGGGACGCCGGACGGCAGGCGGCGGAAGGCAGGGGGGCGGCGGACGAGGGGACGGAAGCCAAAGGGGCCGATGCCAAGGGGGCCGATGCCAAGGGGGCCGATGCCAAGGGGAATGTCGCGGGATGAACATCCTGATCGTTGACGACGACCGCACGAACCTGTTCATCATGGCCGCCATCGTCCGCCGCCTGGACGATGCGGAGCCGGTGACCATGGAAAACCCGCTGGACGCCGTCGAATGGCTGCGCGGGAACGAGCCGGACCTGATCCTTCTCGACCAGATGATGCCGGAGATGGACGGCATCGATCTGCTGCGTCACATCCGCGACGATACGCATCTGGACAGCGTGCCGGTGGTGATGATCACCGCCAACACGGCGGTCGACATCCGCGTGCGGGCGCTGGACGAGGGCTGCAGCGATTTCCTGACCAAGCCGATCATCGTGCCGGAGGTGCAGGCCCGCCTGCGCAACCTGCTGGCCCTGCGCCAGAGCCGCGCCCTGCTGCGCGACCGCGCCGCCCTGCTGGCCGCCGAGGTGGAGCGGGTGACCGCCGCCCTCCAGCGCCAGGGGGAGGAGCTGGTCAGCCGCCTGTCGCGCGCCGCCGAGTACCGCGATCCCGAAACCGGCGCCCATATCGAGCGGATGGCGCTCTATTCGAGGCTGATCGCCGAAGCGGCCGGCTGCGGTGCCGCCTTCGCGCAGGAGCTGATGAAGGCGGCGCCGATGCACGACATCGGCAAGATCGGCATCCCCGACATGATCCTGCTGAAGGCGGGCCGGCTGACGCCGGAAGAGACGACGGTGATGCGCCAGCACGCCACCATCGGCCACCGCATCCTGGCGGACAGCGCCATCCCGCTTCTGCGGCTGGCGTCGGAGATCGCGCTCAGCCACCATGAGAAATTTGATGGCAATGGCTATCCCAACCGCCTGTCCGGGAGCGCCATCCCGCTGTCCGGCCGCATCGTCGCCATCGCCGACGTGTTCGACGCCCTGACCTCCACCCGCCCCTACAAGCGGTCCTGGACGCTGGAGGAGGCGCGCGCCTACATGGTCGAAAACCGTGGGCGCCACTTCGATCCGGCGCTGCTGGACGCCTTCCTGTCGCGCTGGGACGAGGTGTGCAGAATCCACCATGAGAATGCCGACGAACTGCCGGACCTGATCCCGGGGGAAGCCTGAGGGCCGAAGAGCCCTCACCACCGAGGCAAACTCAGTTGACGATGCGCCACGTCCCGTCGGACTGGAGGCAGGCGGTTCCGTAGACCGGCTGCGAGCGGCCGCCGACCATGGCGCGGCTCTGGTATTCGCGGCATTGCTGACCGCTGCGCGAATAATAGACCGGTCCGGCCGGGTCGACGCCGGCCGCAGCGGGCGGCGCGTAATATTGGACCGCCGGCGGAGGCGGCGCATAGATGACCGGCGGGGGCGCGTAATACTGCACCACCGGCGGAGGCGGCGCGTAATAGTAGCGGTAGGGGTGGTAATAGCCATAGGCCGGGAAAACCGGTCCGACGCCGATGCCGACCGACACCGAGGCGCGCGCCTGCGCCGCACCCGGAACCGACATCACGGCACCTGCGGCCGCAACCGCCAGCATCGCAGCACCCAGGGCGATCGCCCTCCGCACCGTCTTCATCCTCTGTCTCCCCATCGCGGCGACGGAACCGTCCCATCGAACGCTTGGCCCGCCGGCCGCCTGGCCGATGCCGGCATCATACACCGGCTCCGCGGCGCATCACAGAGGCTGCGCGCGGGAGCCGTATGCGGGACCGTCAGATGTCGAGCGGCAGATTGTCGGGGTCGAAGCCCAGCTGCTCGACGATGGCGCGGGCGAGCGGGATGCTGGTCTCGAAGCGCCACTCGGCCATGCCGGGGCGGTATTCCGACACGTTGGGGCGGCCATTGGCGAAGCGGCGTGGATGCAGCTCGTACCAATAGATGTCGCTCAGCGACACGCCCTGTTCCTTCGCATAGGCCTCGGCGATGCGGGGCCAGTCATTCACGGCCGGCTGGGGCGACCCGGCCGCTTTGGCGATGTCGGTCTGTTCCAGGAAAGCGACGATGCGCTTCCCCTCGCGCTCGAAATCGGCGACCCGGATGGTGACGGGCTGCTTTCCTTCACGCTGATAGGTCCACTCGCGGTTCTTTTCGACCAAGGCCTTGTCCACGGCAAATGCTCCGGTTCACTCCTGCAAAGGCTAACCGACAGGCCCGCCTTAATCCAACTGTTCCGTTGCCTTCCCGGAACGGGCACGAGCCCTTGGGCCCTGCGCCGCCCGGAACGGCGGATCAAAGGTTACCAAAGCACGCCGCTTTTTCTTTGTACACGGGAATTGTGACGCCCGGCCGTCGCCGGGCGTCCTTCTTTCCTTTCGGCCAGCTCCCTGCGGTCAATAATCCTTTCAATATCCCAGGGTCATGCCATCGGGGTTGCGCGGGTCGGAATAGCCGTACAGCCCGTCCTCGCGCAGCTGGATGGTCTGGGTGCGGCCCATCGTCGGCTTCACCGCCACCTTGTGGCCCATCCCCTCCAGCAGGCGGACGGTGTCGGGGCTCAGGCCCTTTTCCACCCGCAGCTCGTCGGGGGTCCACTGGTGATGGACGCGCGGCAGGGCGGCGGCTTCGGCCGGGTTCATGCCGAAGTCGATGTGGTCGATCACCGTTTCCATGGTGGTGGTGATGATGCGGCTGCCGCCGGGGCTGCCGGTGACCAGCCAGGGCTTGCCGTCCTTCAGCACGATGGTCGGCGACATCGAGCTGAGTGGCCGCTTGAAGGGCTGGACGGCGTTGGCGTCGCCGCCGACCAGACCGAAGGCGTTGGGAACGCCCGGCTTGGCCGAGAAATCGTCCATCTCGTTGTTCAGCAGGATGCCGGTGCCCTCGGCGACGATGCCGCTGCCGAAATTGAGGTTCAGCGTATAGGTGGTGCTGACGACGTTGCCCTGGTTGTCGGCCACCGAGAAATGGGTGGTCTGGTCGCTTTCATAGGGCGCCGGCTTGCCGGGCTTGATGCTGCCGGCCGGTGTCGCCTTCTCCGGATCGATCCTGGCCGCCAGCTCGTCGGCGTATTTGCGCGAGGTCAGCCCCTTCACCGGCACCTTGGTGAAGTCGGGATCGCCCAGATATTCGGAGCGGTCGGCGTAGGCCAGCTTCATCGCCTCCGCCATCAGGTGGATCGACTTGGCGCTGTCGGGGCCGTAATCCTTCAGCGGCCAGCGCTCCAGGATGTTCAGCATCTGGATGATGTGGGTGCCGCCGGAGCTGGGCGGCGGCATCGACTTGACCGTATAGCCGCGGTAGCTGCCGCTGACCGGCTCGCGCTCAACCACCTTGTAGGCCTTGAGATCCTCCTTGGTGATGTAGCCGCCATGCTTGGCCATCTCCGCCGCGATCTTCTCGGCGATGGCGCCTTCATAGAAGGCCTTCGGTCCCTGCTGGGCGATCATCTCCAGCGAGTTGGCGAGGTCGGGGTTGGCCAGCGTCTCGCCGGCGGTCAGCGGCCGGCCGTCCTTGAAGAAGATGGATTTCGTGGCGTCCCACGCCGCCAGGTGGTCGCGTTCGACCTCCAGCAGCCCGGCCAGCTGCGGAGTGACAGCATAGCCCTCGCGCGCCAGCCTGATCGCCGGGGCCAGCACGTCGGCCAGCGTCATCGTGCCGTATCCTTCCAGCGCATGGGCCAGCCCGGCGACGGTGCCGGGGATGCCGACAGCCAGATGGGTGTAGAGCGAGCGGTCGGGAACGACCTTGCCCTCCTGGTCCAGATACATGTCGCGGAAGGCCTTGGCCGGCGCCATCTCGCGGAAGTCGATGGCGACGTCCTTGCCGCTCCTGGCGTCATGGACGACCATGAAACCGCCGCCGCCGATGTTGCCGGCATTCGGAAGCACCACCGCCAGGGCGAAGCCGACGGCGACCGCCGCATCGACCGCGTTGCCGCCACGCTTCAGGATCTCGACGCCGATCTCGGTCGCCAGCCGGTGTTCGGAGGCGACCATCCCGTTCTGGCCGCGGACGGGATAGAAGACATTGTAGCCGATGTCGTAGCGGACCGGAGCCGATGCCGGCGCCAGGGCCGGAGCAGCAGCCTTCTGGGCGAGCACCGGCACCGGCAGCACCAAGGCGGAGCCGACGCAGAGCGCCGCCATTGCCGCAATGGCGGAACGGGATCGGAAAGCGGCAAACCACATGCGGTGGATCTCCTGAGCGGGACGACAACCCGGAGGGCTGCGGGCCGGAGCCGGCAGACCGGGTTGCGCAGGATGGCACACCCGCATGGCCCGGTCTTCCCTTCGTGGCTGGTCCGCCCAACAATTCACCATCAGGGTTAACGGCGCGGCGGCGTTTCGTGAATGGATGGGAGCCGCCGCCCGGCGGATCAGTGGGTCTCCGCCATCCGCGCATGGTCCATGTCACGCGACTCGCCATAGAAACCGCCATGGCCCAGCCGGTCCTGCTGGCCACCGGACAGCCGTTCCTTGAGCGGGCAATGGCCGCTCATGCCGCGGGCGACCAGGGCGGCGCCGACCAGCCCCATGATGGCGCCGGGAATGCTTGCGCCTTTGCGCAGCCCGCCCGCCGCGACAGCGAGGCCGAGACCGGTCGAGACGATGCGCTCGCCCATGCCCAGGTTGGTGTGGCCTTCAAACACGCTGTCATAGGCATTGCGGATGGTGGATTGGGCGTTCATGGCTGCTCCGGAGGCTGAAGGGATTGAGGATGGCCCTTCCAACGCCGTGATGCCCGTCCGGGTTCCCTTGGTCAGCCCTCCGGAAGGTGGTCACCCCTCCACCGCCGCCATGTCGCGGATGAAGCGGACCAGCCGCGACGGTTCGACCGGCTTGGACAGCACGGTCAGCGCCACCTCCTGCGCCGCGGCGGTGGAGGTCAGATCCTCGGCATAGCCGGTGACCATCAGGATCGGCGTGCCGTCCCGACGGGCGCGCAGGGTGCGGGCCATGTCCAGCCCGGTCATCCCCGGCATCATATGGTCGGTGACGATCACGTCCGGCCGGAAGCCGCCGTCGAGCAGCGACAGCGCCGCCGCCGCGTCGGCCGCCTCGCGAACCGCGAAGCCCGCCTCTGCCAGATAGCCGGCGGTGGCGCCGCGCACCAGCTCCTCGTCATCCACCAGCAGGACGGCGCAGCCGGTTCCCATTGCGACCGCATTCGGCGAATTTCCCGTCCCCGGCGATGGGGCGGGCGGCGCGGCGGGCGCCTCCGCCGGCTGACGGGCACGCGGCAGATAGAGCGTCACGGTGGTGCCCAGCCCCGGCCGGCTGTCCAGTTCCACCGCGCCGCCCGACTGGGTCGCCAGCCCATGCACCATGCTGAGGCCCAGCCCGGTGCCGCGTCCGACCTCCTTGGTGGTGAAGAAGGGCTCGAAGGCGCGGGCCGCCACATCGGCCGGCATGCCGGTGCCGGTGTCACGCACCCGCAGCACCACATAGTCGCCGGCGTCCAGCCCCTCCACCTGCACCGGCAGCCGACCGGTGCCGGCCGCCTGATTGCCTTCCATTTGATTGCGCGCCATCTGATTGCCGACGGTGCGGTTGCTTGCCAGGATCCACAGCGTGCCGCCGCCGGGCATGGCGTCGCGGGCGTTCAGCGCCAGGTTCAGCACCGCCATTTCCAGCTGGGTGGGGTCGATCATCGCCGGCCACAGGCCGGGCGCCACCTCGGCCTCGATCCGTACCGACTGGCCAAGCGTGCGGCCGAGCAGCCGGCTGGTCCGTTCCACCAGCGCCGCGACGTCGACCGGAACGGGACGAAGCTGCTGCCGGCGCGAGAAGGCCAGCAGATGCTGGGTCAGGGTGGCCCCACGCTCCACCGCCTGCAAGGCCAGCCGCGCCGGGCCGGAGATGCGTTCGTCGTCGGTGCGGCTGTCGATGACGTGCAGGTTGATGCCGATCGCCTGGAGCAGATTGTTGAAATCATGGGCGACACCGCCGGTCAGCTGGCCGATCGCCTCCATCTTCTGGCTCTGGCGCAGGGCCTGCTCGGCCTGCTCCCGCCCCTCCACCGCGCGGCGGGCGGCGTCCATCGCCCGGGTCGCCGCCTCGTAGGCGCTGAACTGGCGGGCCAGCGCCCACAGCGACAGCAGCAGCGCCGCGATGCCGATGGTGCTGGCGGCGCCGATGGTCCAGGCCTGGATGCGCCATTCCTTCAGCACCGCGTCGAGCTTGCGGGTGACGTTGACGACCAGCGGATAGTCGGCCAGCGCCTGCGTCGCGACCAGACGGGCGCCGTCGCTCAACCCGCCGGCGGAGAGATAGACGCCCGCCCTTGTGTGCTCCAGCACCTTCAGGAACTGGCGCCCGCCCAGCGGCCGGCCGATGTCCGGCAGCGCCGGATGGCGGGCCAGCAGGATGCCGTCGCGCCGCCAGAGGCTGATGCTGCCGTCGCCATCGGGCTGCAACGCCTTGTAAATCCGCTCGAAATAGCTGAGTTCGATGGCGCCCAGCACCAGCCCGACGAATCTGCCGTCCCGCCCGCTGACCCGGCGGGCGAGATAGACGGTCCAGCTGCCGTTGCCGCGGTTCTGCACCGGCTCGCTGATGTAGGGGTCGGTGGTGTCGTGGTCGCGCAGATAGGCGAAATAATCCCGGTCGGAGACGTTGACCGCCGGTATCGGGTAATAGCGCGAGAAGTTGATCAGATGCCCGTCCGCCGCGATCATCGTCACCGCGTCCAGCTGCGGCAGGCCGGTGATGCGCGCCCGCAGCATCTGGTGGGTGTCGCGTCCGCCCAGCCGGCGGACATACTCCTCCGGCGTGTCGATGCCGTCCGACTTCAGCTGCTCGATGATGGTGGTCAGCACCAGATCGACGCTCTGCGTCGCGCTGGCGGTCTGTTCGGCGAGCGACAGGTTCAGGGTGGACAGCTCGCGCTCCGCCCCCTCCAGCTCGCGGTCGCGCATGCTGTCGATGTAATGGATCGTCGCCGCCAGCAGCACGCCGACCGACAGCCCGCCGATCAGAAGCAGGACGCGCAGAGGCCGGCTGGCGCGCAGATGGGCCAGCCAATGCCGGATCGGCGGAGTCGGCATCCCGCCGTCCGGCTGCGCGGTCCTGTCGGAAGAGAGCAAGGCCTGCCTATGGTTTAGTGACGCACTGATCGGCCGGAATGATCCGGACGGCATAGCGCCTCGTCAAGCTCATCGAGGTCAATAGGACCTTGACCAATGCCGGTGCCGTCAGGCCCGCGCGCGGGCCGGAGCCGGCAGTTTCAGCACCGACAGGGCCAGCCCGGCGAAGACCAGGAGCCCGCCGGCCAGCTTCGCCGCGGTGAAGGTCTCGCCCAGCAGCAACGCACTGGAACTCATCCCGAAGATGGGGACGAGCAGCGAGAAGGGGGCGACGAGGCTCGCCGGATAATGCCGCATCAGGAAGCCCCAGGCGGCGAAGCCGAACAGCGTCGCCGCCGCCGCGATGTAGACCAGCGAGCCGCCCCCGACGAAGGTCAGGGTGGTGAAGGCGTGGACGATGCGGTCCGGCCCTTCCAGCGCCAGCGACATCGCCAGCAGCGGCAAGGGCGGGATCAGGCTGACCCAGACCATCAGGCTGAACAGGTCGGGCGCCTTGGCCTGCTTCATCACGATGTTCGACACGCCCCAGGCCGCCGCCGCCGCGAGCGTCAGGCCGAGGCCGAGCAGCGAATCGCCGGCCGGCATCTCCAGCGCGATCAGCCCGACGCCGGCGAAGGCCACCGCCATGCCGCCGACCTGCCGCGGCCCCGGCCGGTCGCCCAGCATGAAGGCGGCGAAGATGGCGGTGAAGAAGGCCTGCGCCTGCAACACCAGCGAAGCCAGCCCGGCCGGCATGCCGACATCGATGCCGAGGAACAGCAGCGGGAACTTGACCACGCCCAGCATCACGCCGATGCCGACCACATAGCGCCAGGGCACCGGCGGCCCCTTGCCCCAGCCCAGCACCACCACCGGCAGCGCCGCCAGCGCGAAGCGCAGGCAGGAGAAGAGCAGCGGCGGGAAATCGCGCAATCCGACCTTGATCGCGACGAAGTTGAAGCCCCAGACCGCGGCGACCGCCACGGCGAGCAGAATGTGGGAAGCGCGCATGATCGGAAGGCTAACGGCTGGCCGATGGAAGGGTCAATCCATCGACCCTGCGCCGGCCGCAGGGCAGCCGCGCGACGACCGGCACGGCCTATGGCAACAGGGCCGGATCCCAATGTTCGACCGCCTTGCCGTCCCGGATCCGCCACATGTCGAACCAGGTGGTGCTGTAGCCGCCGGCCGGATGCTTGGGATCCGTGACCTGACGGGGATAGGCGACGACGACCAGATCGCCCTCGGCCGTCACGCTGACGATCGGCGTCTTCAGCTTGGCGGGGATCGGCTGCGGCTTCACCTGACGCACCTTGGTGAAATACTCCACCACGGCGGCCCGGCCACTGGCGGCGTTGGGATTGTGCTGGATGTAGTCCTCGCTGAGATAGCGGTCGGCCATCTCCCAATGCCCCGCCTCCAGCAGATCGCGGATGATGCCGTAAACCACCTGCTTGTTGGCGTTCAGGGCCGGGTCGGGGCTGGTGAACAGCGCCTCGGCATCGCCGACGGGCACGACCGCCTCCTGCGCCGCCGCCGGTCGGGCCGCCAGCGGCTGGGTCAGCACGGCGGCCAAAGCCACCGCAGCGACGAAAGCTCTCTTCATCGTCCTGTTCCTCCCTTCGATAGACGCGTGGCCGCGCATCCGCCGGTCACGACTCCGCGTGCAGGATCCGGCATTCGTCCGATGCGTTGATCGCCCAGGACGATCCCGACAGCAGCATCGTGCCGATCTCCCCCAGGCCGCTGCTGCGGAAGCTGACGCGGTGGGCGCGGGCCAGCGGCTCCATCTCCTCCAGATACCCCTTGGTCGGCACCGCGACATAGAGGCTGCCGTTGGGCAGCCCGCGGGCGCTCAGGGACAGGCGCGAGCCCAGGTCGGAGGTGACGGTCAGGTCATAGCGTTCGCCGGGCTTCACCGTCGCCCCGCTGTCCGACGGGGTGAAGCCGGACAGGATGAAACCGGATTCGGCGGCGGCGGTGCGGAAGGTCAGGCGCGGCGCGGCGTTCTGCCCGACCGCGATTCCGCGTTCGGCGACGCAGAAGCTCTTGTCGCCCGGGGGCGTGTGGATGGTGACGGTCCAACCCTTGCCGGAGCTGAAGGGCCTGACCGGCCCATCCGGCAGAGCGGCCGCGGATGGGGCTGCGGCCGGCGGCGGCGGCACGGTCTCGCAGGCGGACAGCGCCAGCGCCAAGCATGCCAGAAGGGCCAAAGGCGTCGCCGCCCGGACGTCACGGCGGCCCCGCAGGGCCGGCCGCAGTCGGACGACGGGTGCAAGGTGCGGCCGATCCATCGCGGCGTCCTCCCCATCCCTGAACGTGATGCGGCGACTTCCATACCACGTTCGCATGCCCCCGCGCGACCGTCGCGGGAACCGTCCCGGCTGTGCTAGAACCAGGGGCCCTGTCGCAGCGAGACCCCCGGTTGCCATGCCCCACGCCGACTTCATCCACCTGCGCGTCCATTCCGCCTATTCGCTGTCGGAAGGTGCGATCAAGGTGAAGGAGCTGGTCAAGCTCTGCCTGAAGCAGCAGATGCCGGCCGTCGCGGTCACCGACACCGGCAACCTGTTCGGCGCGCTGGAATTCGCGCTGGCGGCATCCGATGCCGGCGTGCAGCCGATCATCGGCACCGTGCTGGGCATCACCCGCGTCGGCCCGGCCCAGACGAAGCCGGGCCTGCCCGGCAAGGCGGCGGCCACTCCCGACCAGCTCGTCCTGCTCTGCCAGAACGAGGAGGGCTACCGCAACCTGACCGCGCTGGTGTCCAAGGCCTTCCTGGAATCGGACCCGCTGGCCGGCCCGCAGGTGACGCTCGACGCGCTGGAGGGGCGCTCCGCCGGGCTGATCGCGCTCACCGGCGGCCCCGCCGGCTCCCTCGGCCGGCTCCTGCACGAGGGGCAGAAGGATCTGGCGCTCGACGTTCTGGAGCGGCTGAAACGGCTGTTCCCCGGCCGCCTCTATGTCGAATTGCAGCGGCACGAGGGCGGGCGCGGCCATTTCGCCACGGTGGAGAACGCCGTCGAGCCGGCGCTGATCGACCTCGCCTACGCGCACGACCTGCCGCTGGTCGCCACCAACGACTGCTATTTCGCCACCGAGGACATGTACGAGGCGCACGACGCGCTGCTCTGCATCGCCGAGGGCGCCTATCTCAGCCAGGAGGACCGCCGCCGCCTGACCCCGGACCACCGCTTCAAGTCGGCGGAGGAGATGCGGCTGCTGTTCGCCGACCTGCCGGAGGCGCTGGACAACACCGTCGCCATCGCCCGGCGCTGCTCCTTCCTGCTGAAGCCGATCAAGCCGATCCTGCCGCCGTTCGCCTGCGAAGGCGGCCGGACCGAGGACGACGAGCTGCGCGCCCAGTCGCGCGCCGGCCTGGAAGAGCGGCTGGAGAAGGTCGTCTACACCCCGGAGATGACGCCGGAGCAGCGGGCGGAGACCCGCAAGACCTATTTCGAGCGGCTGGAGTTCGAGCTGGACGTCATCGTCAAGATGAAGTTCCCCGGCTACTTCCTGATCGTGTCGGACTTCATCAAATGGGCGAAGAACCACGATATCCCCGTCGGTCCGGGCCGCGGATCGGGCGCCGGCTCCGTCGTCGCCTGGGCGCTGACCATCACCGACCTCGACCCGCTGCGCTTCGGCCTGCTGTTCGAGCGCTTCCTGAACCCCGAACGCGTGTCGATGCCCGACTTCGACATCGACTTCTGCCAGGATCGCCGCGAAGAGGTCATCCGCTACGTCCAGAACAAGTACGGCTACGACCGCGTCGCCCAGATCATCACCTTCGGTAAGCTCCAGGCGCGCGCCGTGCTGCGCGACGTCGGCCGCGTCCTGCAGATGCCCTACGGGCAGGTCGACAAGATCTGCAAGATGGTGCCGAACAACCCGGCCAATCCGGTGACCTTGCAGCAGGCGCTGGACAGCGAGGAGATGCTGCGGCAGGCGCGCGACGGCGACGAGACCGTGCGTCACCTGATCGACATCGCGCTGAAGCTGGAGGGCCTCTACCGCCACGCCTCGACCCATGCCGCCGGCGTGGTGATCGGCGACCGCCCCTTGCAGGAGCTGGTGCCGCTCTACCGCGACCCGCGCTCCGACATGCCGGTCACCCAGTTCAACATGAAATATGTCGAACAGGCCGGTCTGGTGAAGTTCGACTTCCTGGGATTGAAGACGCTGACCGTGCTGAAGACGGCGGTCGACCTGATCCCCGAGAAGCCGGACCTGACCACCGTCCCGCTCGACGACGAGAAGAGCTACCAGCTGCTCAGCCGCGCCGAGGCGACCGGCGTGTTCCAGCTGGAAAGCTCGGGCATGCGCGACGTGCTGCGCCGGCTGAAGCCGAACCGGCTGGAGGACATCATCGCGCTGGTGTCGCTCTACCGTCCCGGCCCGATGGACAACATCCCGAAATACATCCGGGTGAAGAACGGCGAGGAAAAAGCCGACTACATGCATGACAGCCTGGAAGGCATCCTGAAGGAGACCTTCGGGATCATGATCTACCAGGAACAGGTCATGCAGATCGCCCAGGTGCTGTCCGGCTATTCGCTGGGCGGCGCCGATCTTCTGCGCCGCGCCATGGGCAAGAAGATCAAGGAGGAGATGGACAACCAGCGCAAGATCTTCTGCGACGGCGCCGAGGCGCGCGGCGTCAAGGCCGATCTGGCCAGCATGATCTTCGATCAGGTCATGAAGTTCGCCGGCTACGGCTTCAACAAGAGCCACGCCGCCGCCTATGCCCTGGTCGCCTACCACACCGCCTATCTGAAGGCGAACCACCCGGTGGAGTTCATGGCGGCGTCGATGACGCTCGACCTCGGCAACACCGACAAGCTGAACGTCTTCCGCCAGGAACTCGCCCGCCTGCGCATCAGGCTGCTGACGCCGGACATCAACAGGTCCGACTCCATCTTCGGGGTGGAGCAGCTGGCCGACGGGACCAAGGCGGTGCGCTACGCGCTGGCCGCCGTCAAGGGCGTCGGCCTGCCCGCCATGAAGGCGGTGGTCGAGGAGCGGCGGAAGAACGGCCCGTTCAAGAGCCTGTTCGACTTCGCCCGCCGCCTGGATCTGAAGACCATCAACAAGCGCCAGTTGGAGAATCTCGCCTGCGCCGGCGCCTTCGACGGGCTGAACCCCAACCGCGCCCAGGTCCATGCCGCGCTGGAGACCATCATCCGCTATGCCCAGGCGGAGGCGGCGGAGCGCGACAGCGGCATCGGCAACCTCTTTGGCGGCGGGGGCGGGGGACTGCCCGAACCCGAGATGCCCAAGGTCAAGGACTGGGAACCGCTGGAGAAGCTGAAGCACGAGTTCGGCGCCATCGGCTTCTACCTGTCGGCCCACCCGCTCGACGCCTATTCCGGCCCGCTCGGCCGCATGAAGGTGGTGCGCTCGGCCGAACTCCAGACCGCCATCGCGAAGGGCGGTTCCACCCGCTACAAGATGGCCGGCATCGTGGTGTCGAAGAAGGAGAAGACCGCCAAGTCCGGCAACCGCTT
Organism: Azospirillum sp. TSH100; assembly: GCF_004923295.1. Lineage (NCBI taxonomy): Bacteria > Pseudomonadati > Pseudomonadota > Alphaproteobacteria > Rhodospirillales > Azospirillaceae > Azospirillum > Azospirillum sp. TSH100. The sequence continues at coordinate 509,636 of NZ_CP039638.1, forward strand.
CGCCTTCGTCGAGCTGTCGGACGCCACCGGCGGCTATGAGGTGACGCTGTTCTCCGAGGTGCTGGCCGCCAACCGCGACCTGCTGGAGCCCGGCCGCCCGGTGCTGATGACGGTGGACGCCCAGCTGAACGGCGAAGAGGTCCGCCTGACCTGCCAGGAGATCAGGCCGCTGGAGGAGGCCGTCGCCTCGGTCAGCGCAGGCCTGCGCGTCGTCCTGCGCGACCCCGGCCCGATCGAGCATCTGCGCGCCACGCTCGACCGGCTGTCGCGCGGCAAGAGCCGCATCAACGTGCTGGTGGAGGTCGATCCGCTGAAGGAGATCGAGATCGAGCTGCCCGGCAGCTACACCATCACCGCCCAGAGCCGCTCCGCCCTGAAGGCGGTGCCGGGTGTGGTGGAGGTGGCGGAGCTGTGAGCAAAGCGGCGGTGCCCGCCTTCGGGCGCTTCATCGCCATCGACTGGTCCGGGGCCCGCGGCAAGCGTTACGCCGGCATCGCGGTGGCGGAGTGCGGGACGGGCGATACCCCTCCCCGGCTGGTGGAGGGACCGGGCGGCTGGTGGTCACGGACGGCGGTGTTCGACTGGCTGCGCGCGGAACTGGCGCGCGAACCGGCCCCGGTCGGACCAACATTGGTCGGCATCGACTGCGCCTTCTCCCTGCCTTTCGCGGTGGCGGCGCTCGGATTTGCCGGCCGGGAGGCGACCGTCTTCGACCTGTGGGACGCAGTGGAGGAGGTCTGCGCCGCGGAGCCCGACTTCGGCGGCGGCCCCTTCGCCAGCCATCCGCTCCACGGGGTTGGCTTCTGGCATGGCGGGCCGCAGCCGGACTGGTACGAGGATCCGCACCGCGCCACCGAATGGGCCTGCCGTGCCGACGGGCTGGGCCATCCGCAGAGCCCCTACAAGCTGATCGGGTCAAGACAGGTCGGGAAGGGGGCGCTGGCCGGCATGCGGGTGCTGCGCGCCCTGCGCGTCGCCCTGCCCGGCCGGCTGGCGGTCTGGCCGTTCGAGGAACCGGCGCCGGGCCGCAGCGTGATGGTGGAGATCTACCCCCGCCTGTTCCTGAAGCACACCGGCATCGGCCAGCGCAAGATCCGTGACGGCGCCGAGATGGACGAGGCGCTGCGCCGGCTGGGCTCGCAACCGTTGAAGGTGGCGGGGCCGGTCAGCGACCATGACAGCGACGCGCTGGTGTCGGCCGCCGGCCTGCGCTGGCTCGCCGGCACCCCGCGCATCTGGGCGCCGCCGGGGCTTGACGACACCGCAAGGCGGCAGGAGGGGTGGATTTTCGGGGTGGGGATGAGCGGATCATGAGCGCAATCGGCATCACGCCGGAACAGGGCCTCGCGCGGACCTCACGACGCCCGGCGATCGACGTGGCGCGCGGGCTCGCTCTGCTGGCGATGGCGGCCTATCACGCCAGCTGGGACGCCACCTATTTCGGCCTTGCCGGCTTCGATCTGCTGGGCGACCCGCTGTGGCTGGCCGCCCGCACGGTGATCCTGTCGAGCTTCCTGCTGCTGGCCGGCATCGGGCTGGTGCTGGCGACCCGCGACGGCTTCCATCCGGGGCGCTTCCTGCGCCGGCTGGGGCGGGTGGCGGCGGGGGCCGCGGCGGTGTCGGCGGCCTCCTATGCCCTGTTCCCCGACAGCCCGATCTTCTTCGGCGTGCTGCACCACATCGCGGTGGCGAGCGTCATCGGCCTCGCCTTCGTCCGCCTGCCCGCCCCGGTGACGCTGGCGGTGGCGGCCGCGGCGGTTCTGGTCGGGACGACGCAGGGCTTTGCGCCGTTCGACAGCCCATGGCTGCGCTGGATCGGGCTGACCAGTATGGAGCCGGACTCCAACGATTTCGTGCCGCTGCTGCCCTGGATCGGCGGTGTCCTGGCCGGAATCGGGGTGGGGCGGCTGTGGCCGGGACTGGGCGAGGGGGTGGCGGTGAGCGGCCCCGCCGGGCGGCTGCTGGCCTTGGCCGGGCGGCACAGCCTTGCCGTCTATCTGCTGCACCAGCCGCTGCTGTTCGGCATCGCCTGGACGGCGGCACAGCTGATGCCGGCGCAGACGCCCGCCATTCGCGACTTCCAGGCATCCTGCGTGGCGAGTTGCGAACGCGCCGGAGTGGCGAGGGCCACCTGCACCGCCAACTGCGGCTGCGTGCAGTCGGAACTGGCGCGGAACGGTTTGTGGGAGGACTTCGCCGCCAACCGGGTCAGCGAGCGCGGTCAGCGCGGGCTGGAGGAGGCGGTCGCGATGTGCCGAAAGCCTTGACGGCGGCCGGACCGAATGAGGGCGGCCCGAACCAAGTCAGCCCGAACCGGTTCAGACCGAACCGGTTCAGACCGACTGCCGCTTTTCGAGCAGGCCGCGCAGCAGGCTGGTCAGCGTTTCCGCCAGCTTGTACTGGTCGTCGCCCGGCAGTTCGGCGATGACGCCGGCGAAATCGTTCAGCGGATCATGGCGCAGCAGTTCCAGCGCCTTCGGCGTCGGGTGCAGCTGGGTGACGCGGCGGTCCTCCGGAACCGGCACGCGGACCAGCAGCTCCTTGCCGACCAGCACCTCGACCATCTGCGAGGCGGCCCCGCGGGTGGTGGCATGGAAATCGGCGAAGGCCGACACGGTGCGCTGGCTGTTGTTGGCGCCGGCGAAATAGCGCAACGCCGTCCACTGCGACGGCTTCAGCCCATGGGTATAGCCCAGGCTGTCGGCGATGTGCGCGATCTGCAGCATCACGTCGGCAATCGCCTGCGGCGAGGCGGCACCCGCAAGATGCGGTTCGGCGAAGTCCATGGCGGCTCCGATGGATCCGGCTCCGATCGACGTCCGATCCAACGCCCCGTTGTTCCGGACCGACATCCGGCCCGCAGCAACGCCGCGCACTTTTGCGAAGTCCATTTTTTTCCACTCTATAAAGTTTAGTGGCTATACGATGGGCGCATCAAAAGGCTGGCGGCTATCGCTGTAAGGCGGCAGCCACTTCGATCATGAGACCGTCACATACAATAGCGGGATCGAACAGAAAACGGAACCTCGAACACTTCATCCTTTTGTTGCAAATTGTCGCATTGGCTTGAGCTTGGCAAAGGGATGACAAAGGGAGAGCAAGATCTCGCAGGTCCGGCATCCCCAGGCGGAACCGGCATGGCGGCCATGCCGATTCACGTCGTCGCCATCTTTCACTGGCGTCATCCTCGATTCGGCGGTATACGCGCGCGATGACCACATCCCCCGTTCCGAAGTCCGCATCGCCGGCCGCCGCCCAGACCATGGGCGCCCCGAAGGTCGGCATCGTCAGCCTCGGCTGCCCGAAGGCGCTCGTCGATTCAGAGCGTATCCTGACCCGCCTGCGCGCGGAGGGGTACGAGATCTCCCCCAGCTACGACGGCGCGGACGTCGTGCTGGTCAACACCTGCGGCTTCCTCGACAGCGCCAAGAAGGAGTCGCTGGACGCCATCGGCGAGGCGATCAAGGAGAACGGGCGGGTCATCGTCACCGGCTGCATGGGCGTGGAATCGGACATGATCCGGCAGATCCACCCCGACGTGCTGGCCGTGACCGGTCCGCACCAGTATGAACAGGTGGTCAGCGCGGTGCATGACGCCGTGCCGCCGACACACAACCCCTTCACCGATCTGGTGCCGCCGGAAGGCCTGCGGCTGACCCCGCGCCACTACGCGTATCTGAAGATTTCCGAAGGCTGCAACAACCGCTGCAGCTTCTGCATCATCCCGTCCCTGCGCGGCGATCTGGTCAGCCGGCCGATCCATTCGGTCCTGCGCGAGGCGGAAAAGCTGGCGGTCGCCGGCGTCAAGGAACTGCTGGTCATCTCCCAGGACACCAGCGCCTACGGCGTCGACGTCAAGTACAAGACGGAGAAATGGTACGACCGCGAGGTCCGCACCCGCTTCTTCGACCTGTGCAACGAGCTGGCGAACTTCGACCTGTGGGTCCGCCTGCATTACGTCTACCCCTACCCGCATGTCGACGAGGTCATCCCGCTGATGGCGGAGGGCAGGATCCTGCCCTATCTCGACATCCCGTTCCAGCATGCCTCGCCCACCGTCTTGAAGGCGATGCGCCGCCCGGCCGCCCAGGAAAAGCAGCTGGACCGCATCCGCAAATGGCGCGACGAGTGCCCGCATCTGGTGCTGCGCTCCACCTTCATCACCGGCTTCCCCGGCGAAACGGAGGAGGACTTCCAGTTCATGCTGGACTGGCTGAAGGAAGCCCAGCTCGACCGCGTCGGCTGCTTCAAGTACGAGCCGGTGGAGGGTGCGACCGCCAACGACCTGCCCGGCGCCGTCCCGGAAGAGGTCAAGCAGGAGCGCTGGGAGCGCTTCATGGAGACGCAGAAGGCGATCAGCGCCGAACGGCTCCAGCAGAAGGTCGGCTACACGCTGGGCGTGCTGATCGACGAGGTCGACGAGGACGGCGCCATCGGCCGCTCCTACGCCGACGCGCCGGAAATCGACGGCAACGTCTTCCTGAACGGCGAAACCGGCCTGAAGCCGGGCGACATGGTCGACGTCACAATCGAGCATGCCGACGAGTATGATTTGTGGGGCAGCGTCGAGCGCGACCTGTAACCCTGATTTCCCGGAGAGCGCCATGCCCGTCACGCCGGACGACACCAGACTGATGGACGTCCAGCAGGGCGGGCGCTGCTTCTTCTGCGACGGGCCGGTGGGGGAGAAGGCCACCTTCGACCACCTGATCCCCCAGGCCTATGGCGGGATCGATGATCCGGCCAACGTCGTGCTGGCGCACCGCCGCTGCAACCAGCGCAAGGGAGACCGGCTGCCGACCCGCGAGGAACTCGACCGCTTCTTCGCGCTGCGCCGCTCCAGCCGGCTCGGCGTCTGGCCCCCCTTGCGCGCCCTGCGCGACGCGGACGGGGCGGCGGACGAGGACGGGCTGTGGATGGCGGTGGCCCAGGCCATCGCACGGCAACGGTAAGCGCGGGCGAAACCAATCCCGGCCGATCCGGTTGACAGGGGACACCTTATATAACGGGAGAGTCCCCGATGACCGGCCAGCGGAACAACAAGCAGCCCCACACCGAACAAACCATCCGTCACACCGACGGCGAGCAGAACACCGGCAACCACAAGAAGCCGGACGCCCCCGACGCCAAGGGCGCCGACCGCTTCGGCGGCACCCGCGCCGGTGCGGAGAATGTCGAGCCCAAGAAATAGGCTGCTGGAATACGGCCTTTTCGGGCTGGCATCGCACCGCCGGCCTGTGCGAGATCCGGGGGACGGCGCCCACAGACCATAGACCCTGGGACCGCCCCCACTTCGCACCCGTGAGCTGATGGCCCCCTCGATCTTCAAGCGCTACAAGCTGCACTTCACCCGCCCGCTGCCGGGGCTGCGTCCCGGCCGGCCGGAACGCGACGCGATGGTGGAACGGGTGCGGCGGCTGGCCAGCGAGAACGGCATGGCCGGCGACCTCCACGCCATCGCCCCCAACGCCGGCTTCGGCATCCTCGAGGTCCGCTGCACCGAACGGCTGGCCCGCCGCCTGTCCGACCTGTCGGAAATCGAAACCGTGCAGGAGGCGTGAGCCGCCACGCCGTCCCCTTCAGGCCGCCCGCACCGTGGCGATGAACCCCGTCAGGTCATCGCGCAGGCTGCGCGCCAGCAGGTCCAGATCGCGGGCGGCTTCCAGCACCTGACCGGCCATGGAACCGGTGTCGTCGGCCGCCGCGGCGACGCCGTCGACGATGACGGACACCGTTTCAGCGCCCGCTGCGACCTGCTGGATCGTGGTGGCGATGCGGTCGGTGGCCGCCTCCTGCTGGGCCAGCGCGGCGGCGACGCGGGCGGCGATGTCCCTCATGCTGCCGACGGTCCCGCGGATGGTGCCGATCGTGCCCACCGCCGCCAGGGCGGCGTTCTGGATGCCGGTCACCTGACCGGCGATCTGTTCCGTCGCCCGCGCGGTCTGGCTGGCCAGCGTCTTCACCTCGCCCGCCACGACCGAAAAGCCCTTGCCGGCCTCACCCGCCCGCGCCGCCTCGATGGTGGCGTTCAACGCCAGCAGGTTGGTCTGGCCGGCGATGCCGGCGATCAGTTCCACCACCTTGCCGATCTGGTTGGCGGCGTCCTGAAGGCCGCCGATGATGGCGCCGGTGCTTTCCACCTCCGCCACCGCGGCACCGGTGATGCGCAGGCTTTCCTCGGTCTGGCGGTTGATGTCGCGGATGGCGGCGCTCAACTCCTCCGCCGCGGTGGCGACGGTCCGCACACCGTCCAGCGACTGGCGCGACGCCCCCGCCATGCTCAGTGACCGCTGGCTGTTCTCGCCCGCCAGATCGGACATCCGGCTTGCACTGTCATGCATGCGGGCGGCCATCGCCGTCATGGTGGAGAGTGCCCCGTCGCTGCTGCTGCCGAAGCTGTGCAGGGCATCCTCCATGCTGCTCTGCCGCTCCTCGGCCAGCGCCCGCTCGCGCTGCTGCTGATCGGCGAGCGAGGCGGTGGCCGCCGGCCCGTCGCGAAAGCGCCGCGCGGCCTCCAGCACCCAGGCCGGCACGTTGGCCGGCCCGGTGACCGGCAAATCCAGCAGCCGGCCGGCCACCGGCGCCATGGCGCGGCCGACCCGTTCCGCCCGCCGCGCCTCCGTCAGCAGAGCGCGGCGCGTCCACCAGATCATCAGCCGCACCGGCACCGCCATGCCGTCGAAGGGGCGGACGAACTCCCGCCGCGCCTCCGCCAGCGCCGTCCCGCAGATCGCCTCCAGATCGGCGACCAGCGCGTCCTCCACGGCTTTCAACCCGTCGATCCGCCGGGTGGCGGCGGCGAACCAGGACGGCGCCTCAAACCCGGCGACGGTCCCTGCCAATCCATCCTTGCGGATCGCCATGCGCATCCGCTCGAACTCGGGCTGATCCGCCAGCAGGCCCCGCAGCGCGGCGGCACGGACCGGCGTCGCGGTCTGGAACACCGTCCCGAAGCAGCGCTCCTGCGCGGCGATCAGGGCGAGGAAGCGCCGGTGCTGCGCCGGCTCGAACCGGCCGACCGACAGCCCGCCGGCGCCGGTCGCCCGCTCCTGCCCGGCCTGCTCCTTGCCCTGCATCAGGTTGAAGGTGGCAATCAGCGCCTGCGAGACGACCGGGTCGGTCACCGCCTCGGCCGCCGCCGACACGATGGCGAGCAGTCGTCCGACCAGCACGCACAGCGCGGCGAACATCTCCCGTGCCGACAATTCACCGCGGCCGGCGCGCTCCCGCAAGCTTGGCAGCGCGTCCACCTCCGCCAGGGCCTGCCGGATGGCGCCGAACAGGGACGGACCATGGGCGATGCGGTCGAGCCCGCCCATGGCGGCAAGCATCTCCTGCTGGCGCTGCCGGCACTGCACCATCTGGCCCTCGATCTGCGAATCGGCGCGCCCATCGCCGCCGGTCAGCCGCAGATTCCACAATCCCCGCTCCTTCTGGAGCTCATGGACGAAGCCGGACACGGCGGAAACGATGCCGCAGACGGCACGCAGCTGTTCCAGCTCCCGCATGCGCCGAAAGCGCGTCACCAGCACGAAACGCGCGGCTGCGTACTGATCGCGGTTCGAGACGGTCCCGGCCATTGCTGCCCTCCTGCACGGAAATCAGTCGGAAGGGCCGGTCCTTTGGAGTCAGCCCTCTCCCGAGGGACCGAGACGCAAAATGCGGGCCGACATCCGATCGGCTGAAATGACAGGATGAAAGGATGAGTTTCAGCACCCGCCTGTCCAAGCTCTGGGCCGGTTGGCGCATAGATAGGCAGGAGCACCCCGGATGAGCGCCTCTCTTCCAGACAGCCCCCAAGCAGCCCCCCAAACGGCTATGCCGCTGGCGGCCAGCGGTCACGGCCCTAGGTCATCACCAACCCGGTCAGCCAAGGGCGGCCGGAGGGATACCGACCGGCAATGAGGAGACATCGGCATGGCGATGCGGCAATCGGACGCCGAATGGCGCGGCGACCTGAAATCGGGCAGCGGCAGGATGCGGCTGGGCAGTGGCGCCTTCGAGGGCAGCTATTCCTTCCCGTCGCGCTTCGAGAACGGCCAGGGCACCAACCCGGAGGAGCTGATCGCGGCGGCCCATGCCGGCTGCTACTCGATGGCGCTGTCGGCCGGGCTCGCCCAGGCCGGCCACGCGCCGACCCGCGTCCACACCACCGCCAGGGTGCATCTGGAGAAGGCCGGCGCCGGCTTCGCCATCACCCGGATCGAGCTGGAGTGCGAGGCCGAAATCCCCGGCATCGACGAGGCCACCTTCCAGGAGCAGGCGAATGGCGCCAAGGCCAACTGCCCGGTGTCGAAGGCGCTGGCCGGCACCCAGATCAGCCTGACCGCCAAGCTGCTCTGAACGAGATGCTCTGATTTTGTCCAGGCAGGAGACGCCGTCCGCCACCGGGCGGCGCCCCCCTGCGGCGGCAAGGGTGCCGGTGCAGATAACAACATGTCCCAACGGCCATTCCACTGCCGTCATGGGCCATGTCCTCCGCGCGGTTTGCTCTGCCGAAGGGCAGATTGACCCCGCCGCTTCCACCCACCCATAGTGCCGCGTTGCGTGCGCGGGAGCCCCTCTTCCGTCCGCCGATCCCATCGAACGACGGTCAATGCCACTCGCAGTCCTTCGCCTCCTCCGGCCGGTCCTTTTCCTGATTGCCGCAGCGCTTCCGCTTGCGGCGTCGCCGGCTGCCGCGCAAGCCGCCAGGGAGCCCGCCAAGGAGTTCGTCGTGCTGGCGCTGGACGGGGAATTCGGCCTGACCAACAGCACCTCGGCCGAAGCGATCGAGCGCGGCATCCTGACCGCCATCGACGACATCAACCGCCAGGGCGGCGTGCTGGGCGGCCGGCCGCTGGAGCTGATCACGCGCGAACACCGCTCGATCTCCGCCCGCGGCATCAAGAACATCCGGGAACTGGCGACCATCCCCGACCTGATCGCCGTGTTCGGCGGCCGCTTCAGTCCGGTGGTGATCGAGGAGCTGCCGGTGCTGGAACAGACCCGCACTCTGTTCCTGGCCCCGTGGTCGTCGGCCGACGCCATCGTCAACAACGGGATGGAGCCCAACTACATCTTCCGCCTGTCGCTGCGCGACGGTCTGGCGATGCCCTTCCTGCTGCAACGCGCCGCCGACCGCGGCCTGACCCGCGTCGGGCTCCTGCTGACCAACACCGCATGGGGCCGCTCCAACCTGGAGGCCGCCAACCGCTATCTCGCCGGCCGCAAGCTTCCGGAACTGGCCGGCACCGCCTGGTACAACTGGCGCGACCGCTCGCTGATCGACAAGTATCAGGCGCTGGCCGAGGCTGGCGCCCAGGCGATCCTGCTGGTCGCCAACGACGATGAGGCCGCCGTGCTGGTGCGCGAGGTGGCGGCCCTGCCGCCGCAGCGCCGGCTGCCGATCCTCAGCCATTGGGGCGTCACCGGCGGCGATTTCGTCGGACAGGCCGGACCGGCCCTGCAGGAGGTCGATTTCACCGTGATCCAGACGGTCAGCCCCTTCCGGATCCCGCCGGACCGGCTGGCCCCGGTGCTGGAGACCGCCGGGCGCCTGTTCGGCATCCGCCGGCCGGAGGACATCGTGTCGCCGGTCGGCTTCCTGCACGCCTACGACCTGACCCGCATCCTGGCGCTGGCCATCGACCGCGCCGGCACCACCGACCGCGCCGCCGTGCGCGACGCGCTGGAACAGGTCGGCCCCTATCAGGGTGTGACCCGCGACTTCGACCACCCCTTCGCCCCCGGCCGGCACGAGGCGCTTGGCCCCGACGACCTGCTGATGGCCCGCTTCCGCCCCGACGGCGTGCTGGTCCCGGTGGATTGAGAACAGATGACCGATCCCACCCGCATCGATCCGCCGGCCTACGGCGCCATCCCGCGCACCGCCCAGCGGATGCTGACCTCCGGCCGGCTGGCCCGCCGCTTCGCGCTGGTGTCGCTGATGCTGGGCGTGCTGATCGCCATCCTGATCGGCGCCAGCCTGTATGTCGTGTCCAGCCGCCATCTGGCCCGCCAGCACCATGCCAATGTGGAGGCGAACGCCAGCCTCGCCGCCCGCCAGACCGAGGGACTGCTGAACACGCTGGTCACGACGGTGCGCGAACTGGCGAACAACAGCGTGCTTGCCACCGCCCTGGTCGATTCCGCCGGCAAGGAAACCTACCTGATCCCCTTCCTGGGCAGCTTCAACCACATCGCCAGCGTGCCGGTCGCCCTGGTCTTCACCGATTTTGAAGGGGAGCCGATCGCCGACAACGGCCGCCATGCCGCCCCGCTCGCCATCGCGCCCGCCGACATGGCCTGGCTGCGCGCCGCCATCGCCGCCGGCAAGCCGGCGGCCCGCGTGGTGCGACAGGGCGACACGCAGTTCCTGCTGGCGGCGGAAATGCTGGCCTACTCCCGCACCCCCTCGCCGGAGGGGGCGCTGCTCTACAAGGTGCCGCTCGACTCCCTGGTCCTGCATCCGGAGGCGGAGCTTCTCTACGCCAGCGAGCCGCCCCAGCCGGTGCCGCCCGACATGATGGCGGTGACGGTGCCGCTGACCGTGCCGGAACGGCTGGCGCGGCTGGGATTGACCCTGCGGCTGGAGGCGCCGGGAACGCCGACCACGGCGCTGCTGTCCTGGATGCTGCCCGCCTATGGCATGGTGGGGCTCGCCGCCCTGCTGGCGATCTATGTCGGCAGCCGCGCCGTCGGCAACCACATGACGCGTTCCCTGCGCGAGCTGGAGCGGCTGGCCGGCGCCATCGCCACCGACGGCTTCACCGGCCAGCGCGCCAAGGTGCGCGGCAACGACGAGGTCTCGGCGCTTGCCCGCGGCTTCAACGCCATGCTGGACCACATCGCCGCCATCCAGCGCGAGCGCGAGATGCGCGCGGCGGAGGAGATCACCATCCAGCGCACGCTGGCCGAACGCGCCGAACAGGCCCGCGCCGAGGCGGAAAGCGCCCGCAACGAGGCGGAACGCTCGCGCCAGGAGGCGGTGATGGCGCTGATGGTGGCGGAGCGCGCCAACGCCGCCAAGACGCATTTCCTGGCCGCGGCCAGCCATGACCTGCGCCAGCCGGTGCAGTCGCTGGTCCTGCTGACCTCGGCACTGGCGATCCGGCTGGGCGACCACCCCGCGGCAGCGCTGGTCGGCAGCATCGAGGCGTCGATGGACGCGCTCTGCCGCCTGCTCGACGCCATCCTCGACATCTCGAAGCTGGATGCCGGCACGGTGTCGCCCAACGTCCAGGCCGTATCGCTCGGCACCATCTTCGCGCGGCTGGAGGGCGAATACCGCCTGCGCGCGGCGGAAAAGGGGGTGGCCTTCCGCAGCGTTCCCACCGGCATGACCCTGAACGCCGACGCGGCATTGCTGGAGCGGATCATCCGCAATCTGGTGGAGAACGCGCTGCGCTACACCGACCATGGCCGCATCCTGCTGGGCTGCCGCCATGCCCGCGGGGTCCTGCGCATCCAGGTCTACGACACCGGCATCGGCATCCCGCCCGAACATCTGGAGCGGATCTTCCACGAATTCTATCAGGTCTCCAACCCCACCCGCGACCGCGGCAAGGGGCTGGGGCTGGGGCTGGCCATCGTCGACCGGCTGGCGCGGCTGCTGGGATACCGCGTGCATGTCGCCTCCCGGCCGAACAAGGGGTCCTGCTTCACGCTGGAAATCCCCACTCCGGCGCTGACGGCCATCGAGGCGCCGGCGGCATCCATGCCGGCGGAACAGGCGCCGGAACCGGGGCGCGGCACCGCTCTGGTCATCGATGACGACCCGCTGGTCCGCGAAGGGCTGACCCTGCTGATCGAGGATTTCGGCTGGCGGGCGACGCCGGCCGACAGCGCCGGCCATGCGCTGCGCCTGCTGCGCGACCAGGACCGTCCGCCCGATCTGGTGATCGCCGATTACCGGCTGGAGGCCGGGGCCACCGGCCTGGAAGCCATCCATGCGGTCGAGGCCGCCCTGCGCGACCGCGGCTTCGCGGTTCCGACCAGCGTGGTGCTGACCGGCGACACCGCGCCGGAACGCATCGCCGATGCCGAGGCCAGCGGCTATCGCATCCTGCACAAGCCGATCGCCGCCAAGGAGGTGGCGCAGCTGTTGAGCGAAGCCCTGCTGGAACGGACCTGACGCGAAAGCGACAGCGAGCCGGCGCAATCCGGCCCGCCGTTCAGGTTACCCGCGGCTGACTTGTCCGGCGGCATCCACCTGCAGGACCAGCCGTTCGATGGCGCGCACCGCCAGCTCCTGACGCCCGTTCACCAATCCCGGCGTTTCCTGACGCAGATGGGCAGCCGCCGCATCCTCCAGCACGCCCCGCGCCTCCTCCGCCGTGAGGAGGCCCTTTTCGACCATGGCGATCACCAGCGACTCACAAATCGAAAGAGCGGCCATACCCGCCGCCCCATCCTCCGCCGTCATCATGCCCCCCGCTTACTGGATGTCCGTTACGCCCGGCAACTGCTGGCCCGGCTCCTGCCGGAGCCGTCTTGCCGATAAGCCCAATTGCATAGGGAACAACACGAAGCTCGGCCGCGCGTCACAGGCCGTTCGAGAAAAAAGTTTAGTCAATTAACCTATGTTGTGGCCGCCTTCGCCGAAAACCCTAAACGTTCGAGACCATGCGGAACCGGTTCAACGGCGCGCGCGTTTATCGAAACGCCAATATTAGGACAAAGAAGGCAAAGAGACGACCATGACTCGCGCCCCGGCGAGCCGCGCCCTCGACCCCACTCCATTGTGGCTCAAATTGAGCAGCTACCTCGTCCTGTCGGATGAGGAAAAGATGTACCTTGCCGATCTGGAAAGGACGATCGCTCGCGAGCCACCGCGCACCGATCTTCTCCAACAGGGTGAAAGATATCGGGACGTGCGGATCATGCGGGAAGGCTGGGCGATCCGTCACAAGGCCTTGCCCGACGGCCGGCGTCAGGTCGTGAACTTCGTCCTGCCCGGCGACATCATCGGCATGTATTGCACATTGTTCGAATCCGCCGACCACAGCGTCACCACCCTGACCCCGGTCGAGGTGGCGAGCTTTCCGCCCGAACGGATCGGCGAACTGTTCCGCTCCTTCCCCCGCCTTGCCGCGGCACTGGCCTGGTCCGGCGCGCGGGAGGAGGCGATCGTCGCCGAACGGCTGCTCAGCCTGGGCCGCCGCACCGCGCTGGAGCGCACCGCCCATCTGCTGGTCGAACTTCTGCGCCGCCTCAGCATCGTCAACATGGTGACCGACGGCCATTTCGTGCTGCCGGTGACGCAGGAGATCCTTGCCGACGCGCTGGGGCTCAGCATCGTCCACATCAACCGCACCCTGCGGCGCCTGCGTGACAGCGGGCTGATCGAGCTGAACGGCCAGCGCATCACCGTCAACGACGTGCGCCAGCTCGCCTCCGTCGGCCAGTTCGACGAGCTGTACCTGCATCTGATCCGTGCGCCCCGCCGCCTGGAACGCGCCTTCTCGGTCGCCCACCACCAGAACGGCACCAGCCGCGACGGCGAAGGCCGCGCGAAGGCGTAGGACCCCTTTCCCCAGAGGGTGAGAGGATTCTCTGACCGCTCCTGTCAGTCATCCCTGCGGCAGCGCCTCTCCCCCGTCTCTCCACCATTTCCGCGTTGCACAAATTCCGCAAAACCGCGCCGCCCGTGTATCGGCGAAAGCCTTGGCATGTCCGTTTCCAGGGGACACCCACGCGGACATTGGCACGGGCCTGTCAGCACAATCCATTGTTTTAATTAAACATTCACGAGATCCGCCGCTTCATCCGGAAAGCGACACATAATTCTGCTTTACAGTCTTTGATCTGTATCATATTTTTCCCTCAGCAAATGTTCGCTGGACGCGCAATCCATCTCGGGGATGCCGATGTACACGCAGGGTTTGGATGCCAAGACCGAGCAGGGCGCTCAACCGTCTCCCCGGCTGGTGACGGAGCAGGAAGCCGCTCTCCAGGGCCGCTTCCAGGAGCGCGTCGACGCCGAGGAGAAGATCGAGCCGCGCGACTGGATGCCGGAGGGCTACCGCCGCACGCTGGTCCGCCAGATCTCGCAGCACGCCCATTCGGAAATCGTCGGCATGCTGCCGGAAGGGAACTGGATCACCCGCGCGCCGACGCTGCGCCGCAAGGTGGCCCTGCTGGCGAAGGTGCAGGACGAGGGCGGGCACGGCCTCTATCTCTACAGCGCCGCCGAGACATTGGGCGTGTCGCGCGACGAGCTGATCGGCCAGCTGCTGTCGGGCAAGGCCAAATATTCCAGCATCTTCAACTATCCGACCCCGACCTGGGCAGACATCGGCGCCATCGGCTGGCTGGTCGACGGCGCGGCGATCATGAATCAGGTGCCGCTCTGCCGCTGCTCCTACGGGCCCTACGCCCGCGCCATGGTCCGCATCTGCCGTGAGGAGAGCTTCCACCAGCGCCAGGGCTACGAGCTGATGCTCGCGCTGGCACAGGGCACCGCGGAGCAGAAGCGGATGGCGCAGGACGCGCTGAACCGCTGGTGGTGGCCGTCGCTGATGATGTTCGGCCCGTCGGACGAGCAGTCGGCCCACTCCGCACAAAACATGGCCTGGAAGATCAAGCGCTTCTCCAATGACGAGCTGCGCCAGCGCTTCGTCGACGCCACGGTCCCGCAGGCCGAGTTCCTCGGCCTGACCATCCCGGACCCCGAACTGCGCTTCAACGCCGGGACCGGCCATTACGAATTCGGCGCCATCGACTGGACCGAGTTCAACGAGATCCTGAAGGGCAACGGCCCCTGCAACCGCGAGCGCATCGAGGCCCGCCGCAAGGCGTGGGACGACGGCGCCTGGGTGCGCGAGGCCGCCGTCGCCCATGCCGCCAAACGCAAGCAGCGCGCCCTGAAGAAGGCCGGCTGACCAAAGAATCCGAGGGAAGAGACGTGAAGGATCCGACTATGGACCGCAAGGACTGGCCGCTGTTCGAGATCTTCATCCGGCCGAAGAACGGGTTGTCGCACAAGCATGTCGGCAGCCTGCACGCCGCCGATGCCCGCATGGCGCTGGACAATGCCCGCGACGTCTACACCCGTCGCGGCGAGGGCGTCAGCATCTGGGCGGTCCCAGCATCCAGCATCGCCGCGTCCGACCCGGCGGAAAAGGCCAGCCTGTTCGACCCGGCCGACGACAAAATCTACCGCCATCCAACCTTCTACGACATCCCCGCAGACGTCAAAAATATCTAGCCGGAAGAACATCTGATGAGCACGGATCTCAAGGAGGCCCTGTTCGGCTACGCGCTGCGGCTGGGCGACACCTCGCTGGTGCTGGGGCACCGGCTGTCGGAATGGTGCGGCCATGCGCCGGAGCTGGAAGAGGACATCGCGCTGACCAACGTCGCGCTCGACCTCGTCGGCCATGCCCGTATGCTGCTGACCTATGCCGGCGAGCTGGAGGGCAAGGGCCGTGACGAGGACCGCCTCGCCTACCGGCGCGACGTCTTCGACTACCGCAACCACCTGCTGGTCGAGCAGCCCAACCGCGACTTCGGTCACACCATCGTCCGCCAGTTCCTGCACGACGCCTGTGCGGTGGAGCTGTATGAGCGGCTCTGCGCCTCCAAGGACGAGACGCTGGCCGGCATCGCCGCCAAGGCGGTGAAGGAGGTGCGCTACCATTTCCGCCACAGCGGCGACTGGCTGGTGCGGCTGGGCGACGGCACCGACGTCAGCCACGCCAAGGTCGCAGACGCGCTGGGCCGGCTCTGGCCCTACACTGGCGAAATGTTCGAGCGTGACGAGGCCGAACAGGCGCTGGTCGCCGCCGGCATCGTCCCCGACCCGGCCGAACTGAAGGCGGCCTGGACCGCCCGCGTCGAGGCGGTGCTGAATGACGCCACGCTCGACCGTCCGGCCGACGGCTGGATGCAGAAGGGCGGCCGCCGGGGCGAGCACAGCGAGCATCTGGGCTATCTGCTGGCCGAGATGCAGTTCCTGCCGCGCGCCTATCCCGACGCGACCTGGTGAGGATGCCATGCCGGATGCAGCGGGCTGCTGGGGACCGGAACCGGGCGCCGATGCGGTCGTGAAGGCCGCCTGGGATGCGCTGGCCGGGGTGATGGATCCGGAGATCCCGGTGCTGAGCATCGTCGATCTCGGCATCGTCCGCGCCGTCTCGGCGGACGCGGAAGGCCGGCTGTCGGTGGCGCTGACCCCGACCTATTCCGGCTGCCCCGCCACCAACGTCATCGTGCTGGAGGCGGAAACCGCGCTGGCCCGCGCGCGCCTCGACGCCCGGGTGTCGGTGGTGATCGCCCCGCCCTGGACAACCGACTGGATCAGCGACGCCGGCCGGGAAAAGCTGGCCGAGGTCGGCATCGTCCCGCCGCCGGCGTCCGGCAAGCGCGCCCTGACCGCACCGGACGAGGTGATCGCCTGCCCGCGCTGCGGATCGCAGGACACCCGCCAGATCAGCCGCTTCGGCTCCACCGCCTGCAAGGCGCTGCACGCCTGCAACGCCTGCCTCGAACCGTTCGACGTGTTCAAATGCCATTGAGCGGCTTCGGCGGAGCACCCCTCCGCGCCGCAAGGACGGACCCCATGACCAGCCCCAGCTTCCACCCGCTGACCATCCGCGAGTGCCGGCGGGAGACCGCGGACACCGTGTCGATCGCCTTCGACGTGCCGGCCGATCTCGCCGACCGCTTCCGCTTCGTCCAGGGCCAGTATCTCACCCTCAAGACCCGCATCGGCGACGAGGAGGTGCGGCGCTCCTACTCCATCTGCTCCGGCGTTGGGGACGGCGAGCTGCGCGTGGCGGTGAAGAAGGTCGATGGCGGCCTGTTCTCCACCCACGCCAACCAGTCGTTGGCGCCGGGCGCGGTGCTGGAGGTGATGACGCCGATGGGGCGCTTCCACACCCCCATCGACCCGGCGGCCACCCGCACCTACGTCGCCTTCGCCGCCGGCAGCGGCATCACCCCGGTGATGTCGATCCTGAAGACCGTGCTGGCGCAGGAACCGAAGAGCCGCTTCGTGCTGGTCTACGGCAACCGCACCGTCTCCTCCATCATCTTCCGGGAAGAGCTGGAGGATTTGAAGAACCGCTATATCGGCCGGCTGGTCATCCACCATGTGCTGAGCCGCGAGCCGGAAGAGGCCGGGCTGCTGGGCGGGCGCATCGGCGCCGCCCTGGTGCGCGAGCTGTGCGCCGGTCCCCTGAAAGCCGAGGACATCGACGCCGCCTTCCTCTGCGGCCCCCAGCCGATGGTGGAGGAGGTGCGCGACGCGCTGGCCGCCTGCGGCACGCCGGCCGCCAACATCCATGTCGAGCTGTTCGGCACCACGACCGCCGCGCGCCCGGCCGTCAGGAAGGTGGCGACCGACACCCCCACCGATGCCGCCACCATCGCCATCCTCCAGGACGGCAAGCGCAAGGAATTCACCCTGCCTTACGACGGCGAGAGCATCCTCGACGCCGCCCACCGGCATGGGGCCGACCTGCCCTATTCCTGCAAGTCCGGCGTCTGCTGCACCTGCCGCGCCAAGGTGCGCGAAGGCAAGGTCGAGATGGCCGAGAACTACTCGCTGGAGCCGTGGGAGGTCGAGGCCGGCTATGTCCTGACCTGCCAGTCGCGCCCGCTGACCGAGCGGGTCGTCATCGACTTCGACGCCGCCTGAGCAAAGACAGCCAACAACGACAACGAGGGAACGCCCCGCCATGACCAGCACCCCGCAGAGCCTGTTCGAGACGCACGAGGCGACGCTGCAGAAGGCCGTCGAGGCCTGCCGCAGCCGCGTCTATTGGTCGGCCTTCCCCGAAATGCCGAGCCCGCGCGCCTATGGCGAGACGGCGGCGGCGGATGGCGAGGCGGCCTTCGCGGCCTGCCGCGACAAGCCCTTCGAGCTGGACCAGCCGGGCGTGACCGGCACGGCGGGGGGCGAGCGCTCGCCCTTCGGCTTCGACCTCGGCATCACCTATCCGGTGTCGGACGTCGAAGCGCTGGTGCATGCTGCCAAGGCGGCGATGCCGGGCTGGCGCAAGGCCGGGCCGAACGGCCGCGCCGGCGTCTGCCTGGAAATCCTGAAGCGGCTCAACGCGCGCAGCTTCGAGATCGCCAACGCGGTGATGCACACCACCGGTCAGGCCTTCATGATGGCTTTCCAGGCCGGCGCCCCGCACGCCCAGGACCGCGGGCTGGAGGCTGTCGCCTATGGCTGGAAGGCGATGACCGACCAGTCCCCGGCGGCGCGCTGGGAGAAGCCGCAGGGCAAGAACCCGCCGCTGGTGATGGACAAGCGCTTCGAGGTGGTCGGCCGCGGCGTCGGGCTGGTCATCGGCTGCGCCACCTTCCCGACCTGGAACGGCTATCCCGGCCTGTTCGCCAGCCTCGTCACCGGCAATGCGGTGATCGTGAAGCCCGGCCCGACCGCCATCCTGCCGCTCGCCATCACCGTGAAGATCGCGCGCGAGGTGCTGGCGGAGTGCGGGCTCGACCCCAACCTCGTCACGCTCGCCATCGGCGACACCGTCGCCAAGGATCTGGCGCTGCGGCCCGAGGTGGCGGTGATCGACTACACCGGCTCGACCGGCTTCGGCGACTGGCTGGAGCAGAACGCCCGGCAGGCCCAGGTCTACACCGAGAAGGCCGGCGTCAACACGGTGGTCATCGATAGCACCGACGATCCCAAGGGCATGGTGCGCAACCTCGCCTTCACGCTCAGCCTCTATTCCGGCCAGATGTGCACGACGACGCAGGTCATCTTCGTGCCGAAGGACGGCATCCAGGCCGGCCCGGAGCGCATGAGCTTCGATCAGGTGGTCTCGGCGCTGGCCG
This sequence comes from Azospirillum sp. TSH100, assembly GCF_004923295.1. Taxonomy (NCBI): domain Bacteria; kingdom Pseudomonadati; phylum Pseudomonadota; class Alphaproteobacteria; order Rhodospirillales; family Azospirillaceae; genus Azospirillum; species Azospirillum sp. TSH100. The sequence goes on from NZ_CP039638.1 coordinate 528,416, forward strand.
GCGGCGTCGACAAGTTCCTCTCCGACCCGGAGCGTGCGGTGGAGGTGCTGGGCGCCATCCAGTCCGACGCGACGCTCGCCCGCATCGACGAAGCCGCCAAGCTCGGCACCGTCGTGCTGCCCTCGCGCGCCATCACCCATCCGAAATTCCCCGACGCCCGCATCCGCACCCCGCTGATCCTGACCATGGACGCGGCCGACGAGGACAAGTACGGCCATGAGCTGTTCGGCCCGATCTCCATCATCGTGAAGACCGACAGCACCGCCGACAGCCTGGAGCGCGCCGCCCGCCTGACCCGCACCAAGGGCGCCCTGACCACCGGCCTCTACAGCACCGACCCGCAGCTGATCGAGCAGGCGACCGACCTGTTCGTCGAGGCCGGCGTCGCCCTGTCGGTGAACCTCACCGGCGGCGTCTTCGTCAACCAGTCGGCAGCCTTCAGCGACTTCCACGGCACCGGCGCCAACCCGGCGGCCAACGCGGCGCTGTGCGACCTCGCCTTCGTCGCCAACCGCTTCCGCGTGGTGCAGAGCCGCGTTCCGGTTCTGGAGGCCGCCCAATGAGCGACAAAACGATCCTCCTGGAGATCGCCGACGGCGTCGCCACCGTCACGCTGAACCGGCCGGACCGGCTGAACAGCTTCACCGCGGCGATGCATGAAGAGCTGCGCGGCGCCCTGGCCGCCGTGCGCGAGGACAAGTCCGTCCGCTGCCTGCTGCTGACCGGCGCCGGCCGCGGCTTCTGCGCCGGGCAGGACTTGTCCGACCGCGCGGTGGCGCCGGGGCAGGAGGCGCCGGACCTCGGCGCGTCCATCGAGACCAACTACAACCCGCTCGTCCGCACGCTCCGCGAGCTGCCGATGCCGGTGATCTGCGCGGTGAACGGCGTCGCCGCCGGGGCCGGGGCCAACATCGCGCTGGCCTGCGACATCGTGCTGGCGGCGCGGTCGGCCAGCTTCATCCAGGCCTTCTGCAAGATCGGGCTGATCCCCGACAGCGGCGGCACCTGGACCCTGCCGCGTCTGGTGGGCCATGCCCGCGCCATGGGCCTCGCCATGCTGGGCGACAAGCTTTCGGCCGAGCAGGCGGAAGCCTGGGGCATGATCTGGAAGGCGGTCGATGACGACAAGCTGGCGGCGGAGGCCGGGGCGCTGGCCCGCCAGCTCGCCACCCAGCCGACGCACGGCCTTGCCCTTATCAAGCGGGCGCTGAACGTCTCGCTGGACAACGACCTCGACACCCAGCTCGACCTGGAACGCGACCTCCAGCGCGAAGCCGGCCGCACGCAGGACTATCGCGAGGGCGTCGCCGCCTTCGTCGGCAAGCGCGCACCGAAGTTCGAGGGGCGGTGATGGCGGCGCTCGATCCTTCCGTCACCGTCGCGGTGGTAGGGGCCGGCGCCATGGGCCAGGGCATCGCCCAGGTCGCGGCGCAGGCCGGCCACCCGGTCCTGCTGGTCGACACCCGTCCCGGTGCCGCGCAGGCCGCCGTCGAGTCCATCGCCCGGGCGCTGACCGCGCTGGTCGAGAAGGGCAAGCGCACGGCGGCGGAACGCGACGCCACCGTCGACCGGCTGCGCGCGGTGAACGGCCTGTCCGACCTCGCCCCCGCCGGTCTGGTGGTGGAGGCCATCGTCGAGGATCTCGACGTCAAGCGCCGCCTGTTCGCCGAGCTGGAAGGCATCGTCGACGAGGACGCCATCCTCGCCACCAACACCTCGTCGCTGTCGGTCACCGCCATCGGCGCCGGGGTGCGGCGGCCGGAGCGGCTGGCCGGGCTGCATTTCTTCAATCCGGCGCCGCTGATGGCGCTGGTGGAGATCGTCAGCGGCCTCGCCACCGATGCGGCGGTGCTCGATACGCTGTTCGACACGGCCAAGGCGTGGGGCAAGAGTCCGGTGCGCTGCCGCTCCACCCCCGGCTTCATCGTCAACCGGGTCGCCCGCCCCTTCTACGCCGAAGGGCTGCGTCTGGTGCAGGAGCAGGCCGCCGATCCCGCCACCATCGACGCCGTCGCCCGCGAGGCCGGCGGCTTCCGCATGGGGCCGTTCGAGCTGATGGACCTGATCGGCCATGACGTGAACTTCGCCGTCACCCGCTTGGTCCACGCCGCCTATTTCGGCGACCCGCGCTTCCAGCCCTCGCTGATCCAGCAGGAGCTGGTCGAGGCCGGCCGTCTCGGCCGCAAGACCGGCCGCGGCTTCTACGACCATAGCCCCGGCGCCGCCAAGCCGATGCCGCGCAACGCCGAACCGGCAGCCAAACCTGATCGCGTGCTGGTGCAAGGCGACCTCGGCCCTGCCGCGGCGCTGATCGGGCTGCTGCGCGAGGCCGGCATCGCGGTGGAGGAGACCGCCGGCAGCGGCGTGCTGCTGGTGGACGGCGTCACGCTCGCCCTGACCGACGGCCGTACCGCCACCGCCCGCGCGGCGGAGGACGGCATCGCGCCCTTGGTGCTGTTCGACCTCGCGCTGGATTACGCCAAGGCGACCCGCATGGCGTTGGCCCCCGCCGACGGCACGCCTGCGGACGCGGTCGCGGTTGCCGCCGGGCTGTTCCAGGCGCTTGGCAAGACGGTGTCGGTGATCGACGACGCCCCTGGTCTGGTGGTGATGCGCACCGTCGCCATGCTCGCCAGCGAGGCGGCGGACGCGGCGATGCAGGGGGTCGCCAGCGCCGCCGACATCGACATCGCGATGACCAAGGGCGTGAACTACCCGCTGGGGCCGCTGGCCTGGGCCGACCGCATCGGCCTGCCCCATGTGCTGGCCGTGCTCGACGCGCTGGCCCGCACCTATGGTGAGGACCGTTACCGCGCGTCGGCGCTTTTGCGTCGCCGCATCGCCGCATCCCGTATCCCCTCTCCCCCCCGGGGAGAGGGTCAGGGTGAGGGGGTCCCACCGCGTGGCTTCCCAAGCAGCGGAAACCCCGGCGCCACCACCGACTCCACGCCGCGCATCCCCCTCACCCCAACCCTCTCCCCGGGGGGGAGAGGGGGTAAGGAGCTTTCCGCATGACCACCGCTCCCGACACCCCCCAATCCCTCGCCGAAGCGGTCGGCCGCGGCATGTACGAGCGCGACCATTGCGCCCAGGCCCACGGCATCGAGCTGCTGGAGATCGCCCCCGGCTATGCCCGCATGGCGATGACCGTGCGCAAGGACATGGTCAACGGCCACGACATCGGCCATGGCGGCATGACCTTCACCCTGGCCGACACCGCCTTCGCCTATGCCTGCAACGCGGCCAACGAGGTGACGGTGGCGGCCGGCTGCTCCATCACCTTCCCGGCTCCGGCCAGGCTGGGCGATCTGCTGACCGCCGAATGCCGCGAGGTGCACAAGCGCGGCCGCTCCGGCGTCTACGACGTCACCGTCACCAACCAGGACGGCACGGTGGTCGGCCTGTTCCGCGGCCAGTCGGCGCGCCTCGCCGGCAGCGTCATCCCCGTTCCCGGAGCCTCCCATGCGTGAAGCCTACATCTGCGACGCCGTCCGCACCCCCTTCGGCCGCTACGGCGGCGGGCTGGCCCCGGTGCGCCCGGACGACCTCGCCGCCGTGCCGCTCCGCGCCTTGATGGAGCGCAACCCCGGCGTCGAATGGTCCGCCGTCGACGACGTGATCCTCGGCTGCGCCAACCAGGCTGGCGAGGACAACCGCAACGTCGCCCGCATGGCGGCCCTGCTGGCGGGCCTGCCCGAGACGGTGCCCGGCACCACGGTCAACCGCCTGTGCGGCTCCGGCATGGACAGCATCGGCATGGCCGCCCGCGCCATCAAGGCGGGCGAGGCCGACCTGATCGTCGCCGGCGGCGTCGAGAGCATGACCCGCGCCCCCTTCGTCATGGGCAAGTCCGACAGCGCCTTCTCCCGTCAGGCCGAGATCTTCGACACCACCATCGGCTGGCGCTTCGTCAATCCGCTGATGAAGGCGAGGTTCGGCATCGACAGCATGCCGGAGACGGCGGAGAACGTCGCCGCCGACTACGGCATCTCCCGCGCCGACCAGGACGCCTTCGCCGTCCGCAGCCAGCAGCGCGCCGGCCGTGCCCAGGAGTCCGGCCGCCTCGCCCGCGAGATCGTCCCGGTCGCCATCCCGCTCCGCAAGGGCGAGCCGACGGTGATCGCCGCCGATGAGCATCTGCGCCCCGACACCACGCTGGAGGCGCTGGCCAAGCTCTCCACCCCCTTCCGCAAGGAGGGCGGCAGCGTCACCGCCGGCAATGCCTCGGGCGTCAATGACGGCGCCGCCGCGGTGATCGTGGCATCGGCCGAGGCCGTGAAGCGCTACGGCCTGACCCCGCGCGCGCGCGTCGTCGGCACCGCGGTGGCCGGCGTGGCGCCGCGCGTGATGGGCATCGGCCCGGCCCCGGCGACGCAGAAGCTGCTGGCCCGCCTCGGCCTGTCCATCGGCGACGTCGACGTGATCGAGCTGAACGAGGCCTTCGCCGCCCAGGGTCTCGCCGTGCTGCGCATGCTGGGCCTGCCCGACGATGCCGAGCATGTGAACCCCAACGGCGGCGCCATCGCGCTCGGCCATCCGCTGGGCGCCAGCGGCACCCGTCTGGTCGCCAGCGCGGTGATGGAGCTGGAGGACCGCAAGGCGACCCGCGCGCTCTGCACCATGTGCATCGGCGTCGGCCAGGGCATCGCCATGATGGTGGAGCGGGTCTGAACGGATAGGGCCAACAAACAAAGGCAACACTGGCCGCCAAGCGCCGGGCATCAGTACGAAGGGAGAAGCGCACCATGTCCATCATGACCGATACCGGCGTTAACCAGGGCGCGAAAGCCGGCATGGACCGCTACGAGTTCGCCAGCCGCGACGAGATCACGGCGATGCAGACGGAGCGGCTGGCATGGTCGCTCCGCCATTCCTACGCCAACGTCGCCTCTTTCCGCGCCAAGTGCGAGGCGAAGGGCGTCCATCCCGACGACTTCAAGGAATTGAAGGACTTGGCGCTGTTCCCCTTCACCGTGAAGGACGATCTGCGCCGCGCCTACCCCTACGGCATGTTCGCCGTGCCGATGGAGGACATCGTCCGCGTCCATGCCTCCAGCGGCACCACCGGGCGGCCGACGGTGGTCGGCTACACCAAGGGCGACATCGACGTGTGGTCGGAGGTCGTCGCCCGCTCCATCCGGGCTGCGGGCGGAACCCGCAGCGACATCGTGCACATCGCCTATGGCTACGGCCTGTTCACCGGCGGCCTCGGCGCCCATTACGGGGCGGAGCGGCTGGGCTGCGCCGTGGTGCCGATGTCGGGCGGCCAGACCGAGAAGCAGGTCCAGCTGATCCAGGATTTCAAGCCGACCATCATCATGGTCACGCCGTCCTACATGCTGAACATCGCCGACGAGATGCGCCGCCAGGGCATCGACCCGCGCAGCACCAGCCTGCGCGTCGGCATCTTCGGCGCCGAGCCCTGGACCGGCGCGCTGCGCGAGGAGATCGAGCGCACCTTCAACATCCACGCGGTCGACATCTACGGCCTGTCGGAGGTGATGGGGCCGGGCGTGGCGTCGGAATGCGTCGAGACCAAGGACGGCCCGGTGATCTGGGAGGACCATTTCTATCCCGAGATCATCGACCCTGACACCGGCGAGGTGCTGCCCGACGGCTCATACGGCGAGCTGGTTTTCACCACGCTGACCAAGCAGGGCATGCCGGTCATCCGCTACCGCACCCGCGACCTGACCCGGCTGCTGCCGCCGACGGCGCGCGGCATGCGGCGGATGGACAAGATCACCGGCCGCTCCGACGACATGCTCATCATCCGCGGCGTGAACGTCTTCCCGACCCAGGTCGAGGAGCTGATCTGCAAGATCCCGGCGCTCGCTCCCCATTATGAGCTGGTGGTGAGCCGCGACGGCCACATGGACAACCTCGCCGTCCGGGTCGAGATGCACGAGGACATCCACCCGTCGGAGTGGGACGGCCACGCCAAGCATCTGCAACACTCGATCAAGTCGCTGATCGGCATCAGCACCCGCGTCGAGGTGGTCGAGCCCGGCGGCATCGCGCGGTCGATCGGCAAGGCCAAGCGCGTGCAGGACCTGCGTCCGAAGGGCTGATACCGCCGAGCCGTACGCTCGGCGGTAAGGGCCGCGACTGCGGCCCCGCAGGCCCATGCCTGCGAAGGCAAGCGGCCGGACGGCCGCGCCCGCCGTTTGAGGGCGAGCGTAAAGCCTGACATGTCAGGCTTTACGCTCGATAAGAAGGCTCAGCCCTTCTGCGACAGCAGCGGGAAGGCGTCCAGAACACCGGTCAGCAGGATCTGGACGCCGACGCAGAACAGCAGGAAGGCGAACAGCCGCGTCAGCACCCGCACCCGCGTCGGCCCCAGGAAGGCGACGATGCGGTCGGCGGAGCGGTAGGACAGCCAGATCAGCGCGGCGATCGCCAGCGCCGCCCCCGACATTCCCAAAAAGAACTCCATCAGCCCGCCAGCGCCATGCGTCGGGCGGGTGGAGCCGAGCGCGATGGCAACCGAGATGGTGCCCGGCCCGGTGGTGAAGGGGATCGTCATCGGGAAGAAGGCCGATTCGGCCAGCCGGTCGCCGTCGCCGGCGGCCTGTTCCTGCTTGCGCGCCTCGTGCCGTTCCGGCGCCGTCAGCAGCGCCCAGGCGCGCTCCGCCACCACGAAGCCGCCGGCGATCCGCAGCGCCGCCATCGACACGCCGAAGAAGTTCAGCACATAGGCACCCGCCCACAGCGCGGTCAGCATGACGATGGCCGAATAGACGCTGACCAGCCCGGCCAGCCGCGCCCGGTCACGCGGACTGCTGTCCGCCGTCACCTGGCTGAAGATCAGCGCCATCGCCAGCGGATTGACGATGGAAAACAGGGCGGTGAAGGCGAGCAGGAAACTGTCGAACATGGCATCCGCGCGTTTGTCGGCCGTCCAAACAGTTAGCGGGGACTGGGCAGGACTGGCAAGGGCGCCGTTGTTTCCCTCTCCCGCCGCCCAATCCCCTTTCCCCCCGGAAGAAGGGGAATTCCGGCTCCCTGCCCGAAATTTCACCACCCACACAGCCTCAGCCCGAAAATTGTGCGCACCCTATAAGGCGCATGCGCCCGAACGCTGTCCATTCCGTCAGTTCCTGTCCTTACGGACAAGTTTTCCATTCGCAATAACAACGCACTACTCGACAGACTCCACGACCGCACAGCCTCTGGCTCGCTTCTTGCTCTCATTCCCGCCGACAGACGCCAACGCGAAGGGACGAACGCCGTGCCAGCCGCCCAGCCCGCACCGCTCACTCTGGTTCCGCCGGCCGCAGACCCCGTGCCGCGCACCATCGTCGATGTCCGCAACCTGACCCTGACCTATCAGACCGCCGACCATCCGGTCTATGCGCTGAGCGACGTCAGCCTGTCGATCGCCAAGGGCGATTTCATCTCGCTGATCGGCCCCAGCGGCTGCGGCAAGACCACGCTGATGCGGGTCGTCGCCGACCTCGAACAGCCGACCTCCGGCGAGGTGACGGTCAACGGCATGACGCCGGAACAGGCACGGCTGAAACGCGCCTACGGCTATGTCTTCCAGGCCCCGGCGCTCTACCCGTGGCGGACGGTCGAACGCAACGTCATGCTGCCGCTGGAGATCATGGGGCTGCCCAAGGCCGAGCGGCAGCAGCGCGCCCGCGAGCAGCTCGACCTCGTCGGCCTGTCCGGCTTCGAGCGCAAGTTCCCTTGGCAGCTGTCGGGCGGCATGCAGCAGCGCGTGTCGATCGCCCGCGCTCTGGCCTTCAACCCCGACCTGCTTTTGATGGACGAACCGTTCGGCGCGCTCGACGAGATCACCCGCGACCATCTGAATTTGCAGCTAACCCGCCTGTGGCTCGGCACCCGCAAGACCTGCATCTTCGTCACCCACTCCATTGCCGAGGCGGTTTTCCTCTCCACCCGCATCGTGGTGATGAGCCCGCGCCCCGGCCGCATCCTCGACGTCATCGACTGCGACCGCGAGCTGCCGCGCGAGCGCACGCTGGACATCCGCGAAAGCCCCGAATTCCAGCGCATCGCCCACCGCGTCCGCGAAGGGCTGATGGAGGGCCACAGCTATGACGACTAGGAACACGCTGCCCGTCGCCGTGATGGCGCTGGCGGTGCTGGTGCTGTGGTATTTGGGCGCGGTCTGGCTGAACGCGCCGACGGCGACCGATGCGCTGAACCGCGCCGGTCCCGGCTGGACCACCGCCGACCTGATCCGCGCCACGCTGGCGATGAAGCGCCCGATCCTGCCGACGCCGGATCAGGTGGCGCTCGACCTCTACACCTCCCTGACCGGCTATCCGGTGACCAGCATCCGCAACCTGCTCTACCACACCGGCGTCACCGCCGGGGCGGCGCTGGCCGGCTTCGGCATGGGCGTGGTTCTTGGTGTGGCGCTGGCGGCGGGGATCGTCCAGGCGCGCACGCTGGAATCGAGCCTGCTGCCCTGGGTCATCGCCTCGCAGACCGTGCCGATCCTGGCGATCGCGCCGATGATCGTGGTGATCCTCGGCAACATAGGCTTCACCGGCCTGCTGCCCAAGGCGATCATCGCCATGTATCTGTGCTTCTTCCCGATCACCATCGGCATGGTGAAGGGGCTGCGCTCCGCCGATCCGCTGACGCTCGACCTGATGCGCACCTACAGCGCCGGCACCGCCCAGACCTTCCGCCTGCTGCGCCTGCCGGCCTCCCTGCCCTATTTGTTCACCAGCCTGAAGATCGCGGTCGCCGCCAGCGTCGTCGGCGCCATCGTCGCCGAGCTGCCGACCGGCGGGCAGGCGGGGCTGGGAGCCCGGCTGCTGTCCGGCTCCTACTATGGCCAGACCGTGCAGATCTGGAGCGCGCTGGTGATGGCGGCATTGCTGAGCGTCACGCTGGTCGCCGCCGTCGGTCTCGCCGAACGGGCGCTGGTGCCGGGCGGCCGGGGAGGTGCGCGATGAGCCGGTCCAATATGGCACGCCCCAACATGGCGCCCTGGCCGCTGGTGATGCTGGCCGCCCCGCTGCTGCCCTTCGCCACGCCCGACGGCACCGCCCTGTATCTGCCGCAGCTTCCCGTTGCCCTGGCCCTTTACGCCCTGACCGTCGCGACGATCCTCGCCCACCGGCTGCCCGGCTCCGCCCTGGGCGAGGCCCTGCTCCTGCTCGCAGGAGTCGCCGCCGCCTATGCCGCCCCGCTGGTCCTGCTGAACCAGGGCCACCCTCTCGCCCAGGCCGGCGGGCTTTGGCTGTATGTGGCCGGCGCCACCCTGCTGCTGTGGCGGGTGCTGGCCCTGCTGGCGGGGGTCAGCGGTCCGGTGCGGCTGGCCGGCCCCGCATTGTTCGGGCTGGCGCTGGTGCTGCTGTGGGAGGTCCTGACCCGCGGCTTCCAGGTCCCGACCATCCTGCTGCCGCCGCCGAGTCTCGTGCTGACCGCCTTCGCCGCCAATGCCGCCGACCTATGGGACGATTTCCGCCAGACGGTGCTGATCTCCGTGCTGCGCGGCTATCTGATCGGCTGCGGCGCCGGCTTCCTCGTCGCGATCCTGGCCGACCGGGTGCCCTTCCTGGCGCGCGGACTGCTGCCGCTCGGCAACCTCGCCAGCGCCGTGCCGGTGGTGGGCATCGCGCCGATCATGGTGATGTGGTTCGGCTTCGACTGGCAATCGAAGGCGGCCGTCATCGTGGTGATGACCTTCTTCCCCATGCTGATCAACACGCTGGCCGGACTACAGAGCGCGGAGCGCATCCAACTCGACCTGATGCGATCCTACGGCGCCGGCTATTGGCGCACGCTGGCGATGCTGCGGCTTCCCTGCGCCTTGCCCTTTTTGTTCAACGGACTGAAGATCAACTCCACCCTGGCCCTGATCGGGGCCATCGTCGCCGAGTTCTTCGGGACGCCGGTGGTGGGGATGGGCTTCCGCATCTCCACCCAGGTCGCCCGGATGAATCTGGACGTGGTCTGGGCGACGATCGCCGTCGCCGCCCTGACCGGGTCGCTGCTCTACGGTGCGCTGGCACTGGCGGAGCGGCATGTCACCGCCTGGCACCCGTCCTTCCGCAAACGCTGACCGACTTTCCGTCCTTCAAGCTCAAATGCCCTTCAAGCCAAACCAAGCCCAGCCAGAAGAGGATCGAACGCGATGAAGACCCTTGCCTCCGCCGTCCTGCTCGCCGCCACCGCGCTCACCGGCCTCGCCGGCTGGGGCGCGCCGGCCGCCGCCGCCGATCCACTGACGCTCCAGCTGAAATGGGTCACCCAGGCCCAGTTCGCCGGCTATTACGTCGCGGCGGCCAAGGGCTTCTACAAGGATGCCGGGCTGGACGTCACCATCAAGGCCGGCGGCCCCGACATCAACCCGACCCAGGTCATCGCCGCCGGCGGCGCCGACGTGATCGTCGACTGGATGCCGTCGGCGCTGGCCAGCCGGGAAAAGGGCGTGCCGCTGGTCAACATCGCCCAGATGTTCCAGAAGTCGGGCATGATGCTGACCTGCCGCAAGGACGCCAACATCAAGGATCCAAAGGACTTCAAGGGCAACACGCTGGGCGTCTGGTTCTCCGGCAACGAATATCCGTTCCTGTCCTGGATGAGCAAGCTGGGCTATTCCACCTCCGGCTCCAGCCCGGACGTGAAGGTGCTGAAGCAGGGCTTCAACGTCGACCCGCTTTTGCAGAAGCAGGCGGCCTGCATCTCCACCATGACCTACAACGAATATTGGCAGCTGATCGAGGCCGGCATGAAGGCCGACGAGCTGACCGTCTTCAAGTATCAGGACCAGGGCGTCGCCACGCTGGAGGACGGCCTCTACGCAACCGAGAAGTCGCTGTCCGATCCGAAGATCGTCGAGAAGCTGGCGAAGTTCGTCAAGGCCTCGGCCAAGGGCTGGGAATATGCCGCGAAGAATCAGGCCGAGGCGGTGAAGATCGTGCTGGAGAACGACACCACCGGCGCCCAGACCGAGGAGCACCAGACCACCATGATGCAGGAGGTCGCCAAGCTGATCGAGGGCGGCGCCAAGGGCACCGGCTATCTCGACCCGGCCGATTTCGACCGCACCGTCGGCATCCTGATGTCCGGCGCCTCGGCCCCGGTGATCTCCAAGAAGCCGGAAGGCGCCTACAGCCACGCGGTGTTCGACGCGGCGGCCAAGCTGTAAGGGCGTTGGCACTGGGGAGCGGGCGCTGCGCTTTGCCCGCTCCCCACCCATGAATTTCTCTCGGCAAAAGACTTTCCGCCCGCGGACACGCAGCGATATATTAGTAAGCGCGGCCTCTTGGCATTGGCCGCCGCTGAATTGAATGGGACGAGCATGGACTCCAACGCGGGCGATACGAACATGGTGGCCGTGGCCGCACCGGCCCGCCGCCGCCGCCGCCGGCCCGCCAGCGCCACCGCAAGGCCCGCCCACCGTGGCGCCACCGTGTCGGGCACCATCTACCGCGACCTGCGCGACGACATCGTGTCCCTGCGGCGCAAGCCGGGCGAGCCGGTGATCGAGAAGGAGGTGGCGGACACCTATGGCGTCAGCCGCACCCCCGTGCGCGAGGCGATGCTGAAGCTCGCCGACGAGGGGCTGGTGGAGGTGTTCCCGCAGTCCGGCACCTTCGTCGCCCGCATCCCGATCGGCGCCCTGCCGGAGGCCATCGCCATCCGCCGCGCGCTGGAGGAGGCCACCGTGCGCTACGCCGCCGAACAGGCGAGCGGCAGCCAGGTGGCCCGGCTGCGCGCCAACCTGGAACTCCAGCGCGAGATGAAGGAGGCCGGCGATTTCGACGGCTTCCACGAGGCCGACGAGGCCTTCCATGCCCTGCTGGCGGAAATCTCCGGCTATCCCGGCTTCTGGGCGGTGACCCAGCAGGTGAAGCGGCAGGTCGACCGCTACCGCCACCTGACCCTGCCGGCGACCGGCCGGATGGACAAGGCGCTGACCGAACATGGCGCCGTCGTCGAGGCGATCGCCGCCCGCGATCCCGACCGCGCCGTCGCCGAGCTGCGCCACCACCTGACCGACCTGCAACTGGGCATCGCCGACGTCCGGCGCAGCTATCCGCAATATTTCACGGAGTGAGCCGGCCCGGAGTGAGCCGGCAGGCCGGCGCTCACACCTTGCGCGTCTCGTAGGCGGTGAAGCTGGCGGCGCGCGGGGCGTAGCCGCTGGCGAAATGGGCGGAGGAGACGATCATGTCGGCCGTCGCCTCGTTGCAGGCCATCGGGATGTTGTAGAGCGTCGCAAGCCGGGTCAGCGCCTTCACGTCGACATCGTGCGGCTGGGCGGTCATCGGATCGACGAAGAAGACCAGCAGATCGATCCGCCCCTCCGCGATCATCGCGCCGATCTGCTGGTCGCCGCCCAGCGGACCGCTCTTCAGCGGGGTCACGTCCAGGCGGGGATGGGCGTCGCGCACCTTCTGGCCGGTCGTGCCGGTCGCCCAGAAGGCATGGCCGTCCAATGCCGCGATGTTGGCGCCGATCCAGGCGATCAGGTCCGCCTTGCGGGCGTCGTGGGCGACGAGGGCGATGCGCTTGCGGGGCTGGGCGGACTGTTGGGCGGTCATGGCTGGGCACTCCTGACGAAGACCGATCACTAATATATTACCTTTGAAGCCGACGCAACGCGGCCCCAACCCCTGCCGCTTGCGCTGCCGCAATTCCCCTTTGTCCTTGCGACTTTGTCGCACCCTCCGCCGTCTGAAATGTCCGGCACTCCATCATTAGAGCTTGCCCGGCTTACTAGTATATTAGTATGATGGCGCCAGACCCGCCGGGACGCCGGCTGCACAGATTTAAAAGGAACCACCCCATGAAAATCTCCGTCCGGCACGCCTCCCACCCCGACGCGGTCCGCGGCTTCGACACCGAGACGCTGCGCGATCATTTCCTGGTCCCGACCCTGTTCGAGGCGGACGAGACCGTCTTCACCTACAGCCACATCGACCGTTTCGTCGTCGGCGGCGCCATGCCGGTGGCCGGCCCGCTGAAGCTGGAGTCCTCCAAGGAGATCGGCTCGCCCAACTTCCTCGACCGGCGCGAACTGGGTGTTGTCAATGTCGGCGGCGCCGGCCGGGTGACCGTCGACGGCGCCGTCTACGAACTGGCGCCGCGCGACGCGCTCTATGTCGCGATGGGCAGCAAGGACGTCGTCTTCGAGAGCCTGGACCGCCGCGAGCCGGCCAAGTTCTACCTGAACAGCACCCCCGCCCATGCCCGCTTCGAGACGATGAAGATCTCGATCGGCCAGGCCAAGGCCGTGCATCTCGGCGACCCGGCCCAGTCGAACGAGCGCACCATCTACCAGATGATCCACCCGGACGTCGTCCGCACCGCGCAGCTGGTTCTGGGCATGACGGTGCTGAAGCCGAACAACATGTGGAACACGATGCCGTGCCACACCCATGACCGGCGCTGCGAGGTCTATTTCTACTTCGACCTGCCGGAAGAGGCGCGCGTCATCCACCTGATGGGCGAGCCGGAGCAGACCCGCCACATCGTGGTCGCCAACGAGCAGGCGGTGATCTCGCCGCCCTGGTCGATCCATTCCGGCGTCGGCACCCGCAACTACACCTTCATCTGGGCGATGGGCGGCGACAACCAGGACTTCACGGACATGGACTTCGTCGCCATGGACCGCCTGCGCTGACGCTCCCCCAGATTTGAAGCCAACTTATAAGAACGGAAACCGACCATGAGCATTTCGTTCGACCTGACCGGCAAGGTGGCGCTCGTCACCGGGGCCAACACCGGCATCGGCCAGGGCATCGCCGTGGCGCTGGCCCAGGCCGGCGCCGACATCGCCGCCGTCGACGTGGTGTCGCTGGACGAGACCAAGGGTCTGGTCGAGGCGGCCGGCCGCAAGTTCCACGGCATCCATGCCGACCTGACCTCCATCGCCCCGGTCCAGGGGCTGGTGGAGGAGACGGTCGGCAAATTCGGCAAGCTGGACATCCTGGTCAACAACGCCGGGCTGATCCGCCGCGCCGACGCCGTCGATTTCACCGAGGCCGACTGGGACCTCGTGATGAACATCAACATCAAGACGGTGTTCTTCCTCTGCCAGGCCTTCGGCCGCTACGCCATCAACGAAGGCCGCAAGGGCAAGATCATCAACATCGCCTCGATGCTGTCCTTCCAGGGCGGCATCCGCGTGCCGTCCTACACCGCCTCCAAGAGCGGCGTCGCCGGCATCACCAAGCTGTTGGCCTGCGAGTGGGCCGGCAAGGGCATCAACGTGAATGCCATCGCGCCGGGCTATGTCGCCACCAACAACACCGCGGCTCTGCGCGCCGACGAGAACCGCAGCGCCGAGATCCTCGGCCGCATCCCGGCCGGCCGCTGGAGCGTGCCGTCCGACATCGGCGGCCCGGCGGTGTTCCTGGCGTCGGACGCGGCCGACTACATCCACGGCACCATCCTGCCGGTCGACGGCGGCTGGCTGGCGCGCTGACGGAAAACGGCCCTCCCCGCCCCTGACGGGCGGTGGAGGGCTTTCTCTTTGGGGGGAGGAAACCGGACAATGACCACCGCAACGGCGACCGACGTGTTCGTGACCGCAGGCGACATCCCTTGGCAGGATCTGGGCGACGGCGTGCGCCGCAAGATCCTGGGCTACAACGACACGATGATGATGGTGCGGGTGGAGTTCGAGGCCGGCGCCATCGGCGCGCAGCATCGCCATCCCCATGTCCAGTGCGCCGTGGTGGAGAAGGGATCCTTCGATGTCACCATCGACGGCCGCACCAGGCGGCTGAACGCGGGCGACGGCTATATGGTGCCGTCCAACGTCCTGCATGGCGTGGTGGCGCTGGAGCCGGGCGTGCTGCTCGACATCTTCACGCCGATCCGCGAGGACTTCCTGGGCGAGCCGGTGGCCTATGCCGCCGCGGACGACGCGAAGTAAGGTCTAGACCGGGTCGCCCGGCGCGGTGAAATAGCGCGGATAGTCGCGGCGGATGTCGGCGACCGAAATCTGCAGATCGTCCAGATGGTCGTCCAGCGCCTTGATGGCGGCCGCGGGATCGTTGGCCGCCACCGCATCGAGGATGGCGGCATGCTCCGCGATCACCTCGGTGATGCGGCCGCGCACCGGCAGGGTCAGCAGGCGGTAACGGTCGATCTGCACCTTGGTCTGCTGGATCAGCGTCCAGAATCCGGGATAGCCGGCGATCTCCGCGATCAGCGCGTGGAACGACTCGTCGGCCTGGTGGAAGCCTTCGTAATTGGCGGCTTCCTGCATCTCGCGCTGCAATTCCAGATTGGCGCGGAGTGCCGCGATCTGGCTGCGGCTGGCCCGCGCCGCGGCATAGCGCACCGTCGCCTCCTCCAGCGCCTTGCGGATGGCGAAGGCTTCCGGCAGGGCGTCCAGGGGGATGCGCGACACGAAGGTGCCGGATTGCGGGAAAATCTCGATCAGCCCCTCGTCGGCCAGCTTCAGCACCGCCTCGCGCACCGGGGTGCGGCTGACGCCGTAGGTCTCGGCGATCTGCTTTTCGGCGATGGCGTCGCCGGGCTTGCGCTTCAGCGAGACGATCTCCGCCCGCAGGTCGCGGTAGATGCGCGACGCCACGGTCGCGGCGCGGCGCGGCGGGCGGACCGCCGCCACCGGGGCCGCCGCGCGGCGCACGGTTGCGGAAGCCAGGCCGCCCTCATCCTCTGTCGTCGCGACCTTCTTCACCAATGGCTCCATTCCGGCAGGCATGCAGATGTCGTGGGGCGGCGGTCCGCCATACGCGAGATGTTCCTCATCCCCAGCAATCTACCCATCCCTCTTCGTCAACGTCAAATCCATCGCCAGCTTCTCTTGTGGATCGGGTGCGGCGACTGGGCGCAGCCTTCACAGCCGCCGATGCCCGATCTGCGGAACGATTGGGCTTGCAATCAGATCTGATATATTAATATTATACAGCCAGCCGGTAGGGACGGTCCCCCGCACGGACCCCGCCTTTTCCCCACCCTGCTTTTGCCCTTCTCTTGCAGCGTAGAGGCTTCCGATGCTTCACCCCGACCGTCTTTTCCCGAGCGACCCGACGCAACGTGCCATCGCGCGCCGCCTGTACGGCGAAGTCGCCGCCCTGCCGATCGTCAGCCCGCACGGCCACACCGATCCGTCCTGGTTCGCCCAGAACGAGGCGTTCCCCGATCCGGCCAGCCTGTTCGTCAAGCCCGACCATTATGCATTCCGCATGCTCTACAGCCAGGGAATTCCGCTGGAGCAGCTGGGCGTTCCGCGCAGGGACGGCGGGGAGACCTCGACCGACTCGCGCGCCATCTGGCGCCTGCTGGCCAGCAACTGGCACCTGTTCCGCGGCACGCCGACCTCGATGTGGCTGACCCACGCCTTCGAGACGGTGTTCGGCGTCACCGAGCGCCTGAGCGCCGCCAGCGCCGACCGCATCTACGACCAGATCGAAGACTGCCTGCGCAAGCCGGAATTCCGCCCGCGCGCCCTGTTCGAGCGCTTCAACCTCGAAGTGCTGGCGACCACCGAATCGCCGCTCGACCCGCTGGTGCACCACAAGGCGATCCGCGAGAGCGGCTGGAAGGGCCGGGTCATCACCGCCTTCCGTCCCGACCCGGTCGTCGATCCGGAGTTCGAGGGCTTCCGCGACAATCTCGCCGAGCTGGCCCGCATCACCGGCCAGGACACCGCGACCTGGGACGGCTATCTCGCGGCACTCGCCGACCGCCGCCTCTATTTCAAGAGCTATGGCGCCACCTCGACCGACCACGGCCACCCGACGGCGGCGACCGCCGATCTGCCGCGCGCCGAGGCCGAGAAGCTGTTCGACATCGTGCGCCGCGGCGGTGCGACGGCCGAGGAGGCCGAGCTGTTCCGTGCCCAGATGCTGACCGAAATGGCGCGGATGAGCCTGGAGGACGGTCTGGTCATGCAGATCCACCCCGGTTCCTTCCGCAACCACAACACCCTCGTGTTCGAGCGTTTCGGCCGCGACAAGGGTGCGGACATCCCGAGCGGCACCGAGTATGTGCGGGCGCTGAAGCCGCTGCTCGACCGCTTCGGCAACGAGCGCGACCTGACCATCATCCTGTTCACGCTGGATGAGGACAGCTATTCCCGCGAGCTGGCGCCGCTGGCCGGCCATTACCCGGCGCTGCGCGTCGGCCCGGCCTGGTGGTTCCACGACAGCCCCGAGGGCATGCGCCGCTACCGCGAGATGATCACGGAGACCGCCGGCTTCTACAACACGGTCGGCTTCAACGACGACACCCGCGCCTTCTGCTCGATCCCGGCCCGCCACGACGTGTCGCGCCGCGTCGATTGCAGCTTCCTCGCCCGTCTGGTCGCCGAGCACCGGATGGAAGAGGACGAGGCCGCGGACCTGGCCGTCGACCTCGCTTACCGCCTCGCCAAGAACGCCTACAAGCTGTGATTGCCCGGCCGCGCCGGACCCCGTTCCGGCGCGGCCCAGCTTACTCCTCAAGGACATCTTCCCATGGCATCGCTGACCATCCGCCTGCACCCCGCCGACAACGTCGTCGTCGCCGGCGCCGACCTGGAGCCCGGCACCACCCTGCCCGGCACTGAAGTGGCGACCACCGGGCCGGTGCCGGCCGGGCACAAGGTCGCGGTGCGCGCCATCGCGCCGGGCGAGCCGGTGCGCAAGTACAATCAGGTCATCGGCTTCGCCACCACGGCGATCCAGCCGGGCGACCATGTCCACGTCCACAACATGGGCATGGGCAGCGATTTCGAGCGCGATTACGCCTTCGGCGCCGACGTCCATCCGGTCGAACCGATCCCGGAGGCCGAGCGCGCCACCTTCCAGGGCATCCTTCGCCCGGACGGCCGCGTCGCCACCCGCAACTATATCGGCGTGCTGACCTCGGTGAACTGCTCCGCCACCGCGGCGCGGATGATCGCCGACCATTTCCGCGGTCCCGCGCTCGCCGCCTATCCCAACATCGACGGCGTCGTCGCCCTGACCCACGGCTACGGCTGCGGCATGGCCGGCAGCGGCGAGGTGATGGACACGCTGCGCCGGACCATCGCCGGCTACGCCCGCCACCCGAACTTCGCCGCCGTCATCCTGCTGGGTCTCGGCTGCGAGGTGAACCAGATCGACAAGCTGATGGAGGCCACCGGCCTTGAGGAGGGCGCCCGCGTCATCCCCATCGGCATCCAGGACATGGGCGGCACCGCCGCGGCGGCCCGCGAGGGCATCCGCCGGATCGAGGCGCTGCTGCCGGAGATCAACGACGTCACCCGCCAGACCCTGCCGGCCAGCCACCTGACGCTGGCGCTGCAATGCGGCGGCTCCGACGGCTATTCGGGCATCACCGCCAACCCGGCGCTGGGCTATGCCGTCGACCTGCTGGTGCGCAACGGCGGCACCGCCGTGCTGAGCGAGACGCCGGAGGTCTATGGCGCCGAGCATCTGCTGACCCGCCGCGCCGTCCGCCGCGAGGTGGGCGAGGCGCTGGTCGAGCGCATCGGCTGGTGGGAGGAGTACACCAGCCGCACCGGCGGCGAGATGAACAACAACCCGTCGCCCGGCAACAAGAAGGGTGGCCTGACCACCATCCTGGAGAAGTCGCTGGGCGCGGTCGCCAAGGGCGGCACCACCCCGATGACCGCCGTCTACCGCTATGCCGAGCCGATCACCGACAAGGGCTTCGTCTTCATGGACACCCCCGGCTACGATCCGGTGTCGGCGACGGGGCAGGTGGCGGGCGGCGCCAACGTTCTGTGCTTCACCACCGGCCGCGGCTCCGTCTTCGGCTGCAAGCCGACGCCCAGCCTGAAGCTGGCGACCAACAGCGCGCTGTTCCGCCGGATGCCGGACGACATGGACATCGATTGCGGCGCCATCGCCACCGGCGACGCCTCGATCGAGGAGGTCGGCCGCGCGATCTTCCAGCTGGTGCTCGACACCGCGTCGGGCCGCAAGACCAAGAGCGAGGAGCTCGGCGTCGGCGCCGACGAATTCGCCCCTTGGCAGATGGGAGCGGTCATGTAAGGGGTCCTGCCCCTTATCGGAAACCGTAGACGAGCCGGCGCCATGCCCGACAGTTCCCCCCCTCTCCCTGGCTCCCGCACCGACGCCGGTCCCGAACCGGTGAACGCGCCGCAGACCCCGATCCAGCCAACTGGACCGGGGGTCAAGGGCACGGAGCCGATGCGGGCGATCCTGCTGGTGGTGCTGGCGGTGGCCTGCCTGTCCTGCTCCGACGCCACGGCGAAATATCTCGGCCGCACCCTGCCGCCGGCCGAGATCGCCTGGATGCGCTATGTCGTCTTCACCGCGCTGGTGATGCCGCTGGCCCTGCGCGGCGGCTCGCTCAGCGTGCTGAAGACGACGCGGCCGGGGCTTCAGGTGGTGCGCGGCCTGGGCATGCTCGGCTCGGCCCTGTTCTTCATCATGGCGATGCAGCATCTGCCGCTGGCCGAAGCCGCGGCGATCAGCTTCGTCTCCCCCGTCTTCGTCACCGTGCTGTCGATCCTGCTGTTGGCCGAGAAGGTCGGCATCCGCCGCTGGGCGGCGCTGCTGGTCGGGCTGGCCGGCGTGCTGATCGTCATCCGGCCGGGAGAGGACGGTTTCCAGCCCGCCTCGCTGCTGCCGATCCTGACCGCCTTCAGCTGGGCGCTCGGTCTGGTGGTGACGCGCAGGATGACGGTGCAGGAAAACCCGCTGACCACCATGGTGTGGAGCGCGCTCACCGGCCTGATCGTGCTGACCGCCCTGCTTCCCCTGCATGCGGCATGGCCGACGCCGTGGGAGATGCTGCTGGGGGCCTTCATCGGGCTGGTCTACACCGCATCGCAATGGCTGCTGATCCTGGCCTACCGCCAGGGCGAGGCATCGGTGCTGGCGCCCTTCACCTATGTGCAGCTGATCTGGTCGACGGCGCTGGGATACCTCGTCTTCGGCGCGGTGCCCGACCAGTGGACCTTCGTCGGCACCGGCGTGATCATCGCCAGCGGCCTCTACACCGCCCACCGCGAACGGATGCGGGCACAGCTGCGCCGCTCCGCAGCGTCATGAACAGGAAGTCGCCGGGGCGATCCCCGGCTTGTGGAGAAGAAGCATGACCGACACGCCCAACCGCGTCGCCGCGCTCGGCGAATGCATGATCGAGATGTTCCGGCGGCCGGACGGGTCGCTGACCATGGGCTTCGGCGGCGACACGCTGAACACCGCGGTCTATCTGGCGCGTCTGGGCACGCCGGTCGACTATGTCACCGCTCTCGGCGACGACAGCATCAGCGACGACATGGTGAAGGCCTGGGCGGCCGAAGGGGTGGGCACCGGCCACGTCCTGCGCGTGCCGAACCGCCTGCCCGGCCTCTACATGATCGAGACCGATCCCAGCGGCGAGCGCCGCTTTCTCTACTGGCGCGACCGGGCGCCGGCCCGCGAACTGTTCGCCCTGCCCCAGACGCCGGAGCTGTCCAGGGCACTGGAGGGCTACGGCATCGTCTATCTGTCCGGCATCAGCATCGCCATCCTGGGCGAGCAGGGCCGCGAGCGCCTGTTCGAGCTGCTGGAGCGGGTCCGTGCGCAGGGCGGCAAGGTCGCCTTCGACACCAACTGGCGCCCGCGCCTGTGGCCGGACATCGAGACCGCCCGCGCCGCCTTCGACCGCATGCTTGCGCTGACCGACATCGCGCTGCCCGGCGTCACCGACCTGCGCGACCTCTATGGGGATGCCGATGCCGACGCCGTTCTGGCCCGCGTCCGCAAGGCCGGTGTGGCCGAGATCGTCCTGAAGCTGGAACAGCCCGGCTGCATCGTGATCGAGAATGGCGAAGCGATCGAGGTGCCCGCCCTGAAGGTCGCCACCGTGGTCGACACCACGGCGGCCGGCGACAGCTTCAGCGCCGGCTATCTGGCATCCCGCCTGCGCGGCGAGGGTCCGGCCGACGCCGCCCGCGCCGCCCACAAGCTGGCCGCCGCCGTCATCCAGCACCGCGGCGCCATCATCCCGCGCGACGCCATGCCGGCCTGAGCGCCGGTTTCAAGCCGACATATCAGCCTTCCGCCGCCAGTTCGCGGCGGAAGGCACGGCCCGCCATCTGCGCGACGGCGGTGAGCGCCGCCTCGTCCGCGCCGTCACGCGCCGCCGCCGACATTCCCCGCATCGTCATCGTCACGAAATCCGCCAGCGTGTCGGCCCGCTCCGGCGCCTCCCCGGCGATGAAGTCGCGGATCGCCGACACGCCGGCCTTGCGCATCGCCCCGGCCAGCGCACAGGCCTCCGCATCGGCGCTGTTGCGCGCGCCGTCGAGCACGAGGCAGCCGGCCACGCCGTTGCGCTCCGGATAGAGGCGCGCCGCCAGCAGCAGCGTGCGTTCGATCACCTCAGCCACGCCGCCGCCCTCCGCCCGCGCCCGGGCGAAGATGTTGGCCTCCCCCGCCGCATAGCGCTGAAGCGCCCGCTCGAACAGCCCGGCCTTGCTGCCGAAGGCCGCATAGAAGCTCGGCGGCTTGATCCCCAGTTCGGTGCCCAGTTCGGCGACGCCCACGGCGTCGTAGCCGCGCGCGTGGAACAGCCTCATCGCGGTCTCGACCGCCTCGTCCACGTCGAAGGACCGCCGCCGTCCCCGCGATCCGGAGGATTCTGTAGCGACCACTATATTTTCTCCTTGCGCAAATCCCTCGCCCGCATTTATATAGCGCTCACTACATTTTCTCAAGGAGCACATCATGGGTGAGTTCACCGGCCGCAAGATCCTGGTCCTCGGCGGCAGCCGCGGCATCGGCAAGGCCATCGTCCGCCGCTTCGCCAAGGCCGGCGGTGCGGTCGCCTTCACCTATGCCGGGTCGAAGGACGCCGCCGAGGCGCTGGCCGCCGAAACCGGCGCGGAGGCCATCCAAACCGACAGCGCCGACCGCGACGCCCTGATCGCCACGGTGGCCGACCGCGGCGCGCTGGACGTGCTGGTCGTCAATGCCGGCACGGCGATCCTCGGCGATCCGCTGACCTTCGATCCCGACGCCGTCGACCGGATGATCGACATCAACGTCCGCGCGCCCTACCACGCGGCGGTCGAAGCGGCCCGGCGCATGAATGACGGCGGGCGCATCATCGTCATCGGCTCGGTCAACGGCGACCGCATGCCGTTTGCCGGCGGGGCCGCCTATGCCCTGACCAAATCGGCGGTCCAGGGCATGGTGCGCGGCCTCGCCCGCGATTTCGGCGACCGCGGCATCACCGTGAACGCGATCCAGCCGGGTCCGACCCACAGCGACATGAACCCGGCCGACGGCCCGATGGCGCCCGCCATGCACGGCTTCATGGCGATCAAGCGCCACATCGACGCCGACGAGGTCGCCGAACTGACCGCCTATGTCGCCGGCCCGCATGCCGCGATGATCACCGGCTCGTTCCAGACCATCGACGGCGGCTTCGGCGCCTGACGGCGAATCAATGGAAGAGGCCGAAGGGGCGGTCCGGTCGGAACGCCCCTTCATGGGCCAGCAGCCAGCGCTTGCGCTCCATCCCGCCGCCATAGCCGGTCAGCGTTCCATCCGATCCGATCACCCGGTGACAGGGCACGACGATGCCGACCGGGTTGGCGCCATTGGCATGCCCCGCCGCCCGCACCGCCGCCGGCCGCCCGGCCAGCACGGCAAGCTCGCGATAGCTGACGGTGCCGCCACAGGGGATCCCGCGCAGCGCCGCCCACACCGCCCGTTGGAACGGCGTCCCGCCGGTGCGCACCGGCAGCCGGTCGATCACCGCAAGCTCGCCCGCGAAATAGGCATCCATCGCCCGAGTGAACCCGCCCGGATCACGGGACAGGCGCAGTTCGTAGCCGCCGGGATGGTGCAGGCGCAGCAGCCGGTGCAGCCGGTCCTCATGGTCGGTCCAGTCGATGGCGCGCAGGGCGCCGTCTTCATCCGCCACCACGATCAACTCGCCGATGGGCGTCGCGGTGCGGTCGATCAGCAGTCTGGAGACGGCGGACATCACGGCACCCCCTATCCCGGTCGCATAGGTGCGCTGCCAAATTTGAAGGCAGCGCACCTCCAACGCAACCCTTTGATACAACGCAATTTCCTGTTTCCGCGCTTGCGAATTCCCATGCGTTTCTTGCGTATCGCCGCGAAAAGAGGCGCCAAAAGGCTGAGTTGCGTGCAATCAGCATGGCTGGCATGATGTGCCCATGCCTGTCCATACCGTCAGTTCTTGACCGAACAGTCAGCTTTTCCGCCGCCCAACGCCGTTGGCAGTGCTGGTTGGTTCTCTTGGCACGCGGGTTGCTGATGCTTCGGTAGACACGCCGCTCTGCGACCGAAGGGAAGCCATCCGCCATGACCCTGATCGCTACGCTTGCCACCGCCGAAGATGACCGCGCCTCGCCCTACACCGACCTGACCCCGGCGATGACGCCGGTGCAGGCGCTGGCCGAGTCGAACCGCTGCCTGTTCTGCTACGACGCTCCCTGCATCAAGGCCTGTCCGACCGGCATCGACATTCCGGCCTTCATCCGCTCGATCGCCACCGGCAACCTGAAGGGGGCCGCGACGACGATCCTGTCGGAGAACATCATGGGCGGCACCTGCGGCCGCGTCTGCCCGACCGAGACGCTGTGCGAACAGTCCTGCGTCCGCAACCGGGCGGAGGACCGCCCCGTCGCCATCGGCCGGCTGCAACGCCACGCCACCGACCGTCTCATTGACGGCGAACCGGCCCACCCCTTCGCCCGCGCCGCCGCCACCGGCAAGCGCGTCGCCGTGGTCGGCGCCGGTCCGGCGGGCCTGTCCTGCGCCCACCGCCTCGCCACCCTCGGCCATGAGGTGACGGTGTTCGAGGCGAAGGCGAAGTCCGGCGGCCTCAACGAATACGGCCTCGCCCCCTACAAGATGGCCGACGATTTCGCCCAGCGCGAAGTCGCCTTCATCCTCGGCGTCGGCGGCATCAGCGTGGAGCATGGCCGCAGGCTGGGCGCCGACCTGTCGCTCCACAGCCTGCGCGCCGACTTCGATGCCGTCTTCCTCGGCGTCGGCCTGGGGTCCAACAACCGCCTCGGCATCCCCGGCGAGGAGCGCGCGGGCGTCGAGGACGCGACCGCCTTCATCGAGCGCGTCCGTCAGGCCCTCCCCGGCCAGCCGCCGGCGGTGGGGCGCAGCGTCGTGGTGATCGGCGGCGGAAACACCGCGGTGGACGCCGCCATCCAGGCCAAGCGCCTGGGTGCCGAGGACGTTACCCTGGTCTACCGCCGCGGCCGCGCCCAGATGGGCGCCACCGGCTGGGAGCAGGAGCTGGCCCAGACCGAGGGCGTCGTCCTCAAGACCTTCGCCGCGCCGAAAGAGATCGGCGACACCACCATCACCTTCGAGCGCACCCGCCTGACCGACGGCAAGCTGTCCGGCACCGGCGAGACCTTCACCCTCCAGGCCGACATGGTGCTGAAGGCGGTGGGGCAAAAGCTGTCGGCCGATGCCCTGTCCGGGCTGGAAATCACCGGCGGCAAGATCGCCATCGACAGCGCCTACCGCACGACGCTTGCCAAGGTCTGGGCCGGCGGCGATTGCGTCGCGACGGGCGAGGATCTGACGGTCCAGTCCGTGCAGGACGGCAAGCTCGCCGCCCTCGCCATCCACAGCCACCTGACCGCCTGAGGAAAGGGAGCCACATCATGGCCGATCTTCGCAGCACCATCGCCGGCATCCGCTCCCCCAACCCCTTCTGGCTGGCCTCCGCCCCGCCGACCGACAAGGCCTACAACGTCGTCCGCGCCTTCAAGGCGGGCTGGGGCGGCGTGGTGTGGAAGACGCTGGGCGAGGACCCGCCGGTGGTCAACGTCTCCAGCCGCTATGGCGCGCATCTCGACACCGACCGCCGGATGATCGGCTTCAACAACATCGAGCTGATCTCCGACCGGCCGCTCGCCGTGAATTTGCAGGAGATCATCGAGGTCAAGCGCGACTGGCCCGACCGCGCCATGGTCGTCTCGCTGATGGCCACCATGACGGAATCGGCCTGGGCCGGTCTCGCCCGCCGCATCGCCGAGACCGGGGCGGCCGACGGGCTGGAACTCAACCTCGGCTGCCCGCACGGCATGTGCGAGCGCGGCATGGGCTCCGCCATCGGTCAGGTGCCGGAGATGGTGGAGCAGGTCACCCGCTGGGTGAAGAACGCCGTCAATCTGCCGGTGATCGTCAAGCTGACCCCGAACATCACCAACATCCTGTGGTCGGCGGAAGCGGCCAGGCGCGGCGGCGCCGACGCCATCTCGCTGATCAACACGGTGAACTCCATCGTCGCGGTGGACCTCGACGCCATGGCCCCGACTCCGGTGGTCGACGGCAAGGGCAGCCACGGCGGCTATTGCGGCCCGGCGGTAAAGCCCATCGCGCTGAACATGGTGGCGGAGATCGCCCGCAACCCCGACACGCATGGCATGCCGGTCAGCGGCATCGGCGGCATCACCACATGGCGCGACGCGGCGGAGTTCCTGGCGCTGGGCGCCACCAACGTGCAGGTCTGCACCGCCGCCATGACCTACGGCTTCAAGATCGTCGAGGACATGATCGGCGGCCTGTCCAACTGGATGGACGGGAAGGGATACCGGACGCTGGACGAGTTGAGCGGGCGGGCGGTGCGCAACGTCGTCAACTGGAACGACCTGAACATGAACTTCTCGACCAAGGCGGTGATCGACCCCGCCTTGTGCATCGATTGCGGCCGCTGCCACATCGTCTGCGAGGACACCTCGCACCAGGCGATCCGCATCGACCAGGGAGAGGGCCGCCGCGTCTTCACCGTGGTCAACGAGGAGTGCGTCGGCTGCAACCTGTGCAGCCATGTCTGCCCGGTGCCGGACTGCATCACCATGGTGCCGGAGCAGACCGACCTGCCCTACGTCACCTGGCCCAACGACGCCCGCAACCCGATGCGCGTCCCAGAAGCCGCCGCCGAATAAGAACGCTGCACGACAACGACGTTCAGGAGAGAGCAACATGTCCACCCCGCAGAATGTCGCCGTGAACGGCTCGCGCCTGTGGCAGAGCCTGATGGACATGGCGCAGATCGGCGCCACGCCCAAGGGCGGCGTGTGCCGGCTGGCGCTGACCGACCTCGACAAACAGGGCCGCGACCTGTTCGTGCGCTGGTGCGAGGAGGCCGGCTGCACGGTCTCCGTCGACAGGATGGGCAACATCTTCGCCCGCCGCCCCGGCCGCGACGACAGCCTGCCCCCGGTCATCATGGGCAGCCATCTCGACAGCCAGCCGACCGGCGGCAAGTATGACGGCGTCTATGGCGTGCTGGCCGGGCTGGAGGTGGTGCGCAGCCTGAACGACATGAACTACGTCACCGAGGCCCCGGTGGAGGTCGCGGTCTGGACCAACGAGGAGGGCTCGCGCTTCGCCCCGGCCATGGTGTCGTCCGGCGTCTTCGCCGGGGTGTTCGACCTGGAGTACGGCCTGTCGCGCGCCGACCTCGACGGCAAGACGATGGGCGAGGAATTGGCCCGCATCGGCTATGCCGGCGACCGGGAGGTGGGGGGCCGCAAGGTCGGCGCCTATTTCGAGGCCCACATCGAGCAGGGGCCGATCCTGGAGGCCGAGGGCAAGACCATCGGCGTCGTCACCGACTGTCAGGGCCAGCGCTGGTACGAGATCACCTTCACCGGCCAGGAGGCCCATGCCGGCCCGACCCCGATGGTCCGCCGCAAGGACGCCCTGCTGGGCGCCGCCCGCGTGGTGGATGCGGTCAACCGCATCGGCATGAAATACGGCCCGCTCGCCTGCGCCACGGTGGGTCTGATGCAGATCCACCCCAACAGCCGCAACGTCATCCCCGGCCGCGTCTTCTTCACCGTCGATTTCCGCCACCCGGACGATGCCATCCTCGCCGCCATGGATGGCGAGCTGCGCGTCGAGGTGGAGCGCATCGCCGGCGAGATCGGGCTGGAGAGCGACTTCAAGCAGATCTGGTACTACGCCCCGATCAGGTTCGACGAGAACTGCGTCGCCGCCGTCCGCAAGGGGGTGGAGCGCACCGGCCACAGCTTCCGCGACATCGTGTCGGGCGCCGGCCACGACGCCTGTTACCTGTCCAAGGTCGCGCCGACAGGCATGGTCTTCATCCCCTGCATCGACGGCATCAGCCACAACGAGGTCGAGGAGACGACCCCTGAATGGTCGACCGCCGGCTGCGAGGTGCTGCTGCACGCCGTGCTCGACCGCGCGAATGCGATGGCCGAAGCTAGCCCTCTCCCCCCCGGGGAGAGGGTTGGGTGAGGGGGAGGCGCGGCAGGGTTTCCACAAAGATCCCGCAACGCATCCCCCTCACCCTGACCCTCTCCCCGCTATCGGCGGACCTATGGTCCGCCTGTCGCGTCAGCGCAAACGAAGTTTGCGCGTGAGCGGGGGGAGAGGGGACCAGTCCCGGCAATGAACGAGTGGTTACGAAAGCGATGGCGCGACCGGCTGCCGACACAGCAGACTCCACCCAGCCCCAGGGCCGCATCCGGCGTGAGAACGTCGAGCGCATCCTGAAGGCGGCCGAACGCGTCTTCGCCGAGGCCGGCTTCGCCGGCG
The DNA here is from genome assembly GCF_004923295.1 of Azospirillum sp. TSH100. Classification (NCBI taxonomy): domain Bacteria; kingdom Pseudomonadati; phylum Pseudomonadota; class Alphaproteobacteria; order Rhodospirillales; family Azospirillaceae; genus Azospirillum; species Azospirillum sp. TSH100. Next base: position 555,904 of record NZ_CP039638.1, read on the forward strand.
CCACCATGGCCGACATCGCCGAGCGGGCCGGCCTGCCCAAGGCCAACCTGCATTACTATTTCGGCACCAAGGACGATCTCTACCGCGCGGTGCTCGACAATATCCTGCGGATGTGGCTGGCGCCGATCGCCTCCTTCACCCCCGACGCCGATCCGGCGGCGACGCTGACCGCCTATGTCACCGCCAAGATGGAGGTCTCGCGCAGCCGCCCGCACGCCTCCAAGGTCTTCGCCAACGAGATCCTGCATGGCGGCACCCAGGTAGACCGTTTCCTGGCCGAAGACCTGAAAGCGCTGGTCGACGCCAAGGCAGGCGTCATCGACGGCTGGGTCGCCGCCGGCCGCATGGCGCCGGTGGATGCCCGCCAGTTCCTGTTCATGATCTGGGCGGTGACCCAGCATTACGCCGACTTCGACGTCCAGATCCGCAAGGTGCTGGGCCGCCGCAGCCTGACCCGCCAGGACTTCGCAACCATGACGGTCGAAGTCCTGCGCATGGTGCTGCGCGCCGCCGGCCTGCCAGAGCCGCAGATGGCCGAACCCGACCTGTCCGAAACGCCCGACCACTCCGTCCCATCCATTTCCTGAGGGAGCGCCCGAGCATGTCCACCATCCTGATCCGCGGCGGCACCGTCGTCACCGCCGAGCATACCCGCCGCGCCGACGTCCTCTGCCAGGACGGCATCATCACCGCGGTGGGCGAGAAACTGGACGTGCCGGCGGGGGCCGAGGTGGTGGATGCCGGCGGCTGCTACGTCATGCCCGGCGGCATCGATCCGCACACCCACATGGAACTGCCCTTCATGGGCACGGTGACGACGGAGGATTTCTTCAGCGGCACCGCCGCCGGCTTTGCCGGGGGGACGACGATGATCATCGACTTCGTCATCCCCAACCCCAAGCAGAGCCTGATGGAGGCCTATCACACCTGGCGCGGCTGGGCGGAGAAGGCGGCCGGCGACTACAGCTTCCACGTCGCCGTCACCTGGTGGGACGAGAGCGTGCGGCAGGACATGGGCACGCTGGTGGCCGACCATGGCGTGAACAGCTTCAAGCATTTCATGGCCTACAAGAACGCCATCATGGCCGATGACGAGACGCTGGTGAACAGCTTCCAGCGCTGCCTGGAGTTGGGCGCCATCCCCACCGTCCATGCCGAGAACGGCGAGCTGGTCTTCCAGCTCCAGAAGAAGCTGCTGGCCCAGGGCCTGACCGGACCCGAGGCCCATCCGCTCTCCCGCCCGCCGGAGGTGGAGGGCGAGGCCGCCAACCGCGCCATCCAGGTGGCGAAGGTGTTCGGCGTTCCGGTCTACATCGTCCATGTCTCGGCCAAGGAGGCGCTGGCCGCCATCGAACGCGGCCAGAACGACGGCCAGCGCGTGTTCGGCGAGGTGCTGGCCGGCCATCTGCTGATCGACGACGGGGTCTACCGCAACCCCGACTGGGACTTCGCCGCCGGCCACGTCATGAGCCCGCCCTTCCGCCCGAAGGAGCATCAGGATGCCCTGTGGCGTGGCCTGCAGGCCGGGCACCTGCACACCACCGCCACCGACCATTGCTGCTTCTGCGCGGAGCAGAAGGCGATGGGCCGCAACGACTTCACCAAGATCCCGAACGGCACCGCCGGCATCGAGGACCGCATGACGGCGCTGTGGACCCACGGCGTCAACACCGGCCGGCTGACGATGAACGAGTTCGTCGCCGTCACCTCCGCCAACGCCGCCAAGATCTTCAACCTCTACCCGCGCAAGGGTTCGGTCAGCATCGGGGCCGACGCCGATCTCGTGGTGTGGGATCCGAAGGCGACCAGGACCATCTCGGCCAAGACCCAGATGCAGAAGGTGGGCCTGAACATCTTCGAGGGCATGACCGTCACCGGCACCCCGGCCTACACGCTGAGCCAGGGCCGCATCGTCCACGCGCTGGGCGAGAGCCGCGCGGTGCGCGGCGCCGGCCGTTACATCAACCGCCCCGCCTTCCCGCCGGTCTACGAGGCGGTGTCGAAGCGCAACGCCCTGAACGTCCCGGTGGCGGTGGAGCGGTAAGCAGAAAAGCTCCCTCTCCCGTCCCGGGAGAGGGAGCTTTCCCTCCAATCACCCCACCGAGCTGGCGAACAGGAAGTTCTCCGACGTCAGGCTGCTGCGGTCGACGCCCATCAGCTTGATCGAGTTGAAGGCGCCGAGGTCGATCGACAGGTCGGCGCCGTCCTGGGTCGAGTGGGTCAGCACGTCGTTCAGGCTGGTGAAGCCGCTGATGCTGCGGATGTCGATCACGTCGCCGCCGCTGCCGGCCTGGAAGTCGCCGATGCAGTCCCAGCCGTCGCTGGCATGCTGGACGAAGGTGTCGCGCCCGGCGCCGCCGATCATGTAGTCGTTGCCGGCATTGCCGGTGATCGTGTCGTTGCCGCTGCCGCCGGCCAGATACTCGCCGGCCGAGGTGCCGGTGATGGTCTGGCCCGGCGTGCCGCCGGTCGAGCCGCCAGTGGAGCCGCCGGTGCCCCCGCCCGTGCTGCCGGTGGTCGCGGTGAAGGAGAAATTGGCGGCGGTCAGGCTGCTGCGGTTGACGTTGGCCAGGATGGCGCTGTTGTTGTTGTCGAAATTCACGACGGTGTTGGCGCCGTCCTGCACGGTGACGGCCATCACCGAGGCGAAGTCCTTGAACCCGCTCCAGCCCGCGACGTTCAGCACGTCACCGCCGCTGCCGGCCTGGAAGTCGCCGATATAGTCCCAGCCGTCGCCCGGCTTGAAGACGAAGCTGTCGCTGCCGCCGCCGCCAGTCATGTAATCGTTGCCGGCGTTGCTGATGATGGTGTCGTTGCCGCTGCCGCCGGCCAGATAGTCGCGGCCGTCGGTGCCGGTCAGCGTCTGGCCGCCGGTGCTGCCCGTCCCGCCTCCGGTGCCGCCGCCGGTATCGCCGCCGCCGGTCGAACCGCCACCCTGGCCCAGCGTGATGGTGTTGCCGGACAGGCTGATGCTGGACGCGGCAAAGCTGCCGGCAATGCGCAGCGTCAGGTCCGACCCGGCGGTGGCGTCGAGCCCGACATGGACCAGCGTGACGCCGTTCACCGTCTCCGCCTGGACATGGCCGGCGGTCAGCGTGCTGCCGTTGCCGCTGCCGACCGGTCCGGACAGTGACGCGCCGACAATGGCGAAGGCGTCGCCGGTGGTGGCGCCGGTGATGCTGCCGAAGCCGTTGCCCTGGGCCGCCGTCATCGTGACGGTGTGGCGCTGGCTGCCGGTCAGGGCCAGCGTCTCGACGCTGGTCAGCGTCATGCCGCTGATGTCGATCTTCGGCGAGGCGACGTCGGTGTAATATTCCAGATTGTAGCCGTTGTAGCTGGTCAGATTGTCCGACCGCAGCTCCAGCGTGTCGGTGCCGGCGCCGCCGTCGAAGCTGACGGTGCCGGCATCGTACTGGCTGACCACGATGTAGCGGTCGTTGCCGGCATCGCCATAGATCAGATCGTTCTGCGTCTGGGCATAACTGCCCGAGCTGACGATGCCGGCGAGGATGGTGTCGTCGCCGTCGCCGCCATAGACGGTGTCGCGCTCCCAATCACCCTTCAGCAGGTCGTTGCCGGCATCGCCATAGATCAGATCGGCCCCGCCGCCGCCGGCCACCGTGTCGTTGCCGAGTTCGCCGTGAAGCTGGTCGTTGTCGGCGCGGCCGTACATCAGGTCGTTGCCGCCGCCGCCGAAGACGGTGTCGTTGCCGTCGCCGGCCTCCAGCGTGTCGTTGCCGGCCCCGCCATGCTCCAGGTCGTTGCCGCCATGGCCCCAGAACCAGACGGCGGTGTCGCCGGCGGTCAGGCTGTCGGCATGCTCCGACCCGACCCAGCGCTGGATATCGACGAAGGTATCGCCGGCCGCCTCGCCGGTGTTGTTGGCGCCGTTGGTCAGATCCAGCGTGATGCCGGTGGTGGCGTTCTCGTAGGTGACGATGTTGAAGCCGCTGCCGCCGACATAATGGTCGGCGCCCAGACCGCCATTCATGGTGTCGCCGGCCGCCTGACCGCTGTTGCCGCCGCCGACCAGCGTGTCGTCGCCCAGCCCGCCGATCAGGCTGTCGTTGCCGGTGCCGCCGACGATGCTGTCGTTGCCGGCCAGCCCGTTGATGGTGTTGCCGCCGTTGTCGCCGATCAGCGTGTCGTTGCCGCTGGTGGCGGTGCCGCTGTAGCCGAGCCGGTGCGGCCAGGCCTCCGCCCCGGCGAACGGGCGGGCCGCGAGGATCGGGCCGGTCACCACGTCGAGATCCCAGGACGCGCCCTGGTCGGCCAAGCCACCTGGATTGCCCACCGGGTGGCTGGCCGCGGCGACGCGCGCGCCGGTGACGGCGGCCAGACGCTCGACGAAGCGGCGGCCGTTGTGGCCGGCGCCGACATCGCAGGCGTGGATCAGGATCTCGCAGCCGGTCGCATCGGGCCAGCGGCGGTCGAACAGGGCGCTGGTGTCGAGCGGCGTCGCCCCCAGCTTCACCACACCGGGCGCGCCATGGGCGATCAGGTGGACCGCCGCCGGGCCGGCGTCGCGGGCGGCCTCCAGCGCGTCGGCCAGCAGGCCCAGGGCGTCCTCATCAGCGGCGACCCGGACCACCATCACGTCCGGCGCGTGCCGGCCGATCAGCGCATCGATGTCGGCCAGAGCGGCGTCGGCAAGAATGATCCCGTGCATGGAAACCCCTTTCTGGGGAGTTGTTGGAAATCGTTTTGCGCGTTCTGTGATGTACGGGATCATATCCACCGAACAACATCCAATAAGCCCATCATTCCTTGGGAAGCATCCACTCCGCCCGGGAGAGCTTTTTTCTCCGTCGCGGCGAAAGCAGTACGGTTCCTTTCGATTTCGACACCATCCAGCCGGCCATCGTTGTTGCAGCGGCTTGCCTCTCTTTTTCCCCAACAGGGGAGGCCTGCCGGAAACTACCTCCAATTCGTGGTTAGAACGGGGACCGGGGCGCATTCATTAATTTGTTTGACCTATATCTCAATACGGCACATCGTTTTCCGAATCCCACATCGCAACGGAGTGCGCCCGCCATGCCCATGCCCGACGCCTTCCCCGCCTTCGTCATCGCCGACGACGGCGGCAAGCTCAAAGGGTCCTTCACCACCCTGTCGCTGTCGGACCTGCCCGACCACGAGGTGCTGGTCGAGGTCTCCCACTCCACGGTGAACTACAAGGACGGCCTCGCCGTCAGCGGGAAGGCGAAGATCGCCCGCAAGCTGCCGATGGTGGCGGGGATCGACCTCGCCGGCACGGTGGTCGAGTCGCGCTCTCCGGACTGGAAAGCCGGCGACCGGGTGGTGGTCAACGGCTGGGGCCTGTCGGAAACCCAGTGGGGCGGCTACAGCCGCTACCAGCGGGTGAAGCCGGACTGGCTGACCCGCCTGCCCGACGTCTTCACGCCGGAACAGGCGATGGGCATCGGCACTGCCGGCTATACCGCGGCACTGTGCGTCGACGCGCTGGAACGCTGGGGCACCATCGCACCGGGCAGAGGCGAGGTTCTGGTCACCGGGGCCGCCGGGGGCGTTGGTTCGGTTGCGGTCGCCTTGCTGGCGAAGCGCGGTTATGCCGTCACCGCTTCCACCGGGCGGCCGGAGACGCACGACTATCTGCGCGGTCTGGGCGCCACCGGCCTCATTGACCGCGCCGCCCTGCTGGAAAAGGGGCCGCCACTGCAGAAGGAGCGCTGGGCCGGCGGGGTCGATTCGGTCGGCGGCATCACGCTGGTCAACGCGCTGTCCCAGACCGTCTGGGGCGGTGCCGTGGCCGCCTGCGGGCTGGCCGGTTCGTCGGACCTGCCGGGCACGGTGCTGCCGCACATCCTGCGCAGCGTGGCACTGATCGGCATCGATTCGGTGATGGCGCCGGCCGACCGCCGCGCATCGGCCTGGGCGCGGCTGGCCCGCGACCTCGACCCCGGCCATCTCGCCTCGATGTACGAGGTCCATCCCTTCGGCAATCTGCCGGCACTGGGCGAACGCATCCTGGCCGGACGGATCCGCGGCCGGGTGGTGCTGGACCTGACGACCTGACGCAAAAAAATGGGCCATCGGGAAGCCCCCGATGGCCCAGTCCAGGAGAGAAGTCGTTCAGGGGTGCGGGAGCGCCGCCCGTTTCCCGGCCTTGTCTCAGTGCATCAGCATGCGCGGCAGCCACAGCGAGAAGGCCGGGACATAGGTGACCAGCAGCAGCGCCACGAACAGCGCCCCGTAGAAGGGCGTGATGGAGCGCATCACCTCGCCCACCGACACGCCGCCGATGGCACAGCCGATGAACTGGGTGGTGCCGACCGGCGGAGTGTTCAGGCCAAGGGCGCAGTTTATCAGCATGACGATGCCGAACTGCACCGGATCCATGCCGTACTGCATGGCGATCGGCAGGAAGATCGGCGTGCAGATCAGGATGGTGCTGGCCATGTCCATGAAGGTGCCCAGCAGGAACAGGATGATGTTGATCAGCAGGAAGATCATCAGCGGGTTGGTCGACACGCCGGCCAGCAGCTCGCCGGTCATGTCCGCCACCTCGTAGAGACCCATGAGGTACTGGAACATCGTCGACACGCCGATCAGCAGCAGCACCACGCCGGTGGTCTTCACCGTCTTGGCGGCGGCGGCCAGGAACTTCTCCCAGCTCAGCGTGCGGTAGACGAAGGTGGTCAGCAGCAGCGCGTAGATCACGGCGACCGAGGCCGACTCGGTGGCGGTGAACACGCCGGTGGTGATGCCGGCCAGGATGATGACGACGATCAGCAGGCCGGGCGCCGCGGCGGCGAAGGAATGCGCCAGGATGTCCCAGCCGGGGAAGGTCCCCTTGGGATAGCCGCGCTTCACCGCGACGTAATAGGCGGCCCCCAGGTTGCAGACCATCAGCAGCAGCGCCGGCATCAGCCCCGCGGCGATCAGCGCCCCGATCGACGCCTTGCCGCCGGCGGCCAGCGCGTAGATGATCATGTTGTGGCTGGTCGGCATCAGCGCGCCGACCAGGGCGGCGTGGGTGGTGACGTTGACCGCGTAGTCGGCGTGGTAGCCTTCCCGCTTCATCATCGGGATCATCACGGCGCCCATGGCCGACACGTCGGCGACCGGCGATCCGGCGACGCCGCCGAACAGGGTGCAGGCCACCACGTTGGACATGCCGAGCCCGCCGCGGATGTGGCCGACCATGCTCTTGGCCGCGGTCACGATCTTGTCGGCGACGCCGCCGTGCAGCATCAGCTCGCCGGAGAAGACGAAGAAGGGAATGGCCAGGAACGAGAAGACGTTCATGCCCGACATCATCTGCTGGAAGACCACCGCGACGGGCAGGCCTTCATAGAGGATGGTGCAGAGCGCCGACAGGCCGATGGCGAAGGCGACCGGAATGCCGAGGATGAGGAAGCCGAAGAAGGTGATGGTCAGGATGGTCAGTTCCATGACGGCTTGACCTCCTCGCCGCGCACGATGGCGACGATATGCTCGATGGAGAAGAGAACGATCAGGACGCCCGACAGCACCAGCGGCACATAGCGCACGGCTTCGGAGACGTGAAGGTTCGGGATGGTGTAGGAGGCGACCGAGCTGCCGAGGATCCAGCCGTTGTAGGCCATGCAGCCGCCGAAGATGCCGACCAGGGCGTAGATCAGGATGTCCATCTTGCGGCGCGCGCTGTCCGACAGCATCACCAGCAGCGATTCCAGCCCGATATGCCCGGCGTCGCGGACGCCGACGGCGGCACCGATCAGCGTGACGTAGAGCACCAGCACGATCGCCAGGCTTTCCGCCCAGGTCGGCGAGCTGTTCAGCACATAGCGGCCGAACACCTGATAGAAGACGACGCACACGATCATCATCAAACCGATGATGGCGGCATACATGCCGGTCTTGGCCAGCACCGCATTCATGCGGGTCAGCCAGCCGGTCGCATGCGGCGGGCTGACGTCCATTGCTTGCAGCTCGATATCCATGCTGCGGCTCCCCACTCCTGAGACCCCGGCGATGCGCGGTCCGCCCCTGACGGGACGAGGCCGCGCGCCGCCTTGTTCTTGGCGTTACGGAAAGGTCGTTACTTGGTTTCCTGGACGCGCTGGACGAGGCTCTGCAGCTTCGGCGTGTTCGCGAACTGGGCGTAGACCGGCTTCATGGCGTCGATGAATTCCTGTTTGTTCGGAACCTCGACGATCTGGGCGCCGGCCTGGGTCACGATCTCCTTCGACTTCAGCTCGCGCTCGTCCCACAGCTTGCGCATGTAGGGAACGGAGTCCTTGGCGGCCTTGCGGATGGTGGCCTGATCGTCCTTCGACAGGCGGTCCCAGGCGACCTTGGAGAAGACCAGCACTTCCGGCGCCATCGCGTGTTCGGTCAGGGTGAAGTACTTGGCCGCCTCGAAGTGGCGGGAGGACTCGTAGGACGGGTAGTTGTTCTCGGCGGCATCGACGATGCCGGTCTTCAGCGCGGTGTAGACCTCGCCGAAGGGCATCGGCGTGGCGTTGGCGCCCAGCGCCTGGATCATGGCGACGAACAGGTCGGACTGCTGGACGCGGATCTTGGCGCCCTTCATGTCGGCCAGCGTCTTGTAGGGCTTGGCCGCCGAATACATGCTGCGCGAGCCGCTGTCGTAGAAGGCCAGACCGATCATGCCCTGGCTTTCCATCGCCGCCAGGATCTCGTCGCCGATCGGGCCGTCCAGCACGCGGCGCATGTGGCCGGTGTCGCGGAAGATGAAGGGCAGCGCGGTGACCATCGTCTCCGGCACCACGTTGTTCAGCGGCGCCACGTTGATGCGCATCATCTCCAGCGCGCCGATCTTCAGCTGCTCGATGGTGTCCTTCTCGGTGCCGAGCGCGCCGTTCGGGAACACCTTGATGCCCAGCTTGCCGTTGCTGCGCTCGGCCACCAGCTTGCCGACATAGCGCACCGCCTCGACGGTCGGGTAGTCGGTCGGGTGGATGTCGGCGGAGCGGAAATCGCGGGCGGCGGCCGGCGCCGACAGGACGGGAGCGGCCAGGATGCCGCAGACGGCACAGGCGGCCAGCAGCGCGGTGCGGACCGAAGTGAGCGAAAACTTCATAGGTTCTCCTCCTGATGGCGGGGACGGAGCCTGATGCGGCCCGTCTCCTCTCTTGTTCTGGTGTTGCCTGGTTGACCGGCGGGCCACGGGCCGCCTGCACCCCACTGGACGAAGTGTGGACCGGCGGCAGGCAAGGCATCGAAGATCGGACGCAGCGGCGGCCGGTTTTCGCAGCGCTGCGATGGCGCGGCGCGCAACCGGGCATCATGCACGGCCGATACGGCCACGCCCGCGTTCCTGTCCTCGCTCAAGCCCCCCGGCTTGCCTTGCGCGGCCCCCTGTTCACGGCACTTAGGATATTAGTATATCAATCTGCGCGCAACCCTGAAAGTTCAAAGCGGCAACTACCGTTCGGACTTTGATCTGTTCAGGATTGCGGGGAGAGGGACAAAGTGACCGCCGCGGCGGGTTTCAGCCAGCGCACGGATCGCCGCAGGGGGGCGGGTGCGACATTCGGCCCCAGCCTTCGCCGCAGCCTTCCCCCCATTCGTTCAGATGCGACGACCAGCCGCTTTCGGCCGTTAAGGCGTAACTGTTCAGGCGTGACCATTCACCAGGGGCCACACCTCCAGGGCGCCGCGATAGATCATGTGCAGGGCGACATAGAGGATGATGGCGAGGCCGACATAGGCCAGCCAGCGGTGCTTGTGCAGGATGCGGGCGATCAGGCTGGCGGCGAGGCCCATCAGGGCGATGGACAGGGTCAGGCCGATGACCAGCACCCCCAGATGCTCGCGCGCCGCCCCGGCGACGGCCAGCACGTTGTCGAGCGACATCGACACGTCGGCGACGACGATCTGCCAGACCGCCTGCCCCAGCGTCTTGCGCGGACCTGCGGCGGCGGCGTCATCGTTCTCCAGCGCCTCGACCGCCTCGTCCTCCTCCTGGGACTGGCGCAGCTCGCGCCACATCTTCCAGCACACCCACAGCAGCAGCACGCCGCCGGCCAGCAGCAGCCCGATGACCTGGAGAAGCTGGGTGGTGACCGCCGCGAAGGCGATGCGCAGCACGGTGGCGGCCAGGATGCCGATCAGGATCGCCTTGCCGCGCTGCTCCTTCGGCAGACCGGCGGCGGCCAGACCGATGACGATGGCGTTGTCGCCGGCCAGCACCAGATCGATCATGATGACCTGGAGCAGCGCGATCAGCGCCTCGGTGGTGAAGAGTTCCATCATTTGGGCACGAGTCCTCGCATCACGATCAGTGTGGGAGGAGAGGCCGCGCAGGGTCTTCTGATGACCGGCGGGACCGCGCCGAAGGCGTCGGACGGGATGCGCCGGTCAGGGGCAAGAGGCGCGGGCCGCTCCTGATGTTCCCAGTCCGACATCGCAACCGGTGAGGGTTGCCAGAGGGGCCCGGCCTGGTTCTGGCGCTTTACGCCAAAGCGGTGGATTGCGCAAGGCTGTGATTCCGGCCTGCGGAACTCCGGTCGATGACAGGGATCAGGGCGCCGCCACCTCCACGCTTCCGCCGCTGCCCGATGCTTCCAGCATCGCTTCGATCAGCCGGTGCACCTTCAGCGCCTCGCGCCCGTCCACCCGCGGCCGGCGTCCTTCGTCCAGCGCGTCGAGGAAATCGGACAGCACCGCGCGGTGATGCTGGTGGGAGAAGGCCATCGGGTCGGCCCCGCCGCCCAGCGTGGCGCCGTCCTCGCCGGCAACGATGTGCTCGCCATTGACCAGCTGCACCTCCAGCCGGTCGCCGGCCAGCACGGCGGAGCCGCCGGTTCCGGCGATCTCGATCCGCTCGGGATATCCCGGATAGACGGCGGTGGTGGCGTTCACGGTCGCCAGCATGCCGTTGCCATAGCTGAGGGCGACGGCGACCATATCCTCCGTGTCCATGCCCACAGCCGGGTCCGACTTGCGCAGGGCGCTGGTGGCGGCGAAGCCGGCAACCCGATCCGGCAGGCCAACGAGGCCGACAAAGGCGTCCAGCGTGTGGATCGCCTGGGTGAGCAACACGCCGCCGCCGTCGCGCGCCTTCATGCCGCGGCCGGGCTGGGCGTAATAGGCATTGTCGCGCCACCAGCGCACCGACACCGCGGCGGTCAGCGGCCGGCCCAGCGTGCCGTCGCGCATCAGCGCCGCCAGCCGTTCGACCGAGGCGCGGAAACGGTGCTGCAACACCACACCCAGCGTCAGCCCGGCCTTCTCCATCGCGGAGACCACCGCCCGTGCGCCCTCCGGCGTGGCGTCCAGCGGCTTCTCCAGCAGCACATGCTTGCCGGCGGCGGCACAGCGCGCCACCAAGGCGGCATGGCTGTCGGGCGGCGTCAGCAGCAGGACGGCCGACAGGGACGGATCCTCCAGCAGGCTTTCCAGCCGGTCGACCACCGGCAGGCCATGGCGGGCGGCGAAGGCGGCGCGGCGCGCGGCCGACGGGCTGAAGCAGCCCGCCACCTCCACCCGGCCGGCCAGATCGATCAGGCTCTGCGCATGGGGCGCCGATGCCATGCCGAGGCCGATGACGCCGATGCGGCGGCGGGAACCGGTCATCGAAGCGCTCCGTCCAGGGAGGCCACGTCGGCAGCGATATCGGCGGTCAGGCTGCCCGAGAAATAGAGCGGTGCCGCGTTGCGCACGTCGTCCACCGTGATCTGCAAATTGTCGAGATGGCGCACCAGACTCTGTTCGGCCTGATCGGGGTCATGGCCGGCGATCGCCTCAACGATGGCCTCATGCTCGGCGATGACCGTGCGCATGCGGCCGGGGACCGGCAGGGTCAGGCGGCGGCAACGGTCGAGCTGGACCTTGGCCTGCTGGATGATCGCCCAGAAGCCGGGATATCCCGCCATCTCGGTGATCTGGGCGTGGAAGGCCTCGTCCGCCTGATGGAAGCCGTCGGCATCGCCCACCGCATCGACCTCGCGCTGATGTTCCAGGCAGGCGCGCAGTGCGGCGATCTGGCTGCGGCTGGCCCGTTCGGCGGCGAAGCGCACGGTCGCCCGCTCCAGCACCTTGCGGATCACGCCGGCTTCCGGCAGGGCGCCCAGCGGAATGCGGGCGACGAAGGTGCCGGATTGCGGGAAGATCTCGATCAGCCCCTCGTCGGCCAGCCGCAGCACCGCCTCGCGCACCGGGGTGCGGCTGACGCCATAGGCCTCGGCGATCTGCTTTTCGGCGATCGGCTCGCCCGGCTTGCGTTTCAGCGACACGATCTCCGCCCGCAGGTCGCGGTGGATGGCGTCGGCCGCGGTCGGACCGCGCCGCATGTCCCGGCGCGCCGGCGGGCGGCTCAGCAGCGCGGCGGTCTTTGCCGGGAGACTTGGCGGCGTCGATGATGGGGGTGCCGCGATGGAACCGGTTTTGGCCGGCGGGTTGCCCGATGGCATGGCGTCCAGCCTCCTCAGAAGCACATGCCTCAGAATACTAATATATCAGCTAGCGCGGCAAGCGATTTCCTCATCCCCCGTCCGGATCGGGGTGTGACAAAGGCGCCCTCACTCCCGTCATGGATGTGGGAGGAGAGCGCGAGCGCCCTCCTAGAGTCCCGCCGCCAGCTTCGTTCCCTGGGCGATGGCGCGCTTGGCGTCCAGTTCGGCCGCGACGTCGGCGCCGCCGATCAGGTGGACGGCGATGCCCGCGGCCTCCAGCGGGGCGTAAAGATCGCGCAACGGCTCCTGGCCGGTGCACAGCACGATGCTGTCCACCGCCAGCGTCTGCACCCGCTCGCGCTTCTCGCCGAAGCTGATGGTCAGCCCCTCGTCGTCGATGCGCTCGTAATTCACGCCGGACAGCGCCTGGATGTTCTTCATCTTCAGCTGCGCCCGGTGGATCCAGCCGGTGGTCTTGCCCAGGCCGGCGCCGGGCTTGCTCGCCTTGCGCTGGAGCAGCACGACCTCACGGGCCGGCGGCGTCAAATGCGGGCGGATGCCGGCGACGCCGCCACGCGCCGCGGCCGGATCGGCCACCCCCCATTCCGCCCGCCACAGCGCTGGATCCTGGCTGGGCGACGTCCCCTCATGCACCAGAAATTCGCTGACGTCGAAGCCGATGCCGCCGGCCCCCACCACGGCGACGCGGCGGCCGACCGGCTTGGCGCCGCGCAGCACATCGATGTAGGTCAGCACCTTGGGATGATCCTGGCCTGGGATCTTCGGGTCGCGCGGCACCACCCCGGTCGCCAGCACCACCGCGTCATAGCCGGCCCCGGTCAGGTCATCGGCGCCCACCCGCCGTCCCAGATGCAGCGCCACCCCGGTTTCCGCCAGCCGGTGACGGAAATAGCGCAGCGTCTCGTGGAACTCCTCCTTGCCGGGGATCCGCTTCGCCATGTTGAACTGGCCGCCGATCTCATCCGCCGCGTCGAACAGGTGAACCTCGTGCCCGCGCTCCGCCGCCGTCGTGGCGCAGGCAAGCCCGGCCGGCCCGGCGCCGACCACGGCGACGCGCTTGCGCTGTCTGGCCGGGGTAATCACCAGTTCCGTCTCGTGGCAGGCGCGCGGGTTGACCAGGCAGCTCGCCGTCTTGCCGGAGAAGATATGGTCCAGGCAGGCCTGGTTGCAGGCGATGCAGCTGTTGATCGCCGCCGCCCGGCCCGCCGCCGCCTTGGCGACGAAATCCGGGTCGGCCAGGAAGGGCCGCGCCATCGACACCATGTCGGCCAGCCCCTCTCCGATCACCGCGTCGCCGACCTCCGGCGTGTTGATGCGGTTGGTGGTACAGAGCGGAATCGACACCGCGTCCTTCAGCTTGCCCGTCACCCAGGCGAAATTGGCGCGCGGCACGCTGGTGGCGATGGTCGGCACCCGCGCCTCGTGCCAGCCGATGCCGGTGTTGATGATGGTGGCCCCCGCCCGCTCGATGGCCTGGGCCAGCTGCACCACCTCCTCCCATGTGCTGCCGTCGGGGATCAGGTCCAGCATCGACAGGCGGTAGATGATGATGAAGTCGCGCCCGACCGCCTCGCGCATGCGCGACACGATCTCCACCGGAAAGCGCATGCGGTTCTCGTAGGAGCCGCCCCATTTGTCGGTGCGCCGGTTGGTGTGGGTGACCAGGAACTGGTTGATCAGGTAGCCTTCCGACCCCATCACCTCGACCCCGTCATAGCCGGCCTCGCGCGCCAGCTCGGCGCAGCGGACATAGGCGCGGATCTGGCGCTCCACCCCCCGCGCGGTCAGGGCGCGCGGGGTGAAGGGGGTGATCGGCGACTTGATGCGCGACGGCGCCACCGACAGCGGGCTGTAGGCATAGCGCCCGGCATGCAGGATCTGCAGCGCGATCCTGCCGTCTTCGGCATGCACCGCGTCGGTGATGACCCGATGCGCCCGCGCCGCCCCATGCCGCGCCAGGGTGGAGCCGAAGGGCGACAGCCAGCCCTCCACATTCGGCGAGAAGCCGCCGGTCACCATCAGCCCGACCCCGCCGCGCGCCCGCTCGGCGAAATAGGCGGCCAGCCGCGGGAAGTGGCGGCGCCGGTCCTCCAGCCCGGTGTGCATCGACCCCATCAGCACCCGGTTCTTCAGCACCGTGAAGCCGAGGTCGAGCGGGGCCAGCAGATGCGGGTAGGGCTGGGAGCCGGGCATAATCACGGGCAAACGTCCTCCGGTTGTCGGACCCGCGCTTCTGGCGGCGCTGGGCAAACTGATGATTGGCGGTGCGAATCCTAATTCAGGGTGACGTAAGCGTCAATCTGGTTCCGCTGCATCCGCCAGCGCCTTTCGGTGCCCCGATCGTTCGCGCGCCCCGCTTTCCGCTGTGTGAAAAAGCCGTTCGGCGAACTGGCTCAAGGGCCTGCGCGGCGGTCAAGCTCCCAACCCAAGGGCCGCCCCTCCATCCCCGGCGGCCAAGTCGCGTAACCCGGAGTTCGGTCATGGTGCAATTCGCCGCCAATCTGACGATGCTCTACAACGAGCATCCCTTCCTCGATCGATTCGCCGCGGCGGCCGATGCCGGCTTCCGTGGGGTCGAATACCTGTTCCCCTATGATTTCGCCGCCGACGCGCTGGCCGAGAAGCTGCGCCGGCATGGGCTGACCCAGGTCCTGCACAATCTGCCTGCCGGCAACTGGGGCGGCGGCGAGCGCGGCATCGCCATCCTGCCCGAGCGCGTGCAGGAGTTCCGCGACGGCGTCGCCCGCGCCATCGACTATGCCGGCACGCTGGGCTGCAAGCAGGTCAACTGCCTCGTCGGCATCCTGCCGCAAGGGGCCGACGCCGCCACGGCGGAGAGCACCCTGACCGCCAACCTCGCCTATGCCGCCGACGCGCTGGCCGGCGCCGGCATCAAGCTGCTGATCGAGCCGATCAACACCCGCGACATCCCCGGCTTCTACCTGAACCGCACCCGCCAAGCGCTGGACCTGATCGCCAAGATCGGTTCCAACAATCTGTACGTGCAGTACGACATCTACCACATGCAGATCATGGAAGGCGATCTGGCCCGCACGATCGAGGCCAACCTCGCCCGCATCGCCCATGTCCAGCTGGCCGACAATCCCGGCCGCTTCGAACCGGGCACCGGCGAGATCAACTATCCCTTCCTGTTCAAGCATCTGGACGCCATCGGCTACAGCGGCTGGGTCGGCTGCGAATACAAGCCGAAGACGACGACGGACGAGGGGCTCGGCTGGTTCGCCCCCTACAGGACCGAACCGGCGCACGCCTGAGACGCCCCCATCCATTCAAAGAGAAGGACTATTGTCATGAAGGTCGGTTTCATCGGTCTCGGCATCATGGGCACCCCGATGGCGGGGCATCTGCTGGACGCCGGTCACACGCTCTATGTCCACGACATCAAGCCGGTCCCGGCCGAGCTGACCGACAAGGGCGCCATCCCCTGCCCGAGCGGCGCGGAGGTCGCGGCGGCGGCCGAGGTCATCATCACCATGGTGCCGGACACTCCCCATGTCGGCGCCGCGCTGTTCGGCGAGACGGGTGTCGCCGCCGGCCTGTCGGCGGGCAAGATCGTGGTCGACATGTCCTCGATCTCCCCGATCGAGACCAAGGAATACGCCAAGCGCATCAACGATCTCGGCTGCTCCTACCTCGACGCGCCGGTGTCGGGCGGCGAGGTCGGGGCCAAGGCCGCCTCGCTGACCATCATGGTCGGCGGCCCGCAGGAGGCCTTCGACACGGTCAAGCCGCTGTTCGAGAAGATGGGCAAGAACATCACGCTGGTCGGCGGCAACGGCGACGGCCAGACCACCAAGGTGGCCAACCAGATCATCGTCGCGCTGACCATCGAGGCGGTGGCCGAGGCCCTGCTGTTCGCGTCGAAGGCCGGCGCCGATCCGGCCAAGGTCCGTCAGGCGCTGATGGGCGGCTTCGCCTCGTCGCGCATCCTGGAGGTCCATGGCGAGCGGATGATCAACCGCAACTTCACCCCCGGCTTCCGCATCGAGCTGCACCAGAAGGATCTCAATCTGGCGCTGAGCGGCGCCAAGGCGCTGAACCTGTCGTTGCCGCACACCGCCAGCTGCCAGCAGCTGTTCAACGCCTGCGCCGCGCAGGGCGGGGCGGCCTGGGACCATTCCGGCATGCTCCGCGCGCTGGAACTGCTGGCCAGGCACGAGGTCGGGTCGAAGTAAGGGGTCGGGGGCGCCGTCACATGATGGCGCCCCACCCGAACCATTGGCCCGCCAACCATTCGCGTGCATTCTAAGCGCCCCGCCATCCACGACGCCCGAGCGACCATGACCGCCACCGCCCCCAATGCCGCCCCGACTGCCGACGCCCTGCTCCACGACCTGTTCCAGGCAGCGCTCACCGCGGTGACCGCCGAGACCCGGCTGCCGGCGGCCCTGCCGCAGCCGCCGAAGGGCCGCACGGTGGTGATCGGCGCCGGCAAGGCGGCGGCGGCGATGGCGAAGACGGTGGAGAACCACTGGCCGGGGCCGCTGACCGGCCTCGTCGTCACCCGCTACGACCATGACCTGCCGACCGAGCGGATCGAGGTGGTGCAGGCCAGCCACCCGGTGCCCGACGCCGCGGGGCAGGAGGCGGCACGGCGGATCGTCGACATGGTGCAGGGGCTGACCGCCGACGACCTCGTGCTCTGCCTGATTTCCGGTGGCGGCTCCGCCCTGCTCGCCCTGCCGGCGCCCGGCATCACGCTGGAGGACAAGCGCGCCGTCGCCAAGGCGCTGCTGAAGAGCGGCGCCGACATCGGCGAGATGAACTGCGTGCGCAAGCATCTGTCGGCGGTGAAGGGCGGCCGGCTGGCCGCCATGGCCCATCCGGCCCGCGTCGTCTCGCTGCTGGTCTCCGACGTGCCGGGCGACGACCCGTCGGTGATCGCCAGCGGCCCGACCGTCCCCGACCCGACCAGCTTCGCCGACGCCCGCGCCATCCTGGCGAAATACGGCATCACCCCGCCGCCCGCAGTGGCCGCCTTCCTGGAGGCCGCCAAGGACGAGACGCCGAAGCCCGGCGACCCGCGTCTGGCCGGCGCCGAGACCACCATCATCGCCACCCCGCAGGACGCGCTGGAGGCGGCGGCGGCGCTGGCCCGCGACCGCGGCTACACCCCCGTCATCCTGGGCGACGCCATCGAGGGCGAATCGCGCGAGGTCGCCAAGGTCCATGCCGGCATCGCCCGGCAGGCCGCCCGCCACGGCCAGCCGGCCCCGGTGCCCGCCGTGATCCTGTCCGGCGGCGAGACCACGGTAACGGTGCGCGGCCAGGGCCGCGGCGGCCGCAACGTCGAATTCCTGCTGGCGCTGGCGGTGGCGCTCGACGGCCATCCCGGCATCTCGGCCGCCGCCTTCGACACCGACGGCATCGACGGCACGGAGGACAATGCCGGCGCCATCCTGCGTCCCGACACGCTGAAACGGGCGGAGGCGCTGGGCCTCGACGCCAAGGCCTTCCTCGCCAACAACGACGGCTACAGCTTCTTCAAGGCGCTGGGCGATCTGGTGGTGACCGGCCCGACGCGGACCAACGTCAACGACTTCCGGGTGATCGTGATCGACCGCGCCTGACCGCCGGAAAGCTCACCCCGCCTTCGCCTTGGTCAGCTGCGAGATGTAGATCCGCGTCAGCGATTTCAGGATCGGCGGCATCGCCAACACCGCGTCCTCGAAGCTGTGGCGGTCGATCACCTCGCAGATGCCGCCGCTGACCGCCACGGCGGTGACGTCAGGCAACCTGCCGGTCAGCAGATAGATCTCGCCGAACAGGCTGCCCGGCCCGAAGCTGGCGATGTCCTCGCCCAGAGTGCCGCGGCCGGCGCGCAATGCCACGCGGCCGGACTGGATCAGATAGGCGGCGTTCACCGGTTCGTTGGGGCTGAAGAAGACATGTCCCTCGCGGATCATCCGGCGGTCGACCACCTTCTGGAACGAGTTGGTGGAGCGGAAATCCACCGGATTGCCGACCCGTTCGGTCGGCGGCAGGCCGTAATCGCGGCGGATGGCGGCGATCAGGCTCTGCAACAGGTAGGAGGCCAGCGGCGGGCTGCGCTTCAGCAAACCGCGAAAGGCGTCCCGCGTCACCTCGATGCAGGCGACCTCGGTCAGCGCACGCACGGTGGCGCTGCGCTCGCCGTCGTCGATCAGCGCCATTTCGCCGACCACCGCCCCCTTGCCGACCACCCCCAGCCGCCGGGTGCTGCCGTCCGCGGCGGTCAGCAGCACCTCCAGCTCTCCGGATTCGATCAGCCACGCCCGGTCGCCGCGCTCGCCCTGCCGCATCATCACGATGCCGGGGTCGATGGTGTGGCGCTTGGGACCGGAGGAGGCGGACTGCATCATTGGGCGGCTCAGGACAGGCGGACGGTTATCGCCGCACTCTACCCCAAGCCCGCCGGATCGTCAGCCTCGGGTCTTCATCACGCCGCCGCTGTCACGCGCCGGTCCCCCGCCCCGATTGCCGCCATGGCCGAGAAACTGGCGCAGGAAGGCGACGACCTCCGGCGAATCCCACTCCACCGCCCCTTCGACCCGGCCAAGCTCGCGCCCCTCCGGATCGACCAGGATGGTGGTGGGCAGCCCGCGCAACGACAGCGCCTTCATCGACTCCGATCCCGGATCGAGGAAGACCGTAAGATTCTGCACGCCCGTCTTCTTGTAGAAGGGCTCGACCGCCGTCCGCCCGCCGCGGTCCAGCGACAGCGCCACCACCTGGAAGGCGTCGCCGCCCAGCTGGGCCTGGAGCCGGTCGAGCGACGGCATCTCCTTCACGCAAGGGCCGCACCAGGTCGCCCACAGGTTCAGCAGGATCACCCGGTCCTTGAAATCGGCCAGATCGATCCGCCGCCCCTCGGCGTCGACGAAGGACAGCGGCGGCATCGGTTTCGGCTCCGCCCCCTTGAACTTCTCCAGCTTGTCGGCACCGGTGGACGCCACCGGCGTGGCCGGAACGGCGGCGTCCGCCGCGCCCAGCCGCACCACCTCCGGCGCGCCGGCTCCAGGGTTGGGCGCCGCGCCGGCGCTCCACCACAGGCCGGCCCCGGCCATGCACACACAAACCGTTGCGACAGCCGCCAAAGTCCGCATACTCACGCTTCCTCGCTCCCCTTCACCCGAATGCCCCGGTATCCGTCCCCATGAGCGCCGATCAGACCACGCCGAACAGCTCCGCCGCCCCGACCGGCGCCCCTAGCGGCTCCGCCGCACCCGCCGCCAGCCAGATGTGGGGCGGGCGATTCGCGCGCGGTCCCGCCGCCATCATGGAGAAGATCAACGCCTCCATCGGCTTCGACAAGCGGCTCGCCGACCAGGATATCGCCGGGTCGAAGGCCCATGCCGCGATGCTGGCCAAGCAGGGCATCATATCCCAGCCCGACGCCGACGCCATCATCGCCGGGCTCGACCGCGTGAAAGCAGAGATTGACGCCGGCAGCTTCACCTTCAAGGTGGAACTGGAGGACATCCACATGAATGTGGAGGCCCGGCTGGCCGAACTGATCGGCGAGCCGGCCAAGCGCCTGCACACCGGCCGCTCGCGCAACGACCAGGTGGCGACCGATTTCAAGCTGTGGGTGCGCGACGCCATCGACCGGACCATCGCTGGCCTGACCGCCCTCCAGGCCGCCCTGATCGATCTGGCGGAGCAGCACACCGGCACGGTGATGCCCGGCTTCACCCATCTGCAGGCGGCGCAGCCGATCAGCTTCGCCCATCACCTGCTGGCCTATGTCGAGATGTTCGGGCGCGACCGCAGCCGCTTCCGCGACGCCCGCTGCCGGCTGAACGAATGCCCGCTCGGCTCGGCGGCGCTGGCCGGCACCCCCTACCCGATCGACCGCTTCATGACGGCGGAGGCGCTGGGCTTCAACCGGCCGACCGCCAATTCGCTGGACGCGGTGTCCGACCGCGACTTCGCGCTGGAATATCTGTCGGCGGCGTCGATCTGCGCCATGCACCTGTCGCGCTTCGCCGAGGAGATCGTGATCTGGTGCTCCGCCCAGTTCCGCTTCATCAAGCTGTCGGACGCCTTCACCACCGGCTCGTCGATCATGCCGCAGAAGAAGAACCCCGACGCGGCGGAGCTGGTGCGCGCCAAGGCTGGCCGCGTCATCGGTTCGCTGAACAGCCTGCTGATCGCCATGAAGGGCCTGCCGCTGGCCTATTCCAAGGACATGCAGGAGGACAAGGAGCCGGTGTTCGAGGCCGACGACACGCTGGCGCTCTGCATCGCCGCCATGGAAGGCATGGTGCGCGACATGCAGCCGAACGTCCCGGCGATGCGCGAGGCGGCCGACCGCGGCTTCCTGAACGCCACCGACCTCGCCGACTGGCTGGTGCGCGAGCTGGACATGCCCTTCCGCGAGGCGCACCACGTCACCGGCCGCGCCGTGAAGGCGGCGGAGGACCGCCGCGTCGGCCTGACCGACCTGACTCTGGCCGAACTCCAGGCCATCGAACCGCGCATCACCGAAGCCGTCTATCCGGCGCTGAGCATCGAGGCGTCGCTGAACAGCCGCACCAGCTTCGGCGGCCCGGCCCCCGTCCGCGTGCAGGAGGCGGTGAAGGCCGCCCGGGAGCGTTTCCTGTGACCCGCAGCTTCACTCTGACCGTTCTCGCCCTGGCCGGCGCCCTGGCGCTGGCCGGCTGCGGCAAGAAGCCGAAGGCCGTCGACAGCCCGGTTCCGGAGGGGCAGTCCGATCCCTTCCCCCGCACCTATCCCAACCCTTCGCAGGACCCGAAGCCCGGCAAGCCGGCCGGTTCCGGAGTCCAGTTCCCATGAACGCCGCCCGCACCGGTGCCCCTAACGGCTCGCCCATGAGCGTCTTCGCCTACCGCAACGGCGTGCTGCACGCCGAATCCGTCTCGCTGGAGGATGTGGCGCGCGAGGTGGGCACCCCCTTCTACCTCTATTCCACCGCGGCGCTGGAATCGCACTACAACGCCTATGCCGGCGCCTTCGCCGGCCAGGATGCCGGCGTCTGCTATGCGCTGAAGGCCAACTCCAACCTCGCCGTCATCCGCACCCTGGCGAAGCTGGGGGCCGGCGGCGACGTGGTGTCGGTGGGCGAGATGAAGCGGGCGCTGGCCGGCGGCATCCCGGCGGAGCGCATCGTCTTTTCCGGCGTCGGCAAGACCCGCGACGACCTGCGCGCCGCGCTGGAGGCCGGCATCCACCAGATCAACGTCGAGTCGGTGCCGGAGCTGGAGGCGCTGAGCCAGATCGCCTCGTCGATGGGCGTGGAGGCTCCGATCGCCTTCCGCGTCAACCCGGACGTCGACGCCAAGACCCACGCCAAGATCGCCACCGGCAAGAAAGAGAACAAGTTCGGCATCGACTATGACCACGCGCGCGAGATCTACCGCCGTGCGGCGGCCCTGCCGGGCATCAGGCCGGTCGCCATCGCCGTCCATATCGGCTCGCAGCTGACCGACCTCGCCCCCTTCCGGGCGGCCTACGAGCGGGTGGCGGCGCTGCTGCACCAGCTGCGCGAGGACGGCCACGACATCCAGCGCCTGGATCTCGGCGGCGGGCTCGGCATCACCTACAGGAACGAGGCGCCGCCCGATCTGGCCGACTATGCCGCGATGGTGCGCTCCATCACCGGCAATCTCGGCTGCCGCATCACGCTGGAGCCGGGCCGCTCGCTGGTCGGCAACGCCGGCATCCTGGTCAGCCGCGTCATCTATGTGAAGCAGGGGCTGCACCGCCGCTTCGCCATCGTCGACGCGGCGATGAACGACCTGATCCGCCCGTCGCTGTACGACGCCTATCACGGCATCGTCCCGGTGGCGGAGCCGGAGGCCGGCGCGGCGCAGGAGCCCTACGACGTGGTCGGCCCGGTGTGCGAGAGCGGCGACACCTTCGCCGTCCAGCGCCCGCTGCCGCCGCTGGCCGACAACGACCTCGTCGCCTTCCTGTCGGCCGGCGCCTATGGCGCGGTGATGGCCTCGACCTACAACACCCGGCCGCTGGTGCCGGAGGTTCTGGTCAACGGCGACCGCTTCTCCGTCATCCGCCCCCGCCCCACGGTGGAGGAGATGCTGGCGGCCGAGCGGGTGCCGGACTGGCTGTAAGAGGCTGGCTGTAAGAGGCTGACGCCACCTGCTCCATCCCCTTCTCCACCCCTCTCCCCGTACGGGGAGAAGGGGGAGCGAGGATGATTTACGCCGCCCGCACCGTCGCGATGAAGGTTCCCACCTCCTTGCGCAGGCGCTCGGCCTCGGCGGCCAGCTCCTGGGAGGTGCCGTGGACGCGGCCGGCGGCGTCGCCGGTCTCGTGGACCGCGGTGCTGACGCCGGCGATGTTGCTCGACACCTCCTCGGTGCCCTGGGCCGCCTGGGTGACGCTGGAGGCGATTTCACGGGTGGCGGCGGCCTGTTCCTCGATGGCGGCGGCGATGGCGGTGGTGATCTCGCTCATGCGGCCGATGGTCTGGCCGATGCCGCCGATGGCCCTTTGGGCACCGCCGGTGGTCTGCTGAATTTCCTGCACCTTGGCCTGGATCTCGTCGGTGGCCCGCGAGGTCTGGGTCGCCAGCGCCTTCACCTCGCTGGCCACGACGGCGAAGCCCTTGCCGGCCTCGCCCGCCCGCGCCGCCTCGATGGTGGCGTTCAGCGCCAGCAGGTTGGTCTGGGCGGCGATGCCGCTGATCAGTTCCACCACAGCACCGATCTGCTCTGCGGCGGAGACCAGTTCGCGCATGGTGCGGTTGGCGCCGTCGGCATCGGCCACCGCCTGGGTGGCGATCCTGGTCGAGTTCTCCACCTGCTGCCCGATCTCGGCGATGGAGGCCGACAGCTCCTCCGTCGCGGTG
This sequence comes from Azospirillum sp. TSH100, assembly GCF_004923295.1. Taxonomy (NCBI): domain Bacteria; kingdom Pseudomonadati; phylum Pseudomonadota; class Alphaproteobacteria; order Rhodospirillales; family Azospirillaceae; genus Azospirillum; species Azospirillum sp. TSH100. Next base: position 579,124 of record NZ_CP039638.1, read on the forward strand.
GCGACGGTCTGCACGTTGGCCGACGCCTGTTCGGAGGCCGACGCCACCAGCAGCGAGCGCTCGCTCGCCTCCTGCGCGGTGGCGGTCAGGGCGGTGGCGGCGTCGCGCATGCCGGTGGCGGCGGTGGCGACGGTGTCGACGATGCCCTTCACCGTGCTTTCAAACGTGTCGGCCATCTGCATCATCGTCTGGCGGCGCTGGGCGGCGGCCTGCCGCTCGCTCTCCTCCTGCGCCTTGCGCATCCGCTCCATCTCCTGCGCGTTCGTCTTGAAGATCTGGAGCGCACGGGCGAGCGCGCCGATCTCGTCCCGGCGGTCGTCGTCGGAGACGGTCACCGTCAGGTCGCCCTGGGCCAGCCGCCCCATCTCCCGCGTGATGTTGCCGAGCGGCCGGGTGATCGCCCGCGAAATCGCCCAGGCCAGCAGCAGGCCGAGCAGAACCGCCACGATCGTCACCGCGGTGCCGCGGCCTTCCGCCGATGCGACCTCGGCGGCGGCGCTGACCTCAAGCTGCGACAGGAAATCGGCAGAATGCGCCCGGATCAGCCCGATCTTTTCGTTGATCTCCTTGCCGGCCTTGCCCAGCGTTTCACTGTTCAGCGACTTCAGCTGGTCGCTCAGCGCCGCGATGCGGTCGATCCCGGCGCCATAGGTGGGCAGCTTGGCGACCGCGTCCGACAGCTTGGTCTTCACCGCTCCGTCGGCCATGCCGTTGCGCAGCGCGCCGGCCTTCCCGGTCAGTTCGGCCAGATCCTTGCGGATGCGGGCGAGATCCTCGGCCTTCGTCTCCGCCACGAAACGGGCGACCAGCACGCGGACCAGCAGGAACTGTTCGCTGACGTCGGCGGCCCGCACCGTGCGGTCGAGGTCGCCGCCTTCCTTCTCCGCCTTGACCGTGTCGCTCAGCGTGCGGCGGATGTCGGCGCCCAGCGTGTTCACCACCGACGCGACGATCGAATCGCGTTCCGTCCGCGCGGCGACCAGCTGGTCGAACCCGGCCGTCAGCGTCTGGTGCACGGTGGCGATCTCCTGCGCCGCCTTCCGGTCGCCCGCGTTGGCCATCCGCGTCGAGGCGTCCTCCAGCGTCCGGCGGAACTTGTCCACTTCATTGCGGAAGCGGTCGGCGACGGCGGTCGACCCGCTGGAGACGAATTCCTCCGCCGCCCCCAGGGCGTCGGAAATGTTGGTGTCCGCCTCCGCCACGGCCATCGCGACATGCGACTGCGCCGCATAGCGGCGGAGCGCATCGTCGCTGGACCGCAAACCGCTCCACGACACCGCTCCAAGCCCGACCAGCAGCGCCAGCGTGACGCCGAAGCCGGTGTAGATCTTGACCGCCGTGCGCAGATTGGCGAAGGGGCCGGATTTGCTGGCCCGGGTGTTGGCCGGCTGGCTTGGGGTGGTAGCGTTCATGGCTGGTGACCTCGTCGTCTGAACCGCCCGTCGGCGGCGTCCCGATCGTTCGGGCGATCGGTTGTCAACGAGGTACCTTACAAGATGAGTGCCAAAGCACCATTAACGCCGCCCTTGTTTTTCTACCCAGCGAAATCACTCCATCTTTAGTAAAAATCCCGTCCAGCCCGTCGCAATTTGCCAATATCGCTGAAATCGCTTTGCATTTCGCAAAGGCTTGGCCTTCGCAATTATGATACATACTCCGTTAGTTATAGAACTGACCGCCATTGACCTCGATCGTCTGGCCGGTGATGTAGCCGGCCATCCGGTTGGAGGCGAGGAACAGGTAGGCGCCGACGCAATCCTCGGCCGTACCCAGCCGTTTCAGCGGGATGCGCGCCGCGGTTTGCGCCAGCTTGTCGGCGGTCGAATAGCGCTGGTGGAAGTCGGTGTCGATGGTGCCGGGCGACACCGCGTTGACGCGGATGCCGTGCGGCGCCAGCTCCGTCGCCAGCGAGCGGGCGAGGCTGGCCTGGAAGGCCTTGGCGGCGCTGTAGAGCGACGAGCCGGCGCTGCCTCCGGTGCGGCCGGAGATCGAACCGGTGTTGACGATGGCCCCCCGCGACGCGATCAGCGCCGGCAGGGCGGCGCGGCTGGCGACCACCGCCGAGGCGGCGTTCAGGTCGAACTGCCGTTGCAGGAAATCATCGTCGATGTCGGCCAGCCCGACCCGGCCCAGCATGGTGCCGGCATTGTTGACCAGCACGTCCAGCCCGCCCAGCCGGTCGACCGCCTGGTCCACCACCGCGCGGGTCTGCCCCTTGTCGGCGAAGTCGCCGGCCAGCCCGATCACGTCCCCCCCAACGCCGTCCCCCATGCCGGCCGCCACCGCCTCCACCGCCGCCCGCTCGCGGCCATGGATGGCGACGCGGGCGCCGAGCCGGGCGAAGGCCGCCGCCACCGCCGCACCGATGCCGCGGCTGCTGCCGGTGACCAGAACCCGCTTGCCGCGGAACTCCTGCGCCAGCAGGTCGGCGGGCCAGTTGTTGATTTCAGTGGCGGTCATGACGTGCGTCCTTCCCCTGATGTCCGGCCCATCCCATGTTCGGAATCGCAAGCCGGCTTGATTGTTCGTGTTCCAATACGATCATAGGAGCCGGCACTCCGGCGTCAACAGCCGGCCCGTTCCGCGAGAAACCTGTCGATGGAACCCAGCCCTTCGGGCTATGTAGGCGCATGACGACCGACCCGACCAGCCCCGCCCAGCCTTTCGAGATTTTCCTGGTGGCCGCCCCCGGCCTGGAACCCGTGCTGTGCGCGGAGGCCAGCGACCGTGGCTTCACCAACCCCACCATGGTGAAGGGCGGGGTGACGGTCACCGGCGGCTGGCCGGAGGTCTGGCGCGCCAATCTGGAGCTGCGCGGCGCCACCCGCGTGCTGGCGCGCATCGCCTCTTTCCGCGCCCTGCATCTGGCGCAGCTGGACAAGCGCGCCCGCCGCGTCCCCTGGGCCGAGATCCTGCGCGCCGACGTGCCGGTGCGGGTCGAGGCCTCCTGCAAGGCGTCGCGCATCTACCATGCCGGCGCCGCCGCCCAGCGCATCGAGCGCGCCATCGCCGAGGAACTCGGCGCCCCCATCGTCAAGGCCGCGCCCAAGAAGACCGGGAAATCCGCCGATAAGGACGCGGCGGAAGAGGACACCCGCGCCGTCCAGATCAAAGCGCGCATCGACGACGACCTCTGCACCATCAGCGTCGACAGTTCCGGCGAGTCGCTGCACAAGCGCGGCCACAAGGAGGCGGTCAACAAGGCGCCGATGCGCGAGACGCTGGCGGCCCTGTTCCTGCGCCAGTGCGGCTATGACGGGCGCGAGCCCGTGCCCGTGGTGGATCCGATGTGCGGCTCCGGCACCTTCGTCATCGAGGCGGCCGAGATCGCCGCCGGCCTGAAGCCCGGCCGCTCCCGCTCCTTCGCCTTCGAACAGCTCGCCACTTTCGACCCGGACCGCTGGCAGAGCCTGCGCGGCGCCGGCACGGTGACGACGCCGGCCGTGCGCTTCTACGGCAGCGACCGCGACGCCGGCGCCATCGCGATGAGCCGCGCCAACGCCGAGCGGGCCGGCGTCGGCGCCTGGACCGACTTCGCCCACCACGCCATCAGCGACCTGACCCCACCGGAGGGTCCGCCCGGTCTGGTCATCGTCAACCCGCCCTACGGCGCCCGCATCGGCGAGGGCAAGTCCCTGATCCCGCTCTACCACGCCATGGGCCAGACGCTGAAAACCCGCTTCGCCGGCTGGCGCGTGGGCATCATCACCAACGAGGCCGCCCTGGCGAAGGCGACGGAACTGCCGTTCCTGGAGGGCGGGGTGTCGGTGTCGAACGGGGGGATCAGAGTGACGCTGTATCAGACGGGGGTGTTGGTGGGATAGATTCTCCCTAAACACTCTCAATTTAGTTCAAAATCAGCGCCCCAGATTTCTAAGTGAGGAAATCATGCGCCTAAAACTACACGTTCAATATGCGCAATCTCCACTATTGACCGTTCAAGCGGCCAGCAGCAAATCACGCATTGCTTCCGGTTGGGAAATTGGAACAATTGTAGCGACTTCTCGAATGCGCCCAATATCCTCGTCCCGGTAGAGAAGTCGCCGGTCATCCAGCGCTGCAACACGTTGCCCCCGCCAATCTCTCAGATCATAACAACGGGCAAACACATTCTCGGCACGCGCCTTGGCGACGCTTGCATGGCTGCTTTCTGCAGGAAGGGTGAATATTGCCGTCTCCAGCTCGGAAGACCGAACAAGAAAGTCAACAGGCACGACGACATCGCCTCTCCCAATTATCTTCGCATTCTGCTCGTAATCCAAAGAAGTATCTTCAATTATGCTTTCAACCTCTTCTTGGAAACTTCCTTGACTTGCAATTCT